>CAZSGN010000147.1:0-7159 GCA_964606415.1 uncultured Bacteroidales bacterium
CTGTATTTATATGTAAATCAATTAGTTATATTTATTATGTAACAACTTGGGTTAAGCGAGAAAGAATTGAGCAAGGAATCCTTAATTCCGAAACTTCTTTTCTTGTTTTTTTGTTTCCCGATGATTTTTTTTCGCTTTTTTGTCAGTAGATGTGTTTTTCTTATCTTTAGCATCTAATTTTTTCGGTGTCATGACCTTCAGAATATCTCTTGTTTTTCGCAGGTTGCTTTTTTTTCTTTTTTTGAGCCAGGTATCTTATTTGACCGGACAGGAAGATAAAAGTGAGCGCGTCAATTCAGTGCGGGTTTTTGTGACCCCGGCATTTTGTCATAGTATTAACACACCTCATGAACCATTCCATGGGATATCTGCTGGTGCTTCTGTGATTAGATGGTTTGCTGATAAAACGTATATACTGGAAACAGGTCTTGTTTATTCTCGTCATAGTCTTTTTGAAGAAACGCAGGTTCCTGATGAATATGTATTTCAGGGGCCATATAAAGATCCCAGGCTTGAGCCGGCACATACTTTAAAGCAAAAATTCCATCAGTATTTCATATCAGTTCCTTTCATATCAAAATATTTTTTAAAGAATAAATGGTATTTGACCGGGGGGCCTTCTGTTGATTTTTTGGTTTTCAGGAGGAGGATTAACAAAGCTTTTTATGATGGGGTTAATGATCATGTGGATGTTAAAAGCACGAATTATCTGAAAAATTTTTCGGGTCACAATATTAGTATTGGTGTTGGTTTTTCAGTAGGGAAAATTTTTCGTTCCAGTGGAGATTATGTGATTAACCTGGAATGGAAAAACCGATTTATTGCTTTATTGAGTGATGACAATATGTTTCCCTATAAGCCCTTTTATTCGGGGATATTAATTGGATTTGAATTTTATAATGACTGATTTTATGATAAAGATGGTGTCCTTGTTTCTTTTGATGATCATTTGCCTTAATCATCCTGTTTTTTCTCAACCTGCTTATTTTATTGAGTCATCCGGAGAGGTTGACCGGAAACCTGTTTTTGTCGGTTCGGGGTCCGAGGCAAGCAGTCTCAAACATTATATTGATACAAATTTGAATTATCCTTTCCAGGCAATGGCTAATTGCATTGAAGGCCTGGTTGTTATTGAATACATCCTTACTGCAGAGGGGGAGGTTCAGGAAACCGAATTTATGTCAAGTGTTGGCGCTGGTTGTGATGAGGAAGCACTTCGTATTATTCGTTCAACTTCAGGTATGTGGTTACCTGCTGAAAAAGACGGGAAAAAAGCAGATTGCCGTGTTGTTAGCCAGGTTATGTTTAAATCGCCTAACCCCCGGTGTGAGCGCACACTTGATTATTATTACAAGAAAGCTAACGATGCGTATTATAACCAGAATTACCAAAGAGCAATAAATTATTTTAATCATATCTTAAGGATTAATCCGCTTGATCATTCAGCCAGATTAAAAAGAGGAATTAGTTTTTTGGAAAACGGGAAGAGAGATAAGGCTTGTTTTGACTGGAAAAGCATGGAATACGGGAGCCCTCAGCAACTTATCAAAAAACATTGCTATTAGTATGATCTCAAAAATCAATAAAATTTCGGGAATTATTGCATTGCTCGCAGTTGGTGGCTTGATTATTTTCTTCTTTTATACCCGCTCAGATTTGAAAAAAATTCATTACCAGATAGATAAGGTGGATTCAGGTTTGGTCGATATTGAGAACAGGATCCATTTGATTCGTTCTTCTTTGACAATTTCTGCCCGACAATTAGATACGGCGATGAGTGGACTTGAAAATGCGGGTAGGGCATTAAAAGATTATGACTCATGTGCAAAAAATAATTATAAGATGCAACGAGATATCTTTAATGCGTTGATGAAAGATATTGACAAAGCACAAAGCCAAATTAAAAAGGAAAAAGATAATGCAACCAAACTTTTGTTTCTTATTGATGCGGGGTGCCAGGAATAAGCCGTATTGGCTTGTTATGTTTTTTTTATTAACAGGTATTTCTTTTTATGGACAAGAGCGAATGACAGGATATCAAACGCTTCGGTTGCAGCCAGGGGATAGCATGCTGGTACAGGATACATCTTATTTACTTTCTCAAAAAACCTACCAGGGGATGCAGGTAATCAGGGAGGATTATCTGAAGTGCCTTGATCAAAGAGAGGGCGATTTGCACCTCATGCGTGAAGGATTGATTGAATTGGATCAACAAATCAGGCAAATGACCGATTTATATGAAGAGGAGAATCGATTGGCAGATTCTGTTATTGAAGAAACCCGGGTCAAATTGGGTTTAGTGATGACTAGACTTGAATCTGATATTAAAAATATGCAGGATATGGAAAACGCTTTGGTAAATGCGAGGGAAGAATTAATGAAAATCGAAAAGGACATCAGGAAAGCACGAAGAGGTATTTTTTGGAGAAATGTGACAAAGGCTATTGTTGCAGGATTTGCTGGTATTTTTATAGGAGCCTTGTTTTTTTAAAGGCCAATGATTATTGGTCACAATTACGGCAAATAGAAATGGTATCTTTTTGATGCAGCACTTTCTTTCTGAATACTTGAAATCGTTCACCAAACCAAATTTGTTTTAATGAGGCATCCTGTATGTTATCTATTGAGAAATCAGCATTTTTATCAAAACAACAAGGAACGACCTGGCCATTATAGGTGATAACAGCAGTAGACCATATACGTCGGCAATTGCTTTTTTTGCGCGACTTTATTTTCCCGTTTCGTATCTTATAGCGACGGTATTTTAATTTAGTGGGCAACATAAATGTTTTTTCCAGGGGGGCGTCCATTTGCATGCTTTTTGTTTCAAAATCAAAGTCAAGTTGTTTAGCATAGTTTGATACGCTTATTAGTTGATGTTCGTTAAATGCAGAAACGATAAATTGGATGATGACTCTTGGTTTTCTCTCTTGTTTTTTTATTTCCCGGGAAAGGATCTGTAGACCGCTTAAAACATTTTTAATATTGCCATTGACTCTATATTTCTCGTACGTTTTTTGATTAATGCCATCTAAAGAGATAATAATCCGGTTTACACCTGCTGCCAAAAGTGTTTTGATTTTTTCTTCATTAAGAAGATTGCCATTGGTTGAGAGGGTGACATATATTTTTTTCTCCCGGGCAAGACTGATAAGCTTGCTGATATTTGGATGTAAAAGCGGCTCTCCTTGAAAATAGAGCATCATATAAAACGCATGGGAACTTATTTCTTCTGCTATTTTTTCAAATAATTTTGTTGTTATGTTGCCTTTTTTCCGGGTAAGTGCACCATTGCCGGTGGGGCATTCGGGGCAGCGAAGGTTACAGGCAGTGGTTGGTTCAACGGTTACTGAAAAGGGCATGGCCCAAACTATTGGTGTTCGGAGGATGGATGAAAGAAAGTACCCTATGATTATCCCCAGATAATTGACTGATCTTTTAAAAGTCAATGTTCTGATAAGGTGATTCAGGTCTGTTAAGTAGTGATTTAGCCGTATCAGATTATTCTTCATTCAAAATTTCATACAAGATATCAAGGTTGGGGGTCAAAATGATTTCTGTCCGCCGGTTTTTTGCCCTTGCTTGTTTGTTTTTCGCAGGATCAACAGGCATGTATTGGCTTCGCCCGGCGGCAATCAGTCGTGCCGGGTCGATGCCAGAGTTATTTACCAGTATCCGGATAACGGCTGTGGCTCTTTTAACACTCAAATCCCAGTTGTCTTTGATCTCATTATTAGAAATATAAGGAACATCATCAGTATGTCCTTCGATCATGATATTGATATCCGGATTATTTTCAAGAACTTCTGCCAGTTGGATTAAGGCTTTTTTCCCTTCTTCCTGAATAGTAAAACTTCCTGATTGGAAAAGTAATTTTTCTTCCAGCGAGACATAAACTTTCCCGTTTTTTCTTGAAACGCTCAATCCTTGTCCTTCAAACCCGGTAAGTGCGGCTGAAACTTTGTCTTTCAAAAGATTGACTATGCTGTCTTTTTGGTTCAGGATGCGTTCAAGTTCAATTAATCTTTCCTGTTGTGCCTGCATATCTTGCTGCATTTTCTGCAGATCTTTTTTCTTCCGTTCGACAGTGACTTCAAGCTCACGAAGTTGATCTTCCCGTTTTTGATTTTCTTCCATGGTTGTTTCCAGTTGTTGAAGAAGTTGTTTTGTGCTTCTTTCGCTTCCTTCGAGAATATCGTCCTGGGCCTTTTTGAGTTGACTGTGTTTCTCTTTAAGGTTATTATATTTGATCTTCATTTCAACCAATGCTTCATTTTGTATCAAGCTGTCTTTTTCCAGGCCATTGATTTGTTTATTAAGTTTATCGAGCCGGGCTTTGAACTCAGTGTTTTCTACCTTAAGTTTTTCATTACGGGAAATCAGTATTTCTCGCTCATCCTGGCAATCCCGGTAACGCTCCTCTAATTCTGAAAAATGACGGGGAGGCACGCATGAAGATGCCAGCAAAATCAGTCCGATGGTAATAAGTAAGGAATATCTGAACATAATATTATATTTTATTGTAATGAGAAAAACAAAGATAATAATTACATCGAAATACTTGAATGAAGTTTTAATGGAAAAATTGTTTACGGATATTTCTATAATTCAGGCTTTTATTTTAAATGATTATAAATAAGCAGTAAGTAGCCGGTTGCCAGCAGGAGATAAGTCATTATTACCTAAGTTGAGCGGTTGGAGCATAGCGAACAAGCGCTTTGCTTGCAATGACAATCCCTTCCACCCAAAAACACTACAAAGTCACGTCATTGCGAACGTAGTGAAGCAATCTAAATCTTTTAACCGGACACTACTGATCCATAATAATATATTGTTAAGCTTATCACCAATCGTCTTGTTACTTTTATGAGATTAATCTTGTGGGTAAATTGATTATAGCATAGAAGAGCAGAAATGCGGGTGTTATCCTTTAGTAACCCCAATGTTTAAAAATCATAACTTTAAGAACCGAGCCATAATCCGCCGGCTGGCGGAACAGATGCTGGCCGATTAAAAACAAAAATATAAACAGATAAAATAAAAATTTAAATTTCATGTTTATTATTCGTAAATTTGATTTTCAAAGGAATTATTGTTTGAATGGGAGAGAGCAATTACCAAATATTAAACCGGGTAGATTCACCTTCAGATTTAAAAAAGCTTGGATTGGATGAGTTGGTGCAGCTTAGCGAGGAATTGCGTCAGTTTATTATTGATGAGGTTTCTGAGAATCCGGGTCATTTAGGGGCCAGCTTGGGTGTTACTGAATTAACAATAGCATTGCATTACATTTATGAAACACCTAAAGATCAAATTGTCTGGGATGTAGGACATCAGGCATATGGACATAAGATTTTAACCGGGCGAAGAGATTTATTTCATACTAATCGGAAGTTAGGAGGAATCAGTGGCTTTCCCAAGAGAAGTGAAAGCCCTTATGATGCTTTTCAGGGCGGGCATGCTTCTGTCTCTATATCAGCTGCATTAGGAATGGCTACAGCCGCTAAAAAATTACAAAATGGGAAAAAGGTGGTTGCTGTTATTGGCGATGGTTCGTTGACTGGTGGAGTGGCTTTTGAAGGCTTAAATAATGCAGGATCTGATAATTCTGATATTTTAGTTATCCTCAATGATAACAATATGGCTATTGATCCGAATGTTGGAGCATTGAAAGAGTATCTTGTTGATATCACTACGAGCAAAACATATAACTGGATAAAAAATTTAATTTGGCATTTATTAGGAGGTTTAACCAAAACAATACCTTATAGCCGTCGTTTTTTTCAAAATATAGAGCAGTCTATCAAGACTTTTTTTCTCAAGAAAAGCGAATTGTTTGAAGCTTTAAATTTTCGTTATTTTGGTCCTGTTGACGGCCATGACATTGCTCATCTTACTCGTTTATTGGAAGATCTTAAAGATATTCCGGGCCCGAAATTATTGCACTGCGTAACTCAAAAAGGAAAAGGCTTTAAGCAGGCCGAGCTTAATCAGACCATTTGGCATGCTCCTGGTAAATTTGATAAAATCACCGGGGAATTAATTACTATACAAAAGAAACATGCCGAACCTCCGAAATACCAGGATGTTTTTGGACATACCTTGTTAGAACTTGCGCGGCGTAATGAAAAAATTATTGGCATTACGCCGGCTATGCCCACTGGTTCATCGATGAATATCATGATGAAAGAAATGCCTGATCGTGTTTTTGATGTTGGTATTGCAGAGCAACATGCTGTTAGTTTTTCTGCAGGGCTTGCCACTCAGGGATTGATTCCTTTTTGTAATATTTATTCCACTTTTATGCAACGTGCATATGATCAGGTTATTCATGATGTTGCTATTCAAAACCTTAACGTTGTTTTTTGTCTTGATCGCGCAGGCCTTGTGGGTGAGGACGGAGCTACGCATCATGGTGCTTATGATATTCCTTATTTTCGCTGTATTCCTAACATGATTATAGCATCACCAATGAACGAGGGAGAATTGCGAAATTTGATGTTTACCGCTCAGAATGGAAGCCATGGTCCTTTTGCAATCCGCTATCCCAGGGGGCAAGGCGTTATGTCTGATTGGCAAAGACCATTCACTGAGCTAACTGTAGGGAAAGGTCGTTTATTGAAAGAAGGCGATGATGTTGCCATTCTGACAATAGGCCCCGTGGGGAATGATGCGCAAAAAGCAATTATAAGTCTGGGAGCAGACCAATATCGGTTTGCACACTATGATATGCGTTTTGTTAAGCCATTGGATGAGGAATTACTCCATACTGTATGCTGTAATTACAGACAAATTATTACTATTGAAGATGGTGCGGTCAAGGGTGGTTTTGGTTCTTCTGTGCTGGAGTTTATTAATGAAAATGGTTATCATGTTCCTGTTAAAATGTTGGGGATTCCGGATCAATTTATTGAACAAGGGTCGTCAGATCAATTAAAAGAATTATGTGGTTATGACGTCGATGGAATAATGAATACATTAAAAAGTTATGTTAAATTTGGAGTCCTTAGTGATGCCATGTAATCTTCCTTAAATTTATACTGGGTATTTTTCTTTGGTTCTACCACTAATTTAATGAAAGCTTGCAATTTGTTTATATGTAGGTAAAATATGGTTTAAGGTCGATTGAGCGGAATCGCTCAATTTGGGTTGTATTTTA
>CAZSGN010000148.1:0-7004 GCA_964606415.1 uncultured Bacteroidales bacterium
AAAAATGAACAAGTTTATAGGTGCCTTAAAGCCTATAGTTGAATCAAGTTTTTCAGGATAAAATTCATGAATATTTTTCATAAAAATGGAATGTTTAATTATAACTAAATCAATAACTTAGCTTTGTGCTTTAATATGCAAAGTTTTAATAATTAGTGTTTTATAAGTTATTGCGAAACTTGAGTTGTTTATTTTATTTGTCTTTTTTTAACCGAAAAAAATTTTGTAATAACTCGGTTGATAGAAAGTATTGATAATGATTTTATCGCTCGCATTCGTTAAACGCAAAAATACAAATTTTTATATCCTGGGGGGATGATCATTGTGTTTATTCAGAAAAATCCTTTCTAATTGCTTCCCGGGGTGATTGAAGTAAAACAAAAATATATTAAATTGCATCATTTATAAATAGTTAAAAAAAATGCGCAATGAACCGGATTTTGTTTTTGTTTTTGATGTTTTTTTTGATGATAGGTAAAGGACAAAGTGAGATACCTGAATTACATATTTTTAGAGCAGGTGAAAAGCAAGCTGACAAATGCCGTATGCCTTCTCTGGAGCTTTTTCTTCTTGCTGATGATGAACCGCGCCCGGCTGTTTTGATATGCCCGGGAGGGGGGTACACGTATTTGTCTTATGAAAAGGAGGGGACTCGTTTTGCCCGGTGGTTTAATGAGCAGGGTATGAATGCTTTTGTACTACGCTACCGGCACGATAGCAGAGATTGTCCGGAACAAAAGTATTATTATCCGGCGCCTCAATTGGATGCTTCGCAAGCTTTGCGTTATATCCGTAAAAATGCTGCAAAATTGAGTGTTAATCCTGATAAAATAGGTATTATGGGGTTTTCTGCCGGGGGACATCTGGCTTCAACCATTGCGACGCTTCATGGTCAATGGGATCATTTTTTTGATGTGCCGGATAAGGACGTTTCGGACCGGCCTGATTTCAGCATCCTTATTTATCCGGTCATTTCTTTTGCAAATGAACGCCTGGTGCACAAAGGCAGCCGTTATCATTTGCTTGGTGAAAAGGAGTATCAGAATAAAGAACTGCACCAGCAATTGTCTACGGAACGCCATGTGGATTCGACGACACCACCGACTTTCTTATTGCATGCAGACAATGATCATGTTGTACCACCTGGTAATTCTATCGATTTTTATTCTGCAATGAAAAGCGCAGGGGTCAAGGGTGAGATGCATATTTATGGCACCGGCGGACATGGTTTTGGCATGGCTGATAAAACACCATCCTTGTCTTCCTGGACGAATCAATTAAGGAGTTGGCTTATTTTTATTGGGGCTATTGATTAATTTAATCGCATCATTATATTATATTTGATAATATATGTTATTTATAGCTTTTACTTATGATTGATTATAAAAGAAAAACATGGGCTTATGCAATTCTTACAGCCCTGGTATTTATTCTTTATGGAAATACTATTTCTCATCAATATGCGCTTGATGATGCTATTGTAGTAACCCAAAATGTTTATACCAAACAGGGTGTTGAGGGTATTGATGATATATTGGCTAATGATACTTTTATGGGTTTTTTTAAGAAAAAGAAAGACCTTGTTGCTGGTGGGCGTTACAGGCCGTTGTCTTTAGTTACTTTTGCTATAGAATATGAGTTTTTTGGCCGGAATCCGCATGTTAGTCATTTTGTTAATCTGCTTTTATATGCCATTGCCGTACTTGTTCTCTATCAGTTATTTTTGTTGTTGTTTAGGGAGCATCAGGCTGAATGGTACTTTTCGATTCCTTTTATTGCTGCATTGTTTTACCTGGTTCATCCTGTTCATACAGAAGCTGTGGCTAATATTAAAGGCAGGGACGAGATCATGGCATTGATTGGTAGTCTGCTTTCTTTATATTATGCTGTTCTGTTTGTTGATAAGAAAAAAAGTCGCTTCTTGTTGTGGTCAGGGATTGCTTTTTTCCTTGGGATAATGTCCAAAGAAAATACGGTTACTTTTTTGGGAATCATTCCTCTTACGATTTTTTTCTTTAGAAAAACTAAAGCAAAAACATATCTGGCAACCTGGTTGCCTGCCGTTCTGGCTTTTGCTGTTTTCTTTATTATCAGGCAAAGTGTATTGGGGCCTGTCTCTTCTGCCGAACCTAACGAGTTAATGAATAACCCTTTTCTTGAGGCTTCTGTTGCTGAAAAGTATGCGACCATTATGTACACGCTGGGGTATTATATTAAGTTGCTTTTCTTTCCGCATCCTTTGACTTATGATTATTATCCTTATCGTTTCCCGATAATGGATTGGGGAAACTTTTATGTTTTACTTTCCCTTTTCCTATATATTGGTCTGATCATGGCCGCGTTAATTGGGCTTAAAAAAAGATCAGTATCAGCATACGGAATACTTTTTTTCCTGATAACCATTTCTATTTTTTCCAATATTGTTTTTCCCATTGGTACTTTTATGAACGAGCGCTTTTTATTTATGCCATCGGTTGGTTTTGCGCTTGTTTTAGGCTGGTTTTTTGTGAGCGTTGTGCCTGCATGGATGAAAAGCCGGCGAAAGGTACAAGCAGTCATTTATCCATTGATAGCATTGCTTTTGATAGCCATGAGTATTAAAAGCATTTCCAGAAATAGGGTTTGGAAAGATGATCTGACGTTGTTTACCACGGATGTGAAAACTTCTTATAATAGTGCGAAGAGTACTTGCAGTGCTGGAGGAAAGCTGCTTGAGTATGCAGAAACCTTTGATGATGAGGATCAAAAAAAGAAGATCAGGGAAAAAGCATTAAATTACCTGCGGCAGTCGGTAAGCATTCATCCGACATACCGGGATGCGTTATTGTTGCTTGGTAATGCGCATTATCAGTATAACGGGAATTATGACAGCACTATTTATTATTATAAGCAAATATTAAAACGAAATCCGAATTATAAATTGATTTATGATAATATTGAGAAGATATTTGCAGGCTATAATGATGTAGATCATAAAATTCAGATTTATGAAGAGATACGTGAAATTAATCCTGACAGGTTTGAGCCTAATTATGCCCTGGGTAATCTTTACGGTAAACATAAAAATAATATTTCCAAAGCTATTTTTTATCTTCGCAAGGCACTTAAGCAAAAACCTAATAGTGCAAAAACATTAAAAGATCTGGGGGTGGCACTTGGAATGAACGGGAAGCCAAATGAATCATTAAAGATGTTTAAGAAGGCTCTTGAGATCACTCCTGATGATCCTGATTTGTATAGAAACATTGCATTGACATACAGAATTATGGGTGAAACGGATCAAGCAGCAAAGTTTATGGCCAGAGCCCGTGAAATAAAATCTCAGAAATGATCAATCCGGAAAAAACAAAAAAGCATCAAATAGTTGTATGTATGGGTAGTTCCTGTTTTAGAAAAGGGAATAAATACTTATTTCGGGAAGTTGAGGCTTTTGTTAAAAGACATCAACTTGATGAACAGGTTTCTATTAATAGTATTCATTGCTTTGATAAGTGCGATGAAGGCCCTATTGTTAAGGTAAATGGTGAATATCATAAATATACAAATGCAAAGAATCTTGAAGAATTACTTCGTTCAAGGTTAATCGGTGGATAAAATTGTTGAATTAGCTATAACAACATCAGCCCTTCGGGCTTTCATGAAAATTAAAAAACTATTGTTATTTGATAAAAAAGTTTCGTGAATTTCAATTACATTCAAGAAAATATATGTTGATTTTTAGATGTTTAAGTTCCTAAAAACTTATTTTTTTCAAAATTTTCGGACAGATGTGATTTTGATTGTATTTGTCTGCCTGCTAAATTTTTCGTTTGAAAAGGATTTGCTATTTTTGGGGTTTCATTCATCTTATTAAAATGACAAAAGATAAACGATATGATTTAAGAGGTGTCTCAGCCTCGAAGGAAGATGTGCATAATGCCATCAAAGATCTTGACCAGGGATTGTTCCCTAATGCCTTTTGTAAGGTATTGCCTGATGTGCTGGGGGGAGATCCCGAGTATTGTAATATCATGCATGCCGATGGAGCTGGAACCAAGTCAGCGCTGGCTTATATGTATTGGCGAGAGACTGGTGACGATTCCGTATGGCAGGGAATTGCCCAGGATGCCATCGTGATGAATGTGGATGACCTGGCTTGTGTGGGTGCACTTGATAATATGTTGCTGTCGTCTACCATTGGCAGGAATGCTAAAAAAATCCTCGGCAAGGTAGTCCTGGAATTTATCAGGGTAATGGATAATGTACTTGACTTGCTTCGTGAGCATGATATAAATATTGAACTTTCAGGAGGGGAAACTGCTGATGTGGGTGATTTGGTTCGTACTATTATTGTGGATGCAAATATTACCTGCCGGATGAAGCGGACAGATGTGATCGAAAACAATATCCAACCCGGGGATGTTATTGTTGGACTGGCTTCGTTTGGGCAAGCTTCTTATGAAAATGAATACAACGGGGGTATTGGAAGTAATGGATTGACTTCTGCCCGGCATGATTTATTTAGTAATCATTTAGCGCATAAATACCCGGAAAGTTTTGATGACCTGATACCTGAAACACTTGTCTATACTGGTTCTTACGATTTAAATGATATGGTGGATGAAACGGGACTGACTGCCGGTAAGTTGTTGTTGTCGCCCACCAGGACATATGCCCCGGTGGTAAAGAAAGTGCTTCAAAAATATAGCAACCGGGTTAACGGAATGATTCATTGCTCAGGCGGTGCCCAGACTAAAGTAATGAAATTTGTCCGGAACATGCATGTTATTAAAGACAATATGTTTCCGGTGCCTCCATTATTCAGAATGATACAACAGGAATCCCAAACTCATTGGGATGAGATGTATGAGGTGTTTAATATGGGACATCGCTTTGAATTTTATGTGCCTCAGGATATTGCTGATGATATTATACAAATAGCAGATTCTTTTAATATTGAGGCTCGTGTTATTGGCAGATGTGAGGCGGATGAAAAAAATAAACTGACGATTAAAAGCGAAGAAGGCGTTTTTACTTATAATTAATTTTGATTATGGCAAAGCACAGCATGATCCTTCAGAAACTTGAAGGGATCAAGAGAAGGTACGAAGAGGTCGAACAGCTTATTACCCAGCCTGAGATTATTGCTGATATGGATCGGTATGTTAAATTAAATAAGGAGTACAAAGATCTGGAGTCGGTTGTGGAGGCTTACAATGAATACAAGAATATTCTTGATAATATCGAATCATCCAAAGATATTCTGGCTAATGAAAAGGAGGAGGAAATGAAGGAAATGGCTAAACATGAGCTTGATGAGCTTAATGCGAAGGTTGAACCCCTGGAGCAGAAAATCAAGTTTTTGTTATTACCTAAAGATCCGGATGATGATAAAAATGCTATTCTGGAAATAAGGGCTGGATCTGGTGGCGATGAAGCAAGTATTTTTGCAGGCGATCTATTTCGTATGTATTCCAAGTATTGCGAAACGAAAAACTGGAAAGTTGAAACCACCAGTTTCACAGAAGGAACTTCGGGCGGATTTAAAGAAGTTATCATGAAAGTAACTGGTGATGAGGTTTACGGCATATTAAAATATGAATCGGGAGTTCATCGTGTTCAAAGGGTCCCACAGACCGAAACCCAGGGACGCGTTCATACGTCTGCTGCATCAGTTGCGGTGCTTCCGGAGGCGGAGGATGTTGATGTGGAACTGAAGCAGGCGGATATCCGGAAAGATACTTATTGTGCTTCCGGTCCGGGGGGGCAATCGGTAAATACAACTTATTCAGCCATCAGACTGACACATATTCCTACAGGTATTGTTGTGACTTGTCAGGATGAAAAATCCCAGATTAAAAACCTGGATAAGGCTATGAAGGAGTTAAAAACAAGAATTTATAACCTGGAGTATCAGAAACATCTTGATAGTATTGCTTCTCAAAGAAAGACAATGGTGTCTTCAGGTGACCGGTCTGCTAAAATAAGGACATATAATTATTCCCAGGGACGGGTAACTGATCATAGAATTAACCTTACTTTGTATAATTTACAATCGATCATTGACGGGGATATACAACCTATTATTGATAAACTGCAAATGGAAGAAAATGCGGAAAGACTTAAAGAGGCAGGTGTTGAGGAATAATAAATGATTATGAGCCAATTGAAATGAATTACAATCATCTTGAATCCCGGATAAGACAAAAGAAATCATTTCTTTGCGTTGGACTTGATACTGATATTGAAAAGGTTCCTGCTTTTTTAAAGCATCATGAAAGGCCTGTATTGCAGTTTAATAAGCAAATTATTGAGGCTACATTCCCTTATGCGGTTTCATATAAGCTTAATACTGCTTTTTATGAAAGCAGGGGGATTGAGGGATGGCAGGATTTGGCAGATACAGTACGCTACCTGAAAGATGATCATCCTGATAGCTTTGTTATTGCTGATGCCAAGCGTGGGGATATAGGAAATACATCTATGATGTATGCTAAAGCTTTTTTTGAAAAGATGGATGTTGATGCTGTTACCGTCGCTCCTTATATGGGTGAGGATTCTGTCAAACCTTTTTTGGGTTTTGATGATAAGTGGGTTATTTTGTTAGGATTGACTTCTAATAAAGGAGCAGTTGATTTTCAGTATTTTGAAGCTAATAATGGCTTTAAATTGTACCAGCAGGTGATTGATAAAAGCCGGGAATGGGGTGATTGTAAGAATATGATGTATGTTGTCGGTGCCACCAGGCCCGAGCAATTGGCTGATATCAGGAAGCTGGTGCCGGATCATTTTCTTCTTGTGCCGGGAATAGGCGCGCAGGGTGGTGATCTGGCTAAAGTGGTGCAATATGGAATGAATAAGCACATCGGATTATTGGTAAATGCATCTCGTAGTATTATTTTTGCCGGTGATGGAGAGGGTTTTGCTGATCAGGCAGGGCAGGCAGCAAAAGTATTACAAAGCCAGATGAGTGAATTTGTGTATTAGCCTTCTCAAAAACAGGGTTACAAATCTATTTTTTTCTG
>CAZSGN010000149.1:0-6956 GCA_964606415.1 uncultured Bacteroidales bacterium
CCTGATAAAATGTATTACATCCATGTTAAGGACACCAATGACTGTATGATCGTGGACTCTTTTTCCTTTGATCAAAACAGGTTAAATGCCTCGGTTCAAGGATTACTTCCCGAATGCCCGGGAGAAGATGGAGATTTAATAGGATCAAATATTGAAGGAACTGCACCTTATCAATTAAGCATTGATACCATTTATCATCCAACACTTGATACCTCCTTCTCCGAAAATACGAGTAATGGATTTTTATACGCTGTACCTCCTGCAAAATATTATATTTCCATTATAGATTCCAATAATCTAAGATTTGATACGATAATACAAATAGACTCGCTTGAACCTATCGAAATATCAGACACTAACATTATTCTTGCAAATTGCAAACTAATTATGAATGATTCTATTGATTCAGGCAGCATTGATGTCACTATTAAAGGAGGGACAAAACCTTATTCTTATGGGTGGAGTACAGGTGATTTCGGAGACTCAATTGCTAATTTGCAAGAAGGATACTATACTCTTAATGTTACAGATAAAAATGATTGTCCTGCCGAATTTGATTCCATTTACGTTGGATACAAAGATACGGTGAATGTAACGATTTCATCTCCTTATGATTCCATTGGTTTATGTGAAGGTGACAGTCTATTTATTCAAGCTACCGGTGATGATTTCGATTACCAATGGTTTGAGTATACAGCTAATACTGCTTATCTTAATAAACATCCGGCAGAAGAAGTCATTAAAAATAATACTTCCAATATTTTATTAACTCCAGGAGATCATTATTACCCATCATCAGAAAAAACCACCTATGCGATAATAGCATGGAATGCAAACAACTGTATAGACATTGATTATTCTGAAGTTACTATTAATCCCCGAATAAATATCCTCGAAAACACGGTTGATTACATTACGTTAATCAGCAATAACAAAAGAAAGATCAACACGAAAGAAATCAGTAGCATGGACGAAGACTTTAATGGTTCTGCATACGATATTCTATTATTAAATGAAGATGATAGCATCTCCTACTCATGGCGCTGGAAAGAAAATGACAAATATATTACTCCTGATAACATCGCGGAACCAGAATTTAATGCTTCTCTCATGGAAGAAGATGATAGTGTCAATGTATACCTTGAAGTTTCTAACAAGTATTGCAGCGACCGGGATACCATCCGATTTAAAATGTGGGATGGATATATACCAAGCGGTTTTACACCCAATGGCGACGGAATCAATGATGAGTGGGAATTCCACCTGGGCAATGATCGTTATATTTCAGTAACCGTTGAAGTTTTTAACCGTTGGGGAGAAAAAGTCTATCAAAATGATAATTATGAAAATGATAAAGTACGCTGGGATGGAAAACGCAATGGCAAAGATCTTGCCGTGGGGACCTATTATTATGTCATTACTGTATCTGATGGATTTGAGGAACAACAATTCAGCGGACCAGTAACTATTATTAGATAATTAAGAAGTTTTTTTGTGCCAATAAAAATTCTTCGGGCTTAAAAATTTAAATAACAAGCGAATGAAAAGAGGAGTAATTCATATAGCTATTATCATAACCCTGTGCATGAGCGCAAAACACTCCACCCATGCCCAGCAGATGCCATTGTACACGCAATACATCTTCAATAGTTTTGCATACAATCCCGCTCTTGCCGGAACCCATAACTACTATCAGATCAGATCAAACACAAGGGTTCAATGGGCTGGTATCACCGATCACCCGCTCACAAATGTACTAAGTGTATATGGCCCACATAAAGAAAAAGACATGGGATTCGGAGGCACACTTTTTAATGATGTAACCGGGCCAACCTCTCGAAGTGGTATTAGCGGATCATATGGATACAATATCGCGCTGAATGAGCAGCTTAGGTTGTCCATGGGTCTTTCGTTAGGCATCCTTCAATATAAAATTGATGGATCAAACATTGATTTATGGGATGAAGAAATGGATCCCCTTCAAAATACGGTATATTCAAAAACCCTGCCTGATGCAACCATTGGTTTGTATTTATACACCTACAATTACCATATCGGCTTTTCTACATCACAATTATTAAATAATCGCCTGAAGTTCATTGAAAGTGACACGCTTAATTTTTCCGGAATGAGCAAACTGAAATCACACTTCTTCCTCACAGGAGGATACAGATACCTGATAAATAATGAATGGTCGGTTGAAGGTAATTCGGTTATAAAATATGTACACCCGGCTCCTGTTCAACTTGACCTGTCAGTTAAAGGGATTTACCAGAATAAAGCTTGGGGAGGTCTTGCAGTAAGAACCCAGGACGCCATCTCTGTGTTAATCGGATATATCCATGAAAAACAATATCATTTCGGTTACTCGTATGACTTCACATTTTCCTCGATAAGAAAATATAACTCTGGCTCCCATGAAATCACCATTGGGTATAAGTTTAATGATATCAAATAAAGGGTTCTCCCTCTCATTTAATGAAAAAGCTTGCAATTTGTTTATATGTACAACAATATTTTAACAGTGTCTTATATCATTTAAATATTTAACCCTTAAAATAAGGGTAGAACCAAATAAAGATTTGCACCTATGCATAAGAAATATTTTTTTATACCAATTATTATAGGATTCATTTTAATTAATTTAAGCAATTGCCAATCTCCGCAAAAAAAAAACAAACCAATACAAGAAAAAGACTTTATAAATTTACTTACTGATATTCACCTGGCCGATGGGATAACAAAAATAGCTCATTCAACAGATGAAAATCCGAAAATCTATGCTGACAGCGTCATTTATAAAAAAATATTCATCAAACACGGATACACAGAACAAGAGATTAAAGAAACCCTGAAGTATTATGCCACACAAGAGCCAGATCAACTTCAGAAAATCTATAAAGAAATACTGGAAAGACTAAACCAATTTAAGGCAAAACAAGAGCAGAAAAAAGAGCAAAAAGCATCTGCAAAACCATAACATAAATTTTCCTCCAGGCATCAATTATCAATTTAATACATCTTAAAAAATTCATTGTTATGAAAATTCAGCAATGATCAACCTACATCTTTACCATGGACTTTATCAATATGATCTTAGATTCGATTAAATATTTTTTGCTAAGAATAATCGCTTTCCTATTAAAAACCAAACAACCATATAGTCAAAAAACTTGACTAACCACCAGATAATCAGCCTATTTTACTTCAAAAAACCCAACAAAATGAATAAATCAATTCTTCTTTTATTATTATTATTCATCGTCCTTTTCTCAGAAGAAAAAACCATTTACGCACAATGGAAAGAAAAACCTGAAGTTTCAGCTTTAAGTAAAGAAGAGCAAAAAGAAACTTTCGTATACATATTCTCCAAAGACTCAGTCAGTTTTAAATACACCAAAGAACAACATATACAGCAAACAGAAAGTCGTCACTACAAGGTACATATCTCTAATAAACAATCACTTGACTACCACTCACAAATATATATTCCTGTTCAAAACACAGTAAAAGTGCTTGAGCTCAAAGCAAGAAGTATTACACCATCAGGTAAAATTATTGAATTTAACCGTGATAACATTAAAGAAGTTGAAAACATTGATGACCAAGGCCAATATAAAATATTCGCTATTAAAGATGTTAAAATAAATTGTGACATCGAGGTATACTATAAAAAGCAGGTTGTCCCAAAGTTTGCAAATTATACAGTTTTACACCAACCCGGCTTAGTTAAAGATGTATCGTTTACGCTCACTTCGCCGCCAGACATATTTTTTAAAGCTAAAGCTTATAATACAAAAGACACAATCAAAAACACCATCACCTCATCACAACGTATTCTGTCATTATCCATAGACTCCCTCCCTACAATCAAAGATGAGAAATACGCAGCATACAACAGGCAACTTGCAAGAATCCATTACCATTTAGAAAAACATGAGGACATCCGGGAAAACCCAGACACTTATTCACATGCAGCAAAAAATTTAAAAACAGAGATTTACGAAATAAAAAAGAGAAAAGATAAACGAAGACTCACAAAAGCCATTAAAAAAAGTGAAATTCCCCGGTCTAAACAAACCGAAAAAATGATCAAAAATATCGAACATTATTTAAAAAACACATTTTCATTAAAAGAAGAGATCCATGACAACCAGAATATAGCAACAATCCTTAATAATCAAACAACTGATGAATATGGTTTAACCCGTCTGTTTTGCCATTATCTTGAACATTTTGAGATTAAGCACGAACTCGTGCTAACCTGCAACCGTTATAAATTCGAACTGGATCCGGACTTTTTCAGTTGGTATTATCTCAACGAATACTTAATCTACTTCCCCGGTTTAGATCAATACATATGCCCTGGCGCCATACATTATCGTTATCCACTTACACCTTATCCCCTTACTTCCAATTATGGGCTTTTTATCAAAAGCCCCTGTTACAGTGAAGATAATGGGTATCAAATAAAAAAAATACCAGCCACTCCGGCTGAAATAAGCTATTCCAATATGGATATCACTATCCATAATATAGAACCTGCAGGTAAAATAGAATTAAGTATTGACGAATACATAGGCGGGCATTCTGCCATGCATTTACTCCCTTACTATCATTTTTCAGATCAAAACCAAAGAGAACAACTCATAAAAGAATTTCTGAAAAGCATCAGTGAAGATATAAACATTGATCATTATGAAGTACAAAACCATTCGATTGACACAGCACCAGTAAAAAAACCATTTAAAATACATGCAAAAGGAAGCATATCTTCTCTCATAGAGTCAGATGGCAATGATTATCATCTGAAAATCGGGAAAGTCATCGGCCAACAAATTAAAATGCATAACAAAAAAGAGGAACAGCGGGAACTACCTATTGAAATCAATTACCCCCACCACCTTAACCGCGATATACGATTTATTATCCCGGAAGGATTTACTATTAAAGGACTGGATAAACTGCGCTATAACCTCTCTTACGGGCCTGAAAAAGTACCGGATATCGGATTTGTTTCTTCTTATAAGCAAGAGAAAGACACCATTCACATCCAGATCAATGAATTTTATAACAAACAACAATACGCTAAAGAAAGGTATCCTGAATTCAAAAAAATAACAAATGCGGCGGCAGACTTCAATCAACTTCAATTATTACTTAAAAAAAATAAATAAGATCCATCCATCAAATCAGACATTTGAGCTATAAAGCCCTTCTTTTTCGTTGCGCTCTTCCCGGAAATTCTTCATTTAGGCGATTATAATCTGCATAACTGAAGAAACAAGTTCAACAAACAGGTTTTCCCTGACCGGGCACACATTCGAAATTAGAAAAGCCTGCCAAAAAATTGGTTTAAACCATATATTTTTCTATTTTCGGGCTTCAAATGAAATACCCTTAAAAATGACACTTGTAAAAACTTTTGGAAGTGCAGTTAGTGGAATACATGCCACCACCATTACCATCGAAGTAAGCATCAGTAAAGGAATTAATTTTTTTCTTGTCGGGTTACCAGACAGCGCGGTCAAAGAGAGTCAACAGCGTATTGAATCAGCCATAAGAAGCACTGGTAACAAATGGCCAGGGAAAAAGATCGTCATCAACATGGCTCCTGCTGATATACGTAAAGAAGGCTCCTCCTATGACCTTCCTTTAGCGATAGGCGTCATGGCTGCTGATGAGATGATCCAAGCCCCGTCACTCAACCAATATATCATCATGGGCGAATTATCCCTTGACGGTAGCCTTCAACCCATCAAAGGAATACTCCCCATCGCTATTCAGGCTAAGGAAGAACACTTCAAAGGGATTATCCTTCCGGAGGCCAATGCACGGGAAGCTGCCGTGGTAAATAACCTGGAGGTTTACGGTGCCAACAACCTGCAAGAAGTTATCCAATTCCTGGAAACCGGCGCAGGAATAGAACGAACAGTTGTACATACACGAGAGGAATTTTATGCCAATATCAACAACTATCCTGTTGATTTTGCAGATGTAAAAGGTCAGGAAAATGTCAAGCGAGCGCTTGAAATAGCGGCAGCAGGAGGACACAATATACTAATGATCGGCGCCCCGGGATCGGGCAAAACCATGTTAGCCAAACGGCTACCAACCCTGCTACCACCGTTAAACCTTAAAGAATCACTTGAAACCACAAAGATACATTCCGTTGCAGGAAAAACCGACCGCCAAACATCACTCATTACCAGAAGGCCATTTCGTTCACCTCATCACACAATAAGCGACGTAGCCCTTGTAGGAGGTGGATCCAATCCCCAGCCAGGAGAAATATCACTGGCCCATAATGGCGTGTTATTCCTGGATGAACTACCGGAATTTAAGCGCTCCGTACTTGAAGTGATGCGCCAACCACTCGAAGACCGAATTATTAGTATTTCAAGAGCAAAATTCAGCGTGGACTATCCTGCTAATTTAATGCTGGTCTCATCAATGAACCCATGTCCCTGTGGTTATTACAATCATCCTGAAAAAGACTGCGTTTGTTCACCGGGTGTGGTTCAGAGATACCTGAACAAAATCAGCGGCCCCCTGCTGGATCGCATAGACATTCACATCGAAGTTGTCCCCGTCCCTTTTGACAAATTATCTGAAAAAACCAGATCAGAATCAAGTGAAGCTATTCGGGAACGTGTAACAGTAGCAAGAGATATACAACATGAAAGATTTCATCTCCATGAAGACATACATTCAAACGCCCAGATGAACTCAAAATTGCTCCATAAACACTGTCAAATTGATCAGGCAGGCCAAAACCTGTTAAAAACAGCTATGAATAAAATCGGCTTATCGGCAAGAGCCTATGACCGCATACTAAAAGTTTCCAGAACGATTGCTGATCTTGAAAAAACACAAAAAATTGAATCTCAACACCTTGCCGAAGCTATTCAATACAGAAGCCTTGACAGGGAAGATTGGGCAGGATAAATTATTTA
>CAZSGN010000150.1:0-6929 GCA_964606415.1 uncultured Bacteroidales bacterium
TGAATTTTGACTAAATTCGAAAATTTGAATATTGATTTTCAGGGGTTTTATTTTTAAAACCTTATTATTTTTCAAAATGTTCAGACAGATGTTATTCAGGTATATTTTTTAGACTTTCAATTAAGTAATCCCAGAACCGCTCTACCGATTTAATGTTTACTTTTTCATCCGGCGAATGAGGATGAATGATGTCCGGGCCTAAGGAGATAAGTTCCATTTCCGGGTATACTGATCCGATAATGCCGCATTCAAGGCCAGCATGGACCACTTTAATCCGCGGCTCTTTATTATAAAGTTGCCGGTAGGTGGTAGTCATGGTGTTTAAAATAGAAGCATTAAAATCAGGCCTCCAGCCGGGATAATTGCCTTCGTGGAGACATGCTGCTTCGGCCAGTCCGGCAATGCTGTCAAACATTTCGTTAACGTGTTCTTTAATGGCATCGACAGAGCTGCGTGTTAGATTCATAAGCTTGACAGTATCTTTGTTGGTTTTTACGGCAGCAAGGTTGTTTGATGTTTCAACGACGAGCGGCATGTCCGGGACGACTCCAAGAACGCCATTTGGGACAGCGATAATCGCGTTAATCACTTTGTTAAAGGATTGAGTGGTCATTACCTCTTCAATTTCGCCTTTTTTTTCAAAGGTTATTTGAATCTCCGGATCATGAGATGCATATTCTTTTTTTATTTTATCAGTAAATGAATTTATTATATTTTGTATTTGGGATTGTTCATTTTCTTTAACCGTAATATAAGCATCTGCTTCCCGGGGAATCGCATTTCGCAAAGTTCCTCCGTTGATTTGATTTAACTCGATGGAACAGGTTTGGTTGAGGTCGCGAAGTAAACGAGCCATTAATTTATTGGCATTAGCCCGTCCAAGGTTAATATCCATTCCCGAATGGCCTCCTTTTAAACCATGAATAAATAGATGGTATGCTTCCTGGTTGTCATTCGGGTCAGCAAACTGAACAGGTACTGAAAGTGTGGTATTAACACCGCCTGCACAGCCAACACAAAGCTCGCCTTCTTCTTCGGTATCCAGATTGAGCAGGATATCTCCCTTTAACAGGTTTGGCTGGAGCGCGAAGGCCCCTGTCATTCCTGTTTCTTCGTCCACTGTAAAGAGGGCTTCTAATGGCCCGTGTTTGATATCTTCGGATGCAAGAATGGCCATCATGCATGCCACACCAATGCCATTATCTGCTCCGAGCGTAGTGCCGTTGGCTTTTACAAACCCATCTTCAACATAGGTTTCGATGGGGTCTGTTTCGAAATTAAATTGTTTGTTTGCATTCTTTTGGGGCACCATGTCCAGGTGAGCCTGTAAAACAACACCCTTTTTATTTTCCATTCCGGGAGTGGCATTTTTGGAAATGATAATATTGCCGGCTTCATCTTTATGGACTCGTAGCTGGTGTTCTTTGGCAAAATTCATTAGCCAGTCAATGACTTTTTTTTCTTTCTTAGAAGGTCTTGGTATTTGAGTTAGTTGGTCGAAATAATACCATACTTCAGTGGGCTGGAGGGTGTCGGGCTTAAGTTTATTGTTTGGCATAAAATGCTTATTTTTTGGTTCATTGCTTTATGATTCAAAAATAATTATATTTGACGATAATTTTAAGTAATCAGGTACGTTTTATTTATAATAAATCTAAATAGGTTTTTATGCGACAAATGATCTTTATGGTATTGGGTGTTTTTTTATTAACGGCGGATCTTGTGGCTCAGCAGGATAAAGTTAAATGGTATTCGATGGAAGAAGCTGTGGCAGCTACCCGGGAAAATCCCAAAAAAATATTTATTGATATTTATACAACCTGGTGTGGATGGTGTAAAAAAATGGATGCAACTACTTTTAAACATCCACAAATTGTTAAGTATCTGAATACTTATTTTTACCCTGTTAAATTGAATGCGGAAGGAAGAGATACCATTAAAATAGGTAATCAGACTTTTGTAAATCCCAATGCCAAAAGCGGGAAAAAAGGAACACATCAGTTGGCGGCAGCATTATTAAAAGGCAAAATGTCTTATCCTTCTTATGCTTTTATGGATGGCCAGTTAAAGTTACTTTTTCCTTTACCCGGGTATAAAAAGCCTGCTGATTTGGAAAAGTACCTGGTCTGGGTGTACACAGAAGCCTATAAGGATGAATCTTTCGAAGATTGGGTTAAAACTTTTGAAGGCAAAATCGGCAAGAAGTAATGTGACCTTATAAGTTTTCAAAGGTTTTGGTTTGGTATTTGCTCATTTTATCTGTTTATATTTTTATTTTTAATTGGTCAGTACTTGTCCCGCCAGAGGCGGGATGGAGCTTGGCATGATGCCATTTCTTTGACCTTGAGGCAATTATCAGGAGCACCTCTTTGCCACAAGCGGATGCTTGCGGCAGGGGGGGAGTAATTAAAGGTGGCTCTAAAGATATTGGGTTAACATCCGTTTATTTCATTTTTTAAATGGGATTTGCACTACTTTCCCCCATTGGTGTATGGGCTCAGTCGTTTCAAACACCTTTTCTTCTCCTATCCTGACACAAAAACGGACTATCTCGGGATATCTGATAAAAAGATGATTGTTTTGATTTTTGAATGCTTCGCCCGCAGGAATCGTTTTTTCCAGGGCATTGCGGATGCCTGTTTTTTCAATGGTTAGCATAAGTGAGTCACCCTTTCCCGGGCCTTTAGTTGTAGAGAAATGGCCAAGGAAGATTTGTTGCTTGGGTTTTGTAATGCTGTCCAGTTGGATATTTTTATAAATATGATGATTTGTTTTGCTTGAATAGCCTTCAAAGAGTTGAAAATATTCTTTTTCCAGTTTTTTTATTTCTTTTAATTTCGTTTGCAAAACGACGCCATCTGTAATTTCTTCGTTAATTGAAATAAGATCCAACCTTGTTCTTCGGAGAGAAGCCAGGATTCGGGAAACTTCAGACGCTTTTTCAAAGGTTGACTTTTTTACATAACGTTTTTTATAAACAGGTTTTTTTACAAAGATAGAGTCTTGCAGGGTGGTTTTATAGAGGGTGTCAATGACTTCTTTTTTTATTCCGCGGGGTGAAAGGTAAAATAGATCTTTTTTATCTTGAAATGTGGTGTCCTTATTAAGGCCTGTTTCTTTAGAAGTGTAATTATTATTGAAGAGGTGGCAAACCGGGTAAGGGGACAGCACTTTTTTAACCTGCTGTATATATTTTTCTTCTCCTTTGCTGAAGGAAGTAAAAAAAAATTGATCAGGATCCGGTGAAGATTTTGTAATAAAAGAAATATCCCTGATACGCCAGTTACTTTTTTTATTTAAAGGCAGGTCGTTTATTCCCAGTAATTCTTCTGCGTACCTGGCGTAAATGCCCGGGTAAAATGTTTCTTTCTCTAAATGAAAAATCAATTTTATATGTGTTTTTGGAAGGGCATAAAAAAATCCTTTTCCTTTATATTTTTCGGGGTCTTCAGCGTGAAATGTCTGAAATTTAAATGGTTGGCATGCCCCAAGGATCATGATGATTAATAAACCAATCAGATATGTTTTTTTCATAATTATTTATTGTTAAATTTTAAGAAAGCTTTTCCGGTGTATTCAATAAGGTCTGATGCGATGAGGCTTTCCCACCCTTTGTCTTTGTATGCCAGATCACCAGCCAGGCCATGAATAAAGACTCCTGTTTTTGCAGCATTCTCAGGATTATATCCCTGACTCATTAACCCGAGGATGATTCCGGTGAGTGTATCTCCGCTGCCTGCGGTAGCCATGCCCGGGTTGCCTGTAACATTAAAAAAGAGTTTACCCTCCGGGGTGGCAATGGTTGTATTTCCTGATTTCAGTACTACGATTACCTGGTACTGCCTGGCAAAATCGCTCACTTTTTGCAATTGTTCATAGTCGTTTTGTGAAGCGCCTGCAAGTCGTTTAAATTCGCCTGGGTGGGGTGTTAATATGGTGTTGGGGTGCAGCAATTTAAGCCAATCTTTATTTTGTGAAAGGATATTTAATCCGTCGGCATCTATGACCATGGGTTGCTGACTATTTTTTAATAATTTTTTAAATGCTTTTTGAGTAATAATATTTTGTCCGAGGCCTGGTCCGGCTCCTATGGCAGAGAATGAATCAGTTGCGGGAGGATTTGAAAAATATAATTCTGATTGATCGATACTGGCCATGGCTTCCGGGATTGTTGTTTGTATTATAAGGTTACCACATTCAGGTACATGGGTAGTTAAAAGCCCTGCTCCGCTGCGCAGGCATGCCCTGGATGCCAGGGTAGCTGCTCCGATTTTACCATAGCTTCCGGCGATTAGTAGCGCATGCCCAAAGGTACCCTTGTGGTCAAAACGATTCCTCCTTTTAATTAAGGGACGAATGTCTTCTTCTGTTAGTTGTGAGTAAGGGGTGTTTGTTTCTTCTATTGCTTGCGGATGCAGCCCAATGGGTAAAACATGCCAGTTGCCGGTAAATGGCCGGATATCCGCCAGGAAAAAACTTAATTTCGGAAATTGTAATGTTAGGGTATGACTTGCCTTGATAATGTTTTCCGGGTTATTGCCGGTATTGTCTTCACCAAAAAGGCCGGAAGGAATATCTATTGCAATGACTGGCCCCTGGTGCTGATTGACCGCATGGATCATGTCTGCCGGTAGGCCTGTCGCCGGCCTTGAAAGGCCGGAGCCAAAAATGGCATCAATAATTATTTGATCGTTTGCAAAGGGTTGAATATCTTCTTTTTTAGTGATTTCCCTGATGGGGGATTTATTTTGTTTCTTTAGCCGTTCTAAATTGGTTTTAAAATCTTCAGAAAAGCGGTCTGTGAATTTCAGAATCCATGTTTGTACATCAAAACCATGCAGCGCCATTAGCCTGGCAAGTGCCAGGCCGTCACCACCGTTATTTCCTGGCCCGGCAATGATAATAAATGAATGTTCGTGTGTAAATTGACCGGCAATCCAGGCATATAGTTGTTTTGCTGCCCGTTCCATTAGTTCGATAGAAGGAATAGGCTCATGTTTGATGGTGTATTGATCCAGTTCTTTTATTTGAGATGATTTAAAAATTTTCATTTGCAACCGCTTTACACTTATTTTTATCAATTATTAAAACAATTAAAAATAGAAACTTTTCTCTTGGGCATATAAAGAATATAAGACAAAATATAAATTTATTTTCGATTTCTTTATATTTGTTCCGTTCAAATCATCAACACAAAATTTATGCAAAAACATCCCCGTGGTTTGTATGTACTTTTTTTTACTGAGATGTGGGAGCGCTTCAGTTACTATGGTATGCGAGGACTGCTTGTGTTGTATTTAGTTGCTAAAATTAATGAAGGGGGGATGGGTTGGACGGAAGTAAGAGCTTTAACGCTTTATGGGACCTATACCATGTTTGTTTATTTAATGTCTGTTCCCGGAGGAATTCTCGCGGATAAATTCATAGGACAAAAGAAAGCGGTCATGATTGGCGGTTTCCTCTTGGTGCTTGGACATGGTATTATGGCAATACCTGGAGTAATGCCTTTTTATATTGCATTAATTTTGATCGTTCTTGGCGTTGGTGCTTTAAAAGCTAATATTTCAACGATGGTCGGTGCTTTGTACAAGCCAGGAGATGTCAGGCGGGACCAGGGATTTACCATTTTTTATATGGGCATTAATGTTGGAGCGCTTCTTGCTGCATTGGTTGTGGGTTATATCGGGCAAAAAATCGACTGGCATCTTGGTTTTGGCCTGGCAGGCATAGGAATGTTATTAGGCCAGGTTGTTTATATTGCCGGGCAGAAACATTTGAAAGGGATTGGTGAGCGCCCGGTTAAAGAAAAACGTGCAGACATAGGTATAGCTAATGGAGGAAATATGTTTAAACGAGTGATCAATACATCTTTCGGTTTGTTTTTCTTTTTGGCTGGATTAGGGGGAGGTGCTTTGCTTATCGCGAAAGGAGAGTGGCTTTTTGGCCTCTTTATGCCGGTAGTGGGATATCTTATTGGTGCCGGGAGTCTTGTATATAAAAATGAATTAACCCGTATTGAGCGTGACCGGGTTGTGGTTCTGTTGGTTAGCTTCTTGATCGTGATCGTCTTTTGGGGCGCTTTTGAGCAGGCCGGTGGGTTGATGAATCTTTTTACCGAGAAACAAGTAAATAAAAATATTTTTGGCGATTTTCATGCCGAAGCTGCTCAGTTTCAGTTTTTAAATCCTTTTTTTATTATTCTCTTTGGCAGTTTTGTGGCTGATTTTTGGGTGCGGCAAAGGAAAAAAGGAAGGGAAGAGTTTTCTGTGTTTAAAATGGCTGTTGGCAATATTATCATGGGGCTGGGGTTTATTTTACTTGTTGGTGCCACGATACAAGCTAGTTGGCAGGGTGTGGCCAGTTACTGGTGGATCGTCGGGGCTTTTCTTTTGCATACCATTGGTGAGTTATGCGCTTCGCCAGTTGCTTTATCTTTCATAACCAAGTTGGCTCCGGTTAAATATGTGTCAATTCTGATGGGTTTGTTTTTTGCCATGACAGGTTTGGGAAATAAATTGGCGGGAGAGGTAGGGAAATCTGCAGCAGTTTTTGGTGAACAGGCTGTTTTTGCAGGAATTGGAATTTTTTCTGTGATCTTTGGATTGATTTTGATCTTGTTTCTGCCTAAATTGAAAAGATTGAGTCATGGAGCTGAAGAAATTGAAAAGTAACTAAATAAACATAACCCATATTGATCGAAAGGAATAATCGCTCAATATGGGTTATAATAACTATTAAAGTTTCGCAGTAAATTAATTAAGATTGAATTTTAATTTTCTTGTGCGTGTGACCAGTGAATTTGCGAAGGAAAAGGCGTAGCCATGGCTTGTGTGGATGCCATCATTCAGTCCCGATTATTGTTTTTGGGCATTTTAAAAAAATGCTACAAAACATATATCGGGATTTTTTTGGTTCGTTGAATCAAGTTC
>CAZSGN010000151.1:0-6899 GCA_964606415.1 uncultured Bacteroidales bacterium
CTAAGCATGTAGAAAGCAAGTTTGTCACTTGTTTGGACGCGGGTTCGACTCCCGCCAGCTCCACTAATTCTTTTATCATTTATGTGTATACTTTGGACTCCTATTATCTTCTAAAACATTCTCCAGGCAATCTATTCGCCCTTATACGTGATAAATCGTCATCATTTCGTATAGCTCAACCTATTAATCAATCTGCTAATTCTTATGTAAAGCAGTATTGTACGATTAAAATACATCCTATCCAATAATTCATAGAAAAAGTAATTTTTATTCGTATACTGTCATAATTTCATTCTTCCCGTTATAAAAATACACCAAAAGCTTGAATAAACAAATTAATTATTCTATCTTTATCCTATTATTTTTATAGGTTTAATATGTTTAAATTTCATTTTTATGACAATAAATTCAACTTTTAAAATAAAGGCGGGTTTGCTTTTAGCCATTGCACTATGGAGCATGGCGGCAAGTATGACAGGTCAGCAAACATTACATTTATCAGTTACTGATAGCGAAATGAACATCAAAGGAACATCCACCATTCATGACTGGGATATCAGCGTCAAAGATATGAGCGGCATGGTAACAGGGAATCTTAACAGCGATAATCCTGAAATAACAGACGGGCGCTTTAAAACCAACGTAGAAAATCTCAAAAGTGAAAAAAAATCAATGGACAAAGTGGTCCATGATGCCTTAGAAAAGAAAGAGCATCCTGTAATCAGATTCAATCATGTTAAAACAGAAAAAATAGTAGGTTCCGGAACCAAATACATGGTAACCATTATTGGAAATTTAACTATTGCTGGCGAAACCAGACAAATGAAGTTGGACATGAATGCAAACCAAAAATCTGAAAACCTAGTTCTGCAAGGAACAAAGACATTCAAAATGAGCTTATTCAACATAGATCCTCCTTCAGCTATGTTAGGAACCATAAAATCCGGGGACGAGATAACAATCGAATATTCATTAACCTTCAAATAAAATCAATTATGAAAAAGTCAATTTTATTAACGTTTGTGGCAGGTTTTCTATTGCTGCCATGGTCAATTGCTCAAAACACAGAAGAAGCAAACAAAAAAAGGATAACAGGAATACCTACCGATAACAGCAGCCCGGATCTGCAATATTTCAGATCTCCGGGTTATGATGGACTGAATATTTTCGAAACACCCAAAAAAGCTGGCGCGGAATTCAACGGCTTAAAAGTAAAAATTGGTGCTGATCTGGCACTTCAATATCAAGCACTTGATCACAGCAATGCTTCCTCAGCACCTGAATTAATTCCGCTTGGCCAAAACGTCAATCTGCCTACAGCAAATTTAAATATTGATGTTCAGCTTTATAAAGGTTTGCGAATGCATTTAAGGACCTTTCTCAGCTCCAGGCACCACAACGAGGCCTGGGTAAAAGGAGGGCACATACAGGTTGACCGCCTTGACTTTATTAAAGAAGGCTTTGCTTCTGGCATCATGGATTATGTAACATTAAGAGCCGGACAGGATCAACCAAATTACGGCGATGCCAAATTTCGAAGAAGTGACAATGCCAATACCATCTATAACCCATTCGTCGGCAATTATATCATGGATGCCTACACGACAGAACCCTTTCTGGAAATAACAGCTCAATCAAATGGCATATTAGCAGTGGGAGGAATAACCAATGGGTTAATGAACCCAACGGTTAACAATGTCGCAACAGGATGGGGTTCTGATCAGTATGCAGGAGAATATGATGACATGAAACCAACTTATTATGGTAAAATTGGTTACGACAAACAATTAAATGATGATTTACGGGTTCGGTTAACCGGCTCATTCTATACCGCCCAGGGAACAGACAATGGCAATCACCTATACTCAGGCGACAGAGCCGGTGCAAGATATTATAACGTCATGGATTACATCGACCCTGCCGATTCATCAGTAGTTACTGACTTCAGAAGCGGCCGCATTAACCCGGGATTTACTAAGGAAACAGCTTTTCAAGTGAATCCATTTGTAAAATACCAGGGACTGGAATTTTTCGGTGTATTCGAGCAAACAAGCGGGAACAATGGGGCCGATAATATGAAAAATGGACAGTACACCCAACTTGGTGCCGAACTCATTTATCGTTTTGGTTCCTGGGAGCAATTTTACCTTGGCGGAAGATACAATAGCGTATCAGGTTATGACAATTATGCTGAAGGAGGAACCCAACCAGACACAAAAAAAGTAACGCGTATCAATGCCGGTGGTGGATGGTTCCTGACCAAAAACACCCTTGTGAAAGTGGAATATGTAACACAAAATTATGACGATCATTTTTCCAATCAATTAGAAAGCGGACAATTCAATGGGACTGTCATCGAAGCTGTGATTAGCTTCTAAACATATAATAGGCATTATGTTAAGCGATTTGCAGGTAATAAGCAAATCGCTTAACATATTTCGCCTCATTTTCTGCGAAGCCGATTCCCCACAAATACACATCATATATAATCCTGCATAATCATAAACTAAACATAACTGCCAGCCAGTAAACAATTAAACACCTCTAAAGCCCAATAAAATCCAGCTAATCACCATCATCTTTGTTACTATATAAATAAGACGCTGAATCCAGATAAATACTAATGGGCCATATTTTTAAAATACTGTGCAAGCTATATCTTTTCTCTTTTCTCCTGATCATACCGGCTCAGGCAACAGAATTCTTATTGCAAAAGAAAAGCATACTAACCATAAAAGGAGAAACCAACATCAATCAATTTCATTGTATATATACTTTCCGGGACCAAAATCATTTTTCTGCTGAAACCATAATTATTGAAGACAATAACTTAAACCTTAAAAAAATACATCTGACCATCCCCGTCAATAAATGTGATTGCGGAAATGTGTTGATTAACAAAGATTTCAGGAATACATTAAAAGCAGATGAACACAAAAATATCCACATTTTAATCAATGAAATAGACCTGAAAAACAACAAAGATGGAACAATAGAAATACCAACAGTGCTGACCATTGCTGGCATTAAAAAGAAAAAAAACATTCGCTATGATATTGCCTTTAATTCAGCCAGGGAAACGATTTCAATCCATGGTCATTCAAATATAAATATCAATGATTTCGACCTGAACATCAGAAGCCATCTTTTCGGAGCTATAAAAGTTAAAGATCATGTCTCCATCCGGTTTACATTAAACATCAGCCCGACAAATGAATTAACATCTGAAATTTTGTGATAACTTTATTGCTTTATAGCTATGCTGCTTTAACATTGAAAAAACCTTTAAAAGCAGTAAGTAATTATAAGCGAAAGTGAGCGATTCTGCTCAATTGTTTAAATAAAAAGCTACATACTAAATAATAAAGGCAAATTTCATCTTATTTCCTTGGCATTCTCCCAAATAATTTGTAAACTTATCTAATAATTTCATTGGGGAGGAGGAGTTGTGAATAATAAGCTGTTTTTAATCAGTTTCCTTTTTTTGCTGACATTTAAAGCTTTCTGTCAGGTTGATACTGAATTTTGGTTTGTTGCACCTGACATTGACGCCAAACATGGTGACAGACCTATTTATTTTAACCTAACCACCCAGGGACAACCTGCACAAGTAAAAATTTCCCAACCAGCTAACAGCAGTTTTGTTCCCATCGAAACAACTATTCCGGCCAACACAACAGAGCGTATCCGAATTTATGACAGGGAAAACATGGACCATCTGGAGAACATATTTGGCGGTTCCCCTTTTAGCAAAAGAGGCATATTAATTAAATCAACCGCTTTGATCACCGCCTATTATGAAGTCAGTGCAGGGCAGAATCCGGATATTTATTCCCTCAAAGGAAAAAATGCACTTGGATCTGAATTTTACACCCCTTTCCAGCAATTAATGCCTAATGCAGATGGCTATAACTCTTTCCAGATCATAGCGACAGAAGACAACACACAAGTCACCATCAATCCAACACTTGACCTTATTAAAGGCTGCACCCCGGTATATCAGGCAGGACAAGATCATACTATAACCCTTAACCGTGGTGAAGTTTTTCTGGGCACAGCAGCCAAAGATGGTGAAACATGCAGTACTCCTGGGAACAAACCGGATCAACATCCATCCGGAACTTATATCAAAACAAACGGGAAAAAAGTGGCTGTCATCGTGCATGATGATTCCGTGCAGCCAAAAGGATATTCCTGTAAAGACCTAATGGGAGATCAATTAATCCCGACCAGCTTACTGGGTAATGAATACATTGCCATGAGAGGTGCCATGCATGTTAAATCAGACACACTTGAAAAACTCATTATCCTTTCGATGGACGACAATAACTCACTTGAAATTAACGGTTCAAGCGAGACCGTTTTAGCCAAAGGACAAACTTACCTATACACCCTTCAAGATGAATATACGCATATTAAAGCAGACTCAAACATTTATGTATTACAAATGAGTGGATATGGTTGTGAATACGGCGAAGCTATCTTACCTGCAACAAATAAATGCAATGGCTCCCCTGAGGTCTCCTTCACAACCTCCGACCCCAATGGTTTATATTTTAACATACTTGTAACGAAAGGCGCCGAAGATGCCTTTTTCATAAATGGTTCCCCTGCCCCATTCATCCAATCGAGTGATTTCAGCGCAGTGCCCGGGGACAACAACTGGATGGCTGCCCGGATAGGCCCCATCGACACAGCTTATGTACCGGTAGGAAAAGCCACAACCATTAGTAATAGCAAAGGATTGTTCCACCTGGGACTGATCAATGGCCGTCTAAAAAGTGGCGGCACCCGCTTTGGATATTTCTCCAATTTTAATGAATTTGACGTGGACGCAATCAACACCAGTAATGGAGAAGGTCGTTACCGGGCCTGTTATGATGAAGAAGTGACCCTCATCGCTGCAGGAGGCACTTCAGATGAATCAAGTGAATCCATCCATTATCAATGGAGCAACGGTTCCACCAATCCCTCCATCACCCTCAATCCGTCTACTGACCAGTGGTATTACGTCACTGCCACACTAAGCGGAGCATGTAATATCACAGCCGTTGACAGTACATTTATTGGTGTGCAGCCAAAAATAAATGGTTCTCTTACTGATGGAGACACCATTTGCCAGGGGGATTCCATTGAACTAACCGCATCAGGCAGCGATTATTACATTTGGAGCAATGGCGACTCCGGAAGTACGATAGAAGCATCCCCGGATACTTCATCCATGATCGCGGTTAAAATAACCGACACTATTGGTTGTTATGATGAAGACTCTACCTGGATTGAAGTCCTTCCATCACCACAAATAGCTATTGACAGTATTTCTCACGGATGCCAGGGAAAAGAATTAACCCTTGACCCAGAACTGCCGGCGAACTTTGACTACCAATGGAACACAGGCGCAAAAACACCCACACTAACAATCAATACAGCAGACACCTATTCATTAACAGCTACATCAACCAATGGCTGCTCCAGCTCCCGGGAAACCGAAGTTATACTTCATCCCGAACCAAGCCCTTCTATCCCTAACGACACTGTGATTTGCCCGGGAACAACAGTCAAATTAAAAGCAAGCGGCGGGGCAAGCTATAAATGGAGCAACGGATCAGAAGATTCGACCATTAAGGTTACACCAACATCTGATTCCAACTATCAAATAACGGTATCTGACCAATATGGTTGCACAACATCCCGGTCAATCGATGTGCAAATACACCCCGAAGCTCAGGCAGACGCCGGGGCAGACCAGGAGATATGCCAAGGGGACACAGCAACACTAATTGCATCAGGAGGAATTTCCTATTTATGGAGCAACATGAGCACCAATGACACCAATCGGCTCATCCCTTCTTTCTCAAGAGATTATGCCGTTACCGTAACTGATACTAACGGTTGCCGGGATAGTGATATCGTATATGTCCAATTAAAAAGTCCCCCTTCTCTCAATCTCAATCCGTCAGACACAATAAATGCATGCCAAAACACAATGCTCACAATTAACAGCTCACTTTCAAGCAATATTGAGCATCAATGGAGCACCGGCGATACTGCCAACTCAATCAAAACCCTGCAAGAAGGTCGCATTTACCTCGAAGTAAGCAATTCAGCAGGCTGCCAATCCAAAGACAGCATATATATTAAAAGACAACCGGCACCAGTTGCCAACATTAATCCTGACACCAGTGTATGTGAAGGCAGTAACATAAAAATATGGACACCGTTTAATCAGCATTATCAGTATAAATGGAATGAAGATGTCAACACCAATGCCTTCCAGGCAAGCATAGATACACATCGTTTTTTTGCCCTAACCGTAACAGATCATTATGGATGTACCAGTTACGACAGCTCTACCATTTATGCAAATCCTAATCCTCCACCAAAAACCATTGAAGGACCGGAAAAAACTTACATCAACGAAAATAATGTCTTATACAATGTTAAAAAAACACCTGGTAATAACTACACATGGAGCATCCTGAACAACAGGGGCACTACCTTTTCCAATGACACATTTGCTTATGTTGACTGGGGATCAACCACGGGACCAGCCACACTAGTCTATACAGAGACCAACCCTTCAACCAACTGTCAAACGGCTATGTCCAAAACCATTAATCTTGTCCGGCCACCACAAATATATTTAAACAAAACAAACGTGACTTGTCACGGTGAAGATAATGGCCTTTTACATGTTTTCATCGCCGACTCCGGCATCCCTCCACTGCACTACGAATGGTCTCATACCAGTGAAAATAAACCAATGCTAACAGATATCAGTCCAGGCACTTATGCAATCACTGTTACCGATGCAGAGGGTAAAACAGCTATTGATACGGATACGATTAATGAGCCTCCACCGTTAATAATTAGTAATGTCGCTACAACAAATCCTCTTT
>CAZSGN010000152.1:0-6891 GCA_964606415.1 uncultured Bacteroidales bacterium
CTACAATTAATCTTGAAGAATTGATGGGTAGTTTGATGGAAAATAAACGATAATAATACTTCTCAAAATCTAGTAAGGAGTAGTGAAAATATTATTTGTTCTTTAAGATTTGCTCGTAAACCTGGATGTAATTATTTACCATGTGTTCATGTGTGAAATGATTGAGGGCGCTTTGCCTACAGTAAGAGCGGTCAATTTCTTTTATTTTGGAAATAGATATCGCCGCTTCTTTAATGTTATTAACGAGAAAACCGTTTTTTCCATCTTCAATAATTTCGGGCATAGAGCCCTTGTTAAAGGCTATAACCGGCGTGCCGCATAGCATTGATTCAACAATACTTAAGCCAAATGGTTCTTTAAAATTGATAGGATGCAATAGTGCCAGTGCTTCACCCATTAATTGGTTACGCTCTGGTGGTTTTGAGCTGCCCACGAAAACGATCTGGTTATTGTCTATATGAGGTGCAATAAATTGATTGTAATAATCATGGTCCTGGATTATTCCACTAATAATTAGTTTTTTACCAGATTCTAAAGCAATATCAATGGCTTCTTTTGTTCCTTTGTCCTGGTGGATGCGGCCGAAATAAAGCAGGTAGTCTTTAGGCTTTTCACTCAGGTGAAATTCTCCTGGCTTAATACCATTATAGACAGTGGCGATATAGTCTAATTCCTTACTTCTGTCAGAGTTACTTATGGACACATAATGACAGACATCATTATATTTTTTATATACAGGAATGATTTTTTCAGATGAAAAACCATGTATGGTGGTGACAATAGGCGTATTGATTAATCTTGAATAAGTGAGGGGGAGAAAATCATAATGATTGTGAATAATGTCGTATTGATCAGCATTTTCCATAAGATGGCTGATATGCAAACATTCATTCACCTTGGCATCTGCATAATCATCTTCTTCATAGCCTTTGTTAATAACTGCTTCTAATTTAGCACTTGTTATTGAATCTTTGGTGGCAAAAAGTGTAACGTCATGTCCTTTTTTTACAAGTCCTTCTGTCAGGTTCGAGGCCATTTGTTCCCATGGGCCGTAATGATGAGGGGGTGTGCGCCATGCAACAGGTGATAATACTGCAATTTTCATTATTCTTATGTTTGGTTAATGATTTATTTTATGGTGTAAAAGGAATTTATTTTAATATAGCCAAAAAGCGTGAAAAATAAATATTCACGCTTTTTGGCTATATATTTTTCAAAGATACAATGAATATGTAAATTTTTCAATTTATTATGTAGAAATTAGATTGCTGCACGGGGATTATTAAGGCAATGATCAATTAATTGATCGATAGTAGTTGTTCCTGCGCACATGACTTTATCTGCCCCTCCCCAGTATATGATCACTGTACCATCTTCTTCAGGTACTGCCGCACAGGTGAACACGACATTATGCACATATCCGCTTATTTCATATTCTTCTTCGGGTTGAAGGATCCATTTATCTCCTACGGCAATTATTTTAGATGGATCTTCCAGGTCATGAAGAGCAACGCCCAGTCGATAAACGCTTCCGTCCATCGTAGGGAATACCCCGTGATAAATGTTAAGCCATCCTTGCTTTGTTTTGATTGGCGGGGCACCGGGGCCTATTTTCATCTCGTCCCAATGGTATTGGACGGGATTCATGATTAATTTGGATTCCCCCCAGTATTTAAGGTCAGGAGAATAGGAGATCCATATTGCCCACGGACTGATTTCTGAATGCGGACGATCCAGCCTGGCATAGAGCCCATTGATTTTCTCGGGAAACAACACGACATTTCGATAGTCGGCTTCAGTAATTAGGCTAATACGTTCTATGTTTTTGAAATCTGCTGTTCTGGCAAGACCTATCCGTACTCCGTGCCGGGAATAAGCACTGTAAGTGATATAATAGTAATCTTCTATAAATGTGATTCTCGGGTCTTCAATGCCAAATTCTTCATATTGGTTAAAAGGTTCTTCCTTGGCAGGAAGCATAAACGGTTTGTCAGCTACCGTAAAATCATACCCGTTTTTACTGATGGCTTTTCCGAGAATACTCCTCCCGTTATGCTGGTGTGAGCGGAATATCATGATATATTCCTGATCTTTTTTTATGACACCTGCATTATGCACTGTTGCAGCCTCGTAAGGGATATCGGCAGGGGTTAAAATAGGGTTGCCCTGATATCTTTTTATGATGGGAATTGGTTTCATGATCCTTAGTTCTTAAGTTTATCTCCCATTTGTTCAATTTCAAAAGACTTGAGCACAGTGATGTGTGAGATTAGGTAGGCCAACGTGCTTTCTGCTCCCTGGTTTCTGTTTACTCCTGTTTCTTCCAGTCCATCGTTGCAGCCACATACTTCATAATCATATAATGGCAGGCGAAGTTCATTGTCTCCTAAAAACCACATGTATGACTTCAGGAGCTGTTTAATGTATCTTTCTTTTTTGGTAACGACATAAGCCTGGTTGTATAATAAAACCATGGCCATTACATCAATAGACTGCTGATCAAAAACAGGACATTCACCGCCTTTTTGATACCATCCTTTATTTCCTACTACGGAGAGATAATCATTTTTGAAGGTAACTGATTCCAGAAATGTCGTTGATTCTTCTGCAATGTGGCATAATTCCGGCTCATTTAAAATTTCACAGGAATGAAAAATTGCTAATGGCAGAATGCCATTGTCATAAGTCATAAAGTCCTCAAACCATTGCCATTCATTATCTTTTGTTTGTTGATAGGCGCTTGTTAGTTTATTTGTTAAGTTTTTTAATATCCGGACCAATTGATCATGCGTTGAATAGGCCTTCAGGTAATAGCAAATACCTATGATCGTATTGGCTATCCCCCGGATGGATTCAACTTTTTCAAATTGTTGAATGGAATGATCGAAAATGTTTTTGCCGATTTCTTTGTAAGATCCGCTTGGTGCATGGCTGACCAGGTACCCTAAGGACCATATAGCTCTTCCGAAACTATCTTCAGAGCCTTCTTCATCGAGGTAATGCCGGCTAAAACTGAGAAAATTCCTGAATGTTCCGTTATCATTTTGCATATAGTGGATATAACTTAGGTACACAGGCATAAAGTTAAGGGCAATTTGGCTTTTATTTTGCTTGTAGGCCATGGTGGCCATTAGTAATGCCCTGGCATTGTCGTCTACGCAATATCCTTCTTTAAGATTTGGTATGCCATATTTGGCGTGTTGGACAATTCCTGTGTCATCAGTAAGCCTTGATATATGATCCAGCCTGAAATTAGGCAGTAAAGAAGGATCTAGTATTTCATCTTTTACTGCTTCCTTGATGGGCATTTCTTCCTGTAATTTCCATGCCATGGTTAAGTACCGCTTGCCAACCATGGGCCAACGGATTTTTTCTCCATAATCAAAGGCTTTATTGCGAAGCTGGTTTAGGTACTCAGGATCATTAAATAAATCATTTAAGATGGAGGATAGTTTTTCTGAATCCTGGAAATCAAATAATATACCTCTTCCCTCATCAAGAAGCTCCTGGGCATGCCAGTAGGGCGTTGAGACAACAGCCATGCCGGCACCCACGGCATAAGATAGTGTCCCACTGGTAATTTGGGCTTCGTTGAGATAGGGCGTAATATAAACATCACTGGCCTGGAGATATTCAAAAAGATCTTCTTCGGTTGCGTAATTATTAATAAAAAAGACATTATTCTCCAGGTGATATTCCTTTACAAGTTTATTCAGGTGATTTCTGTATGATTCTCCAAATGCCCTTTTCACTCCCGGATGTGTTTGACCTAATACGATGTAGAGAATGTCCGGATGTTTCTTAACCAACGATGGCAAGGCATGTATAACCGTTTCAATTCCTTTGTTGGGACTTAATAAGCCAAAAGTAAACAAGACTTTGCGACCCTGGAAATTAAATTTTTCTTTGATTTCTTTGCGGGATGTAATATTGAAATCCGGCACGCCATGTTCTACAAGTTCGATCTTTTCTTCCGGAATACCATAAATATCTTTTAAGAAAGAAACGGCTTTGTTGCTCATTACTACTATTTTATCAGCTTTTTTACCAATTTCAACAGTAATGGCTTTTTGTGTAAAGGTAGGATCTTTTAACACCGTATGAAAAGTAACAATGAGGGGTATTCTTAAGCGATGGATGAGCGGGAGGATATATACGCCATCATCACCGCCGAATATTCCGAATTCGTGCTCAATGATGCAAACACCAGAATCACTCATATTGATAGAGCGGGCTGCATTGATATAGTCCCGCTGGTGATTTTGGCGGATAGAGAAGCGAACTTCTTCCGGATAATCATATTCCCCCTGATCATTCATTGCAACAACAAAAGCATTGGAGCGCATGCTTTTGTTTGTGCTGTTCGAAACGACTGCTTTAATTAAATTATTGGTAAAGGTGGCTATTCCACATTGCCTGGGGGGGTATGTTCCGATGTAAGCTATTTTCATGTCTCTCTGTTTTAGTATATTGCGTTCTTTTAAAATATAGATCTATTGCATTAATAGGTAGTTTTTCAACCCAAATGAGCAATTATTGTTTAGTAAAAATAAAGGATTTTTCTTTAACAATAGATGATTTAGTAAGCTTTTTATTTGTCCGCCAGAACTATTATTTAAAGGATAGATATGCTAAATCTCTTGTTCGCTAAAGACGTGAGCTTCATAAATATAAATTTCTGCATTTTTCCATCCATCCCAGCCAATGCCTGCTTTGTCGCGGGAACAATGGCCTAGGAATTCTTCAACACCCCAGTTGGTTTTATTGGCTACTTGTGGTAAAAATGTACCGGAGTGATTGTCTTTCCGGATGAGAATACCATGCTTTCCCAGTTTTATTTCGTTGATGTCAGCAATACGTTTGAGCGGACTAAGAACAGATATCTCGATGGTGATTTGCTCAACTTCGTTTTCTTTAACAGGTGAAAATCGTGGATCATTTGTCGCGGCTGCAATGGTTAACTCTTTTATACTCTCAAAAAGTGGTTTATTGGAAAACAAATTACCGATACATCCTCGCAATGCCCCATCCTGTTGATAGAGGCTGACAAATGCTCCCAGATTCATAGATAGCAGTTCTGAGTATTTTGATCCATCCAGAAATGGGGCTTCTTTTTTGTAAACATAATACTCTAAAGTGTTTCTTGATAATGTGAGCAGGGCCTTTTTTTCGTCGCTTTGTAGGGTAAAGTCTTCTTTTTTATGTTCTTCAGATTTGTTTATATTTTCCTGATCTTTAAGCCGGAAGGCAATGGATTGATAACCAACAACATTTTTTTTGTCACCATATTCAGTATCCCCGCTATTTTGATAGTCAATCATGTCAATGTCTATATTCTCGATTGTTTCGCTCATGTATAGCAGTGTTAAGACGGAGGACCAACCGCACAGACTGGTCCTTAATCCTTCTACTGACATGTCATTATTGTTTTTTAAAGTTTCAAGCAATACTTTGGAATCATTCATCCTTATTGCCCGTGCTGTAATCTTATCAATGATATTCGCATCATCATAAGCAGGGTAGTGTGAAAAATCGGTGCTGATTATAAATAGATTGTTTTTATTAAAAAATGGTTTGAGGGCTTCTGCTATTTTTTTACAATCTGCGGTATCTTGTGTGCCTATAATAATAGGAACAATCTGTGTGGGCCGATGGTTTCTGTATTGGAGAAACGGCAGTTGAACCTCAAGGCTATGTTCTGTTGAATGTGCCTGAGGATAATAATTAAAAACAGTATAGTTATTGATTAATTGATTAGCCAGTTTATGATTGACCTTAATTTCTCCAAGAGGTGTTTCATAGTTTCCTTTGATGTAAATAGATGCACCTTCAAACATTGTTTGATGACTTGATGCCAGAATGAATATGTTTTCATATGTTTTCCCGGGATTGATCTGATTGAAACTGCTTGCTGCAACTTTACCAGAAAATACATATCCTGCATGTGGTGTAATTATTGCAATGGTTTGATCTGTTTTTGCAGCTGGTTTGGCGTTATTGGATAACATTTGGATTTGTTCGCTTAGTTTTGTTGCGTCCGCAGGGTAAAATTGTCCGGCAAAAACAGGTTTTCTGTTGTTTATTGCTTGTGTCATGGTTATTGGGCTTTTCTATTACAAATAAGACTTCTTCCAGTTGATAACAAATTTTATGCAAAAAAAATAATGACGTTGGTTGAAATTTGTGATTGGAGCTTTTATATAAAGTTGGAAAATGATTTCATTAAGATAAGTTCCTGTAAGATTGCAACGTGTTAGGTTTTTCCTGCTTAAATTCGAGATTTGCTGCTTTTGAAATTCAAGAAGTTTTCATAAGTAGTTGGGATGACTGTTTTCTAAAGCAGCCTAAAGAATGAAATTGAACATTATAGACAATGCTATTTAGAGCTGGTTCATCATGTTCGCTAACTTCGTTACGCTTGCCCCGGGATTATTCGTTTAAATCAGTAAAATCCACATTTTGGGAACTGCAAGCCTTGTTCTCGAACATGATGATCCAAACACTTTTATAGACAGACTTTGTTTAGTTGATCGTGCTGAACATTCTTTCCCATCTAATCTTTTTGAAGAGCGATTTGGTTTTATCCAGAGAAAGCCATATAAAGACAGGGCTGCCAACAATGTGATCTTCAGGGATAAAACCCCAGTATCTTGAGTCTAATGAATTATGGCGATTATCTCCCATCATCCAATAATAATTCATCTTGAAAGTATAAGAATCAGTTTTTTCTCCATTTATATAAATGTCATTCTTTTTAATTTCAAGATCATTATTCTCATAAACCCTTATAATGCGCTCATAGAGAGGAAGGTTTTTCTTTGTGATATTTATGGTAACGTCTTTTTTAGGAATAATGATGGGTCCGAAATGATCCAGGTTCCATGGGTAACT
>CAZSGN010000153.1:0-6849 GCA_964606415.1 uncultured Bacteroidales bacterium
TCCCGACTGTGTTGCTTGCTTGTGCCACCCGCAAAACTGTTTTCTTGACTTGTAACAAAAAATCCCTGAATGCCGGAATGTCGCTTTAAAAATATCATCATTGAATAAATTATTTTAATATAATATTCTATAAACTTCTAATCTTTCAAAGTAAAACTAAATTTTATTTTGAAAAACTTGATTCAACTATAGGCTTTAAGGCGCCTATAAACTTGTTCATTTCTTGTCCTTCTCCTGACAAGAAACAAACCAAAAATTCCCGATTATTTTTTTTGGCATTAAAAAAAATGCTACAAAACAGATATCGGGGCGTGAATTATGGCTTCCACGCAAGCCATGGCTACGCCCTTTCCTTCCCAAATTCACTGGCCACACACAAACAAAATTAAAATTAATAAAAAACTTCTGTCTTAATTGCTCTATTGCGAAACTTGAGTCATTCAATATAATAGCTTTGAATAGTAGCAGCAAGAATAGCGTTTGTCCTGGCAGCACTAATGGCGTCAGAGGGACTCTGCCCTTTTCCTGTTAATGCTTTAACCACCGATTCGATCATTGGTTGCTGAATATGATCAGGCCGATCAAAAATAAATTCTTCTGTGCCATTATTATTTCGCAAGATCACAGGATGATGATCAAAACAAGAAAAGGATAACGTTCCCTGATCTCCCACGATCTCAAAACGATCTAAAGCAGAAGCCTCGTTTGCGGTAAAAGTCCATGACCCTGTCCCCGAGATGCCGTTTTCAAGCTCAAAAACAGCACTAATAGTGTCTTCAGCCGGATACATGCCCGCATGATTACTGGCCAGGCCGGTTACTTGAACAAAAGGAGCAACGAGGTATTCAACAAGATCCAGTTGATGGGGCGCCATATCAAAAAAATATCCCCCACCAGCTATTTCTGGTTTAACACGCCATGGTAGATTATCTGCATCAAAGTCAACAGCCCTTGGAGGTGTGACCAATTGAATATTAAACAACCTTACTTGTCCAATGGCTCCATTACTAATCAGTTCCTTTATTTTCAAAAACTCAGGAAGCATGCGACGGTAATAAGCCACAAAAAGAGGCACATTATTTTCTTCAGCGGCCTTTAACATATCTTCGCACTGGCGATCATTCAGCGCCATTGGTTTTTCGACATATACAGGCTTTCCTGCTTTCAAAGCTTTTACTGCATAATCGGCATGAGTATCCGGCGGAGTAGCCACATATATCGCGTTTACTGCAGGATTTTCGATAAGCTCCTGTGCATTATCTGTATAATGCTCAATCTGATGACGGGCGGCATAATCATTTGCTTTCGCTACATCTCTCCGCATCACTGAAACAATTTGCGAATCAGCAATTTTGTTAAATGCAGGGCCGCTTTTCTTTTCCGTAACATCACCGCAACCAATCATTCCCCATTTCACATGATCAAGTAATTTCATAAAATCGCTATTATTTTAATTCGTACATCATATTTAAAACAAACTGAACAGCCGTTTCGTCATACCTGACCCCATAAAGACCTACATCACCAAATCCATGAGCCAGCCGCCCATTAGTAAGTAACTGGGAAAAAAGAATAGCTCCTTTATTTTTGCCCAAATCAATTTTAACCACAGGCGTACGGCTTAAATTTTTTCCAGCTTTCACTAAAGGAATAAGATCCCGGGCCTGTCCATCTTCAGCCATTTTATATCTTTTTGCCAGATTTTTAACCTGAATTGGAGCATCAGGATTAACAGCTCCTTTTAATGCAGGAGCATCTTCTACAAGAAAATGAACTTTATTTCTAAGTTGCTTTTTAACGTGCTCATCTTCTTGCTGGTCTGAGAAAGCATAGAAACCCTGTAATTCATAGGCAAAATAAGGCCCCTTTTCAATCATTTTCCGCTCAGCGCCCTTTGCGATCCACTTTTTTATAAAAGCCTTCTGACTTAGCCCCATTACTTCCATTTCTGCAGAAGGCACAATCAAACCCCCTCTATAACCATTCCATAACCAGGTATGATCATCTTTCAAATTAAACCATAAAAAAGTACTGTCTGAAGCAGGGTGAATATGACTCTCAGGTTCGGCAACCTTGTAACTTTTAACCTGCAAGCCTTTAAATAAGGAATGGATTACTACCTCCCGGTCATCAACCTGATCGGCACCCTGTAGATTACCCAAATCACCTTCTTTATCAGGATATCCTTTTCCCAGGTATTGTTTACCCACATCAAGAAATAAAATATCCTGTCCACGGTCAATGCATTGCTCAATTAGATCAATAAAATCAGTATCTTCCTGTACTATTCTATCCCATGATTGCTGACCCAGAAGAATCATATCAGCAGTCGTATCATTTAAATAAGTCGCAACAAGGCGGTTTTGTTTTAAAAAATGATATAATTCCGATTCGTCTTCGGGCACGGCAAAAGTATACTCTATTAAATTACCCGGGACACGGGCTTCAGTAACATGAATATCCCACCATGATTCAACATCTTTCTTGACTCCTTCAGGCGTTCTGAATAATTGAACTTCGAACCGGAAATCCCCTGTTCTGTTGGGTGTTTTCACATATATTTTACGGATTTTATTTTCATAAGGCTTCATAACAGCCTTAATTGTATCTTTATAAATCACTTCATTACCTTCTTTAATAAAAAAGAAAGCTGTTAAGGTGTCCTCATGGCCAAATTCATTGAAAAAATGAATAGGTAACCGGACCTGTTGGTTTTTTGTAAAGTTACGGTTCCATAATTCAAGGCTGACCGACTGTGGAGACCACGCAGCTGTTAATGCATCCCACACAGGCTTAGGTTTACCTTGTTGAATATCCCCTTCAAACCAATGATTTCCATCTTCCCAACTACCAAGGATACAGAAAGGGGAGAAACCAGCAGCGCCAATACGTCTCCAGTATTCAGCAATTTTAGCATTCGCGATGGTATGATGATATTTACGTTCTTCCCTTGTATGATTTGGCCCCAGAAATCTCAAAAAACTCTCTTTTAAAGCAGGATAACCTCCAGGATCATAATTACCGTCAAGATAATTCCCACCAAATTCATCAACCATAATGGCTTTGGGAAATTGTTTGTAGCTATCATAGTAAAGACCAACATTTTCAAAAAGGCTCCACCAATATTTATGAACATGCATCACATCGCGCTCCTCCATCACCAAAGGCGGATAATCTTTTAATATATGATCCAGGGCCGCCCATGCCGTTTCGAGTTCATCCGAATGCGTTTCGTTATATGGATGGATAATAGCCACCGAGGGATGCCGCATGGCAAGATCAATCCAGTCTGACCATTGTTTGATCAAACTTTCTTTGGTTGCCGGTAAGCCATGGAAAAAACTCCATTCGTACTGTACCATTAAACCATGCTGGTCACATAAATCAAGAAACCGCTCCGGAGGATTGCCCAGATGAAACCGCAGCGTATTAGCCCCATGATCTTTAAGCCTGCGGATCACATTTTTTCTAAACCAGGCCGTATCCCATGATAAATGATGCTGAGGTTCATCACGCACCCAGCGGTGCCAAACAACAGAACCCGCACGTAAAGTAACGGGGTTATTATTCCATAGAAAATGATGGCGGTCTTTGGTTAAGCTAAAAGACTTCAATCCATATGGAAACGACTTTTGGTCTACCACCTTTCCATTGATTTTCAAAAGAATATTCAGTTCATAAAGAACAGGATGCTCGCTGGACCATAATTCGCAATTGCTGTCATATTCAAGTGTTACAGCACCTTTGTTTTCGCCTGATAATTTTGTATGAGCAGTACCACGACTCTTCTCTTTTTGATCTTTTAAAGTTACCTCAATAGTATATTCATCTGGTATTTGTCCCGGCCATTCTGTTAAAAAATCTACCTGCAAAGTTCCCGAATCAATATTAGTATGCGGGATATATCTTTTTAATCTTCCATCACCATGAATCAATAAGACAACATCATCCCATAAGAAGGATGATATATTTGACCGCCAATGGTCAGCCGGGGGAATATAAGAAGCATCATCCGTGGAAAGATTTTTAAGCGATTGCAAGGCAATTTCCAGGGTAACTTTTTGTCCCGGGGCCACACTATTGTGATCCAGCACATGATAAGTAGGCGCCATTCCACCTTCTGCTGAGGACACTTTTACCCCATCTACATAAACCTCCGGGGCAAACCGGGCGCCTTTTAAGAGTAATGTTGCCCTACTCCATTGGCCCTGTGGAAGCGTAAGCTCTTTTTTATACCAGCGTACCCCCTCTTCCATTGTTTCCGGGTCAGAGGCCAGACCAGGAACTTCTACGTGCTTGTCGTACTGTCTATTAATCCCTGTCAGCCATTGACCATTTAACAAGATCTTTTCAGGTTGTGAAAAAAGGGTCTGAACGGCAATGAAGAAGAAAAAGGCATAAAAAAGAGATAGTAATTTCATGTGAGACTTCGGTTAATAATTAATCAGAATACGTCCTTCTTCATTCATTTTGTATTCTTTTTCCTGGCATACAAAAGTCATTGACTTACCTTTTATACTTTCAATCAATATCTTTTGATGATCAATGGTATAACGATATATTTCGTTTCTGTAAGTTATATTAAAAGACAGTTGTTTCCAGTGAGCAGGTAGATTAGGCATGATTTTGATTTTCTCACCTACTTCAATGCCTGCAAAACTATTATAAATGATTTCCAATGTGCCAGCCATAACGCCACAATGAATGCCTTCAGGAGTAGTCCCTCCCTGTACATCATCTACATCACTTCTCAATGCTTTAACAAACCAGTCCCACATGACCTTTTTATTAACATCCAGGTATTTTAAAATATAAGCATGAACAATATAACTAAGCGTTGAACCATGGCTTGTTCTTTTAATATAATAATCATAATTTTTACGCAAAAAGACTGCCGGATCTTTTATTTGATTTCCCAGGGTATTTAATATTTGCACGACTTCCTCCGGTGGTATCAAAAAGAAAGGCATCAGGGCATCTGCCTGTTTGGACACTTTATAATGGTCAGGGCTATCTCCTTCCGACTTTAATATGCGGTCCATCCTATGGTAATCGGGATATTTATATTCATAATACTCCCAGTTAAGCTCATCCAGATTAAAATAACCATCATACTGGGAAAGAATGTCATAATCTGAAATCTGTACATATAAATTCCTGGCTATATCCATCCAGTGATTAAGTTCCTTGTTTTCATTAAAGCCGGTTTTTTGTTTAACATGCGTACCAATCTCAGGCAATACATCCTTAACCTTATTTAAAAACCAACTAACCATAATGTTGGTATATGCATTATCATTGACACCACCCTCTTCGTCGCTGGCACCCGGATATTTTTCATGAAATTCATCAGGTCCCATCACCCCATTGATGTGATATTTACCGGTAGTCTCATCCTTTTCTGCGATTGAAGCCCAGAATCGTGCAATTTCAATGAGCATTTCCCCACCATATTTTGAGAGAAAATCTTTATCCTGGGTATAATCATAATAACAAAGGACATTATAAGCCACTGCTATTGACACATGCCTTTGTCTCCGGCTAAGGTCCGGCCCCCATGTATCAGAAACAGGATTATAATGAATCTCTTGTGTTTCCTCTTCACCAGTATCTGCGGTTTGCCAGGGATACATGGCGCCCTGGAAACCATTATTTTTGGCATATTTACGGGCATCATCAAGGCGTCTATAGCGGTACATCAATAATGATTTAGCAACATCCGGAAAATGTTTAAAATAAAATGGCAGGATATAAAGTTCATCCCAAAAGATATGTCCCCGGTAAGCTTCTCCATGCAAACCTCTTGCAGGCATGCCAGCATCAATTTTCAGGTTATTAGGTGAAGCGGTACAGAGCAGATGATAAATATGCAGGCGGGTGATCTTTTGCGAATAGCGATCCCCATCTATCCGGATATCCACTTTTTGCCATATTTTCTCCCATGCTTTCGCTGATCTTTCTTTGATATCAGGATAATGAAGTTTCACATCCAACGCATGACGGGCTTCTTCTTCTACGTTACTAACATCCAAATCCTTTGATGTATAAATAGACACCAATTTCTCCAATTCATAAGCAATATCTTGTGTTGCATTGAAAGTGATGGTTTCAGCAACCCACTCATCTTTTTCTTCAATTTCCCGTTTTGCATCAAAACGAACCCTGTTGCTTGCATGCACATATATATCAATATTTGATTGATTGGTTCGTGCCTGAAGGTATAATTGTCCATCGTTTGTTCCCTTATCTACAATATCAAGATGTTTCCCGTTCAGTTTCCTGTACCGTGGCACACCATAATTAATCACAGACCCGTCGATAAAAGAGCGAAGTTGAATTTCCCCACTAAAATTAAGTGGCATAATTTTGAAGGAGATGCCGGCAATATGAGGCTCGGCCATATCCATAAGTCTTTCACTGGTAATCCTGAATTGTTTACCCTGTTTATCTTCAATAATCATCCACCTGGATACAATACCTTTTTTAACATCCAGGTTATGCCTGTAATCCATTATATGACAATCTTTTAAAGCAACAAAATCAGCATCGTTCGTGGTTTTAAATTGAATTAAGGTCCAGTTGGGGATATTAACAAAATCGTTATTGTAGATATCCCGGTCATGCACACGCGTCGGTATCTTATTAAATAAACCAGCGATGTAGGTTCCGGGATAAAAAACGTCATCTTCGGCCACAACACTTTCAAAAGCCCCCCGATTACCCGCATAACCATTACCGACAGTTGTTAAAGCCTCACGAAGAGTTTCATCCATGGGGTCAAAATAATTATACGAAAGATTCCATGAATCATGTTCAATGCCTTCTTTAAACCATAAATCAATATCATTA
>CAZSGN010000154.1:0-6752 GCA_964606415.1 uncultured Bacteroidales bacterium
CGAATCAATTTTAGGACATTATAAATTGTTTTTATATTTTCATAAGTTATTGATTTACAATACTTGGATCAGGAGTTCTGAATTTAGATTCAACGTACTAACCATATTCGACAATTTTATTTTTCATCGCATAAACCACGAGACTAACAGAACTATTGGTATTGGTTTTTGACATTAACTTTTCTTTATATTTCTCGATGGTGCGCTCACTCAAAAACATTTTTTCCGCAATCTCCTTTTTGGACAACCCATTACACAAATACTCCAATACCTCAAATTCGCGTTCCGTAAATTTTGGCAGCGCCTCTTTTTTCTTTTCCTCATCATGCCTGTTCATCGTTGTCTGTGTCAATGCCACCAGTATTTGAGGCGAGAAAAAATTCCGGTCGGACATAACCGAAGCAATTGCCTGCTCAACCTCGGTATATTCAGCATCCTTAAGCATATAACCAGCCACGCCGGCATTGAGCATCCTGTTTACATGCTCAATACTATCAGCAGATGTGATGGCAATAATGCGAAGATCAGGGAAAAGTTCAAGTGCTTTTTCCGTTGCTCCAAATCCATCAAGCCGGGGCATATTAATATCCATAAAAACAATATCCGGTTTGTTTTTTTGCAACATATCAAGAAACTCTTCTCCATTTGTGGCCTCGCCAATCAATTCAGCATTCTTGACATACTTCATAATTAATTTAAACCCTTCTCTGAAAATCGAATGGTCATCAACAATCATTACTTTATACTTCATGGATATATATATTAATCATTTGTAATTCAATTAAATACAATAACTTTTTGAGGCAAGATAACAATAACCTCAATCATTTAGGTTCAATTCAATAACCACGTCCATGCCACTCCCCGGCACACCATTGATTTCGCAAATGCCATTTATTGATTCTACCCGGCTGATAATATTCTTCAACCCCATCCCGCCTTCATCTCTACTAATAACCTCCTGATAATCAAAGCCATTCCCGTCATCAGAATAGAGAAAAATGACTTTCTGATCAAAACCGGATAAAACCAAACGGATATTGACTGCCTGCGCATATTTAATCGTATTATTAATCAACTCATTGACTATTCTAAAAATAATTAATTCTATGTCATCATCAAGCTGAACTTTAAAATTTCGGGCATTAAAGTCAATATTAATCCCGGATACATCCCTGATCTTCTCAAGAAAAGACTCCACAGAAGAAACCAGTCCAAAATCACTTAAATCATGAGGCTTAATATTGTTTGCAATTTCTCTTGCCGATGATGCAGCCTGGCTAACCAGTTCTTTTGAACGTTGAACAATAGGAGGAATATCTTCAGGTGGCACTTCGTTGCTCTCCAACAAGCTCAGATGCAATTTAATGCCGGACAGGATAGCCCCCAGTCCATCATGCAAATCTTTGGCAAAACGCTTTCTTTCTTTTTCTTCCGTCTCAAAAATGGTTTTTAAAATTCGCTTCTGCATCTGTTTCCGCTCGGTAACATCACGAATGATATGCAGCATAACCGTTTGATTACCAATATTAATAGCCCGGCCTTCCATTTCGAAATAAATAATTTTCTTATCGTGCCCCTGCATTTTAAACGACATTTGTCTTGTCAAGCCATCCCGGATTTCATTTATGTATTTACGATACACCAAAGGCGCCACCTCATCAACAATAATGTCCATCAATTTAAGTCCCCCTTTCATCACGGGAGGTAAATTCAGCAACTGCTGTGCCATTGAATTGCTTTCGAGGACTTCATCCTTTTCAGAGGTAATCACAATTGAAACCTGCAGGGCATTAAAAATATTTCTGAATTTAGCTTCGCTAACCGATAATTTCCTGGTACGCTCCTGGACAAGATACTCAAGATGATCCTGGTATAAGCGAAGTTGTTCTTCGGTAACTTTTTTATCCGTAATATCCTCACAAAACATTAACAAACGATCATCTTCAATGGTTACCGCATCAATTTTCACATCCACCAGGTCATTTTTTGCACTGACCATTTTAACATTTCCTGAAAATCGGCCATCGGCAAACCATTTCTTCAATAAAGGCTCATCATTTTCTGCTATTAATTGAGGAAAAGAAAGTTCAGCCAGCTCCCTGATTGAATACCCAAGCATCCGGCTGGCCTCATGATTAAAATAAGTAATATGATCATCTTTATGAATAATAAAAATAGGCAGTGGCGAACTTTCTATGTAAGTTCTAAACCGCATCTCACTTTTCCTCAAAGCCTTTTCATTCTTTTTCTGCTCAGTATTATCCCAAAATACCTGAAGCATACCCAGGATATTCTCATTCTCATCCCTTAACATTTGTGTTTTGTATTCCAATTCAATATCTGCCCTGTTTTTTCTTTTTACTGTCAAATGCCCTTCCAGTTTATCATTACTATCAACCAAAGATTGATAGCCACAACCCGGGCCACAATCATTAGAACAAAGAAAATCATCACAAGGCCGGCCCACAAGCTGAGAAGCCTTCAAATCATTGTATGCAGCATAACGCTCATTAGCCATCAGAACAACCCCATCTTTCACCAAGCGCATACCAGCCGGGGTATCTTCAAACACCTGTTTTAAAAGTTGTTCAGATTTCCGAACCTCTTCTTCAGCCTTTCGCCGGGCATCATTATCATAACAAGCCCCGATAAATCCATTAAACTTACCATCAAGGGCAAAAAAAGGTTTTCCCCGATCGATAACCCAGTGATATTGACCATGCAAACCTATCAACCTGTATTCGACCTCAAAAAAATGCCGATGACGCATCGCTTTATCAAAAGCCTGCCTGTATATCCCCCGGTCATGAGGATGAATCAATTCCTCTTTACCCTTGCCTAACTGCTCCTTATGGTTAAATCCAGTAAATTTTAACCAGGTCTGGTTAAAATAATCATAGCTTCCCTGCACATCCGACCGCCAAACCATAGCAGGGAAATCATCAAAAATCGTCAAATAATAATTCTTTGCCTGCACCAGTTGATCCTCATATTGATTCCTCATAAGGGCAAAGAAAAGAATATTCAACAAACGTCTCAAAGTAAAAAGATCCTTATCCGTCAGCACTTTATTTTTATCAGCAATCACAATCTGTCCAGCCTCCTCCCCATTTAAAACGACAGGTAGGTATATCAGGCTTTTAAAAGCAAGAGAATGCTTTTTTGATTGCAAAACAAGGTCATTTTTAATCAAACCATGCGGTTCTGACTCTATTCTGATTTGCTTGAATTTATAAAGCGGTACCATAAAACGGGCCAAAGATCCATTTCCTGTCTTAGTTGAATCAACAATAAACTGATTTTTCCTGAGAGGATTTTTTATTCTGATAAAACCATGTTCGGCCCCAGTAATCTTTAATGCGATATTATTGATAATTTTCAATACCTTATCCATCGGGTAAGAACGACTAAGTATACTGCTGCTGATATCAGCGATTAAAAAATTGTTATCCACCTCTGCCCTCAACTTCTGTTTATTTTCTTCTTCCCTGGACACATCAACAATCACTGCCATAAGGTGATCAATCGAACCATCATCATCAAAAACAGGCGAGAGGTGCAAAAGCCCCCAGAACGAAGAACCATCTTTACGAAAATATTTTTTCCTGTTAATAAGCTCCCCATTGATTTTCTGATTCATTTTTGCATGATCATCTTCAGTTAATTCATTCAACTTTTTGGCTCTCAATTCAGCCATCGTATATCCGGTCATTTTTTGCCATTTCGTATTGGCATGCAGAATATTTTGATGTGAATCAGCTATAATCATACCTGCGACAGCATTATTAAAACTGGCCCCGATTCGCCTTTCGGTTTGTTTAAGAGCCTGCTCTGCCATTTTTTTATTATGGATATTCTCTATCATCACAACGAAATAACGCAATTCATGGTCATTGCCTCGATAAGCCGAAACACTTACCCGCACCCAGATATACTCCTTGCTAGCTCTTATCAATTTTTTTTCAAGCTGATACTGGCTAATTTCCCCAACCTTGACCTGCCGGATCAGTTCTTTCTCCTTTAACAAATCTTTTTGAGGAACCATTTGATCAAGAGTTTTACCACTAATCCCCTCAACAGGTTCTCCCAACATACTTGCAAATGCCGGATTAGCATAATAAACTTTGCCATCCGGGTCTGCAAGAATAATCCCCAACCCAGAATATTCGAACAAGATCCGCAACTTTTCCTCACTCTCCTCCAGTGCTTTCTTTTTATTTTGAAAATCCGTCATATCCCGGAACTGTTCCATAATGCCAAGCAACTTTTCCTGCTTATCCTTCACCGGAAGTACCGTGTAATGAAAATGTTTTTTTTGCCCGTTTACAATATAATCGGCATCATCATCAATAAATTGCCCACCCTTAATAAACAACTTTAAATTACACTGATCATCGCCACACTTATCAGAGCATAAAAATTCATAACAAAACCGTCCTTCGATATCAGCAGGCTTCATATTATAAAAAGATGCATACTTTTTATTAACCTTGACAATCTTATAATCAAGTCCCACAATGCGTACAGCCTCGCCGGACAATTCAAAACTCAAAGAAAATAAATCATCATCAAGCATCCCTTTGAGGGAAGCATTATTCTGACTGCTAACGGATGTAATAAAAAGGTAGAAAAAAGGCTTTTGTGAAAAAGAAAGCCGAATTGATGCATAGAGATTACGTCCAGGTAAAAACACCTCTCCCTGGAAATCAGCTTTTTGATCAAGCAAACCCGCTTTCAAAAAGATCTGGTTCGGCAAATCAGGAAAAATCTCTTTTAAAACAATGGGAGAAAAAGCATCATCCAGGCACACTTCCCTTGAAAAGGCATCATTTGCATGCACCAGCGATGCCACTCCCACATTCCTGTCATCCTGCAACTTAAATAAAGCTGCCGGGAAAGGCATTTTAGCCAAAAGATCTGTGTCCTGGGGGGTATTGACCTTAGTTGTCACTCACAAAATCGTTTAATATATACAAAAGTTTTTGTATTTTTTTACGAGATTGTTGATTTTTGGTTTCTGAAAAGCATGACTTTCTTAGCCGCTAAGAGATCTGGCTTAAAAAATTTCCTTATTATAAGCAACTTATTCGTTTTTTGTGGCTTTTAGCATTTCTCTTTTGCCAGGAGGCCCGGGCAAACGCTCAACATCAAAGCCTGCCGCCGTCATATTACGCCTTACCTGGCCTTTGGCTGAATAAGTAGTCAAAACCCCTCCGGGATTCATCGCCATGAAGCAATTAACAAAAACACCAGGCGTCCATAACTCAGGTTGTTTATCAGGAGCAAAAGCATCAAAGAAAACAACATCAAAAGAAGAATCATTCCAGTCATAATCATATAAATCCGCAGCTATCTTTTTGATAAAAAAACAAGGGTCTGCCTGATGGAGTACATTCCATGGAGCATCATGTAAACAATAAAAAGAATGAACCCAGCTTTGGTGATTATCCCCGAGTTGGAAATTGTTTAGGATATTTCTGTCCAGTGGATATTTCTCTATGGTATAATACTCGAGGTGTTTATTATTCTCTTTTGCATAAACAAACGCCAACAAAGCATTGATGCCAGCCCCAAAGCCAACTTCAAAAACCACGATCTTCTTTTTTCCTATCCCAGCCAGGCCATTTCGGATAAACACATGCATCGATTCGTTCACAGCACCATAAACAGAATGATAGGTTTCATCCATACCAGCAAGAAAAAGAGTAGAGGATCCATCTCCCGTTTTTTTATGTTGTATTGAATTATGTCCGGTCATACACAAAGTTAAATAAACAAATAAAAGCTTGTACTATTTTTCATTGACTAATATTCTACAAATAGTAGAAGAACCAATAAAAATATCATTTACCGAAAAAATATCTTTGTAGAATGCAGTAAAAAATATACTTTTAAAAAATATGCAGCAGGTTATGAAAACACATTTACTTTTAATTACATTATTCACCATAAGCCAAGCTTTATGGAGTCAGTTAGACACCAATATGAGTGTTATCAGGGATGCAAACACCCAGGAAAAGATCAATATCCTGCTGGATTTTGCCGATTACGATCAGGAAAAAAATCCTTCAAAATCAATTCAATATGCAGCAGAAGCCTTAGCCCTAAGTCAGGAAGCAGGAATGCCGGAATCCCAGGCAGAGGCTTTGTACAAAATCGGCTTCTCTTATTATCAAATGAATAAATACGAAGAAGCGCTGAATTATTTTCTTCAGGCATTGAACATCTTTGAAAAACTAGGAGATCATGCTGGGATTACTACAAGCCTAAACCGGATTGGCAACAGCCACCAGTTAAAAGGCAATTACAACAAGGCGCTTGAATCATACCACGAAGCCCTCAAAAGAAGTAAAAGCCTAAGAAACGAGAATGAGCAAGCCAAAACTTATATTAATCTGGGCAGTATCTACCAGGTATTTGGCAATTACAAAGACGCCATTGATTATTATCTTAAAGCCCGTAAGATTTACGAAGATACAGAAGACACAGAGGGGATGGCATGGGCATATCTTAATCTCTCCCGGCTTTTCAAACAAATACCCGATTATGAAAAAGCGCTATCCTTTCTGAAAGAATCCCAAAAACTTTATAAAAATATCGCCCGGTTTGACGGAAACAAAATCGGCATGACTTTATGTTTAAAAGAAAAAGGGGACATCTATCAGCGCCTGGGACACCACGACGAAGCCCTCAAATACACGTCTTTGCATCGAGAATCCAGAGCTGCTACGATCAGTTTCAGGAAGCGC
>CAZSGN010000155.1:0-6699 GCA_964606415.1 uncultured Bacteroidales bacterium
TAAACCATATTTTATCTACATATAAACAAATTGCAAGCTTTCATTAAATTAGTGGCAGAACCAAAACTTTTTCCCACGGCGTTCAGATCATTTAACTCAGAAAAAATACAATAAATCATTAAATCTGACTGATTACCTGCTGCATTTCCTGAAGAATGACTCTCTTATCGTATGTTGACTGCTCAATGGCGCCCTGAATTTCAGTAAGCGCTTGGTTCTTCTGCTCCTCATTCACAGAGGACATAGAATTTTCTATAATCGTCATGGCCTCAACAGCGGCAAATGAATTTAGACGAATAGAAGCCTCAACCACCGCGATTAATTCCTCACTAAAATCGATGCGGGATTGCCACATAGCCGATAATAAAACACCACTCCTGGGATGCTCAGAATATTTTATTAACAGCCTGGCTAATGGATGAGCAAAAACCGGATTTTTCTGGTTAACTATAAATTGAAAAATCAGCTCTTCAACCTCAGGATTAGTAGTTTCAAAAATCACTTCGGCAATTTCCTCAAACCATTTATTTAAAGTATTCTCATCAAGGTCATTAACAACCTGCTTAATTCGGGCAGGGTCATCAGAATGAATTGCTTCCTGTATCAAATGATCATTATCCATATTTTTACCTGTCATAATCCTTCTTTTTTAGCCAGTTTCTAATTTTTTTCACAGACAACTCATATTTCCTCGTTCCACTAGTTGACAATAGAAAGGCATAAGGCCTGAGTTTTTCAATATGTTGAAAAACAATCCGAATAACAGCCAATACGGGCACAACCACCAACATCCCGGGGACGCCCCATATCATTGCCCCTATAATCAATCCCAAAATGATAAAGAAAGGACTAATATTGACATTATTGCCAACAATATTCGGAGTTAAAAAATCATTCTCAATAAAATTCAAAAATAAATACAATCCTGCAACTTTTAAAGGATCAACCGGGAAATCACCTGTAAAAAAAGCAAAAGCAAGCGGAATAATACTTCCCAGAAGGGTGCCAAAATAAGGAATAAAACTAAAAAATGCCGATAATAACCCCAGTGTTACTGCATGTTCAATACCAATAAGTGATAACCCAACACTATTCAATATGAACATACAAATAACAACGATAAATACCCCACCCATATATTGAGCAGAAACCTTTGATATTTCTCGCAGTACCTGAACAGTACGCTCTTTTTTTCGAACCGGCACAATCTTTAATATAAAATAAGCAAATTTTGTCCTGTAATAAAGAAAAAGAAAGACATACACTGGCATCAGGGCTATTTTAAATGCTGTTCCTGTAGTCGCTGTAAATAAAGCATTGAACAAATCACCAGCATTATTAAAAAACATATTGACCCTGGGTTTGAAAAAATCTTCGACCTGAATATTTGCAAAATCAACAATCGTTTGTAATTCTTTTTGAATAACACGAATATTCACAAGAGCCTGTCTCTTAAGAACAGGGAAATCTTTTAACAAAAGCTGTATCTGCTCCGAAATAAAAAATAAAATTCCGCCTAAAACAACAAGTGCCAGTATCAGTGTTATTAATATAGCCGGAATACGATGAATACGACGCTTCTCCAGGAAATTGGTAAAGGGAAAAAGCAAATAAGACAACAAAACAGCAAAAGCAAGAGGGTAAAGCAATTCCTTAGCCTGAACAAGTCCAAACAAAGTCAATGATATGGCTAATGCAAAAAGCACATATCTCAACAAAGGGGGGTACTTCTGATCTTCTGTAAGCATTGCTTTATCCTTATTTGTTTAACATTACAAAAATAATATTTGTTTAATAAATGTATATTGAATATTTTTATCATTTAAACATAAACACATTTTGATCTCACGCATTTTTAATATTATCAGACAAGCTGGTCAAAAGTTTAAGGAAGACGAGCCTATCCAGTTGGCCGCAACCCTCTCTTTCCTTACCATTTTTGCCGTTCCGCCAATTCTCATCATCATCACTTCGATGCTTGGTTTTTGGTTTGGTGATGATGTCACTACGGGAAAACTTTATCAAAACCTTCATGAATTAATCAATCCCAAAGTTGCACGACAAATCACGGATATCCTTAGCAACTTCAAAACAGACACTTTTTTCTCCGGGCAAACATTCAGTTTATTTTTTATGTTAATAATAGCCTCTTCTACGTTTTTTGCAATTATACAGAATTCGCTGAATAAAATATGGCGGGTCAAACCAAAACCCAGAAACAATATTTTAAAAATAATCACCGATCGCCTGACCTCCTTCGGCATTATTTTTATACTGGGCATCATTTTCCTGCTTTCACTTTTTTTAGATGCAATGGTTGCTATATTAAAAGATTACATGAATACAACCCTGCCTCAACTAACCTATTATACACTCAAGACCGTCAAGTTCTTATTCTCATTCCTAGCCACAACCATTACCTTTGCTTTCTTATTTAAATTCCTTCCTGATGTCAAAATCCGCTGGCGGGTAACCTGGACAGGCGCTTTTATTACAGCCATTTTATTTACCATCGGCAAAGGAATAATCACCTACCTCATCGGCCAATTTGGTATTGCATCTATGTACGGTGCTGTTGGCAGTTTTGTTGTATTCCTGGTCTGGGTCTTTTATTCCGCCCTCATTTTTTACCTGGGTGCAGAAATCACAGAACAATATGCCGATTTTTCATCAAGAAATATTGTTCCGAAAAAACATGCCGTCAGGTTTGAAATTAAAGAAATTAATCATCCCACAAAAAACAATCGTAAAGATTTTTCAAAAACGAGTTGATATACCCAGATGTATTTTCCCTGCTCTCATATCAAGCGGATTATCAAACTGTTTCCCGAAAGCATAATTAATTTTCAACAAGCCTGCCGGGGTGCTCAAATGAAAACCAACACCCAACCCTAAAGGGGCATCCTCAACAAACTGTTTATTCTGATACATTGCTTCATAAAAAGCCTGATCATAAAAAAAATAAAAACTCGAACCCTGATCTAATAAAAACCGGTATTCTATTGTCCCAACTGTGTACCAATGCGCAAAAATCGATTCTTCATCAAACCCACGTAGTGTATTTAGTCCACCAATACGAAACAATTCATTCGTGAGAAATAATCCTGCAGAATCTTTTTTCCCTGAATACTGATTAATAAAAGCTGTTTGGTTTCTTAGATGGATTGTCATACTTTTGCTGACTGAAATAAAAAAGGACATATCCAGTTTAGCTTTTAATTCACTATTTTTATCCGTTTCTTTTAACCATCGGCGAACATTACCATAGGCCAGACGGACATCAAATAATAATCCTGAACTAGGATTCAGCTGCTTGTCAAGCTGATTTTGAAATATGCCAAGCCCAAAATAATTTTTCCTGAAATTGGCAAAATCCGAATTATTAATATTTTGACCAAGAGTAGATATTGGATCAGAAGCTTCAGCATTCCAGAACAACCTGAAGTAATTTCTCCCTTCATGATAAAAACGTAAACCGATATCTGTTTCATAATTTAAAAAAGATGAGTCTTTTTTAAAAAGATTAAACGTGAAATCAGTTCCCAGTCTTGAGCCAGCAATATAAGGATAGACAATCCCTATATCAAGTTTTTGGGAAGGGCCTGATAACTTTCGCCATTGAAGATCAGCAAGTTCACCTCCTCCTAAAACATTCTGTAAACGTAAAGCAACCTCCCCCACCAGTTGTGGAGGCTCATCATCATCATCACCAGACTGTAAACCAAGCATTCCATCAATCGAATTGGCAGGCCGCTCATCAAGAAAAAGATAAATATCGGTATTTTCTGATTTAAAAAGCACCTGGGAAGGCCGGATAACGCTTATAAAAGGAATATCCTCAAGTCTCTGATCAATTCGCCGAACATCTTTTTGCCGGAATCTTCGCCCCTTTTCAACTTGAAGGAAACGTCTGAGATACCCTTCATTAAGCTGCCCCTTACCCCTGACAATTAAACTATCATATCTGAATAAAGAATAAGGATCGACATTTATTGTTGCAGCAAGCATGGAGTCCTTAATCTCAACTGAATCAAGAAAAACCCTGGCAAAGGGATAACCATTGTTTTCATAATACCGGATTAGTTGCTCCTTAATATCCAAAAGCCTATTATATTCAAAAAGTTTTCCCTGGAATTCGTCAGGAGAAATTGCCGTTTGTGACAAAACATACGAAGGCACATTCCCTTTTTTCAATTGCAACCAACGATACCGGGGACCTTTCTCATAAAATATAAAAAGTGAATCATCCTGCTCCTGTACAGATAAGATGCTGGCCTCTGGATATCCCTGCCACCTGAGACTTGTAACATACGTATCAGCAAGGCTATCTTTATCTGCCTCCCCATTATTATACGGCAAGCCCTTCTCCTCTTGCGCAAAAACAAATGGTATAACAATAAAGTGAAAGAAGAACAAAAATGATAATTTCATAACAACGCTTAAACATAATAAGAACAATAAATATTTTTGTTTGTTGCTTATATTTTCTATTTTTACATAAATTAGAGTAAGTTATAAACATTTTATTATGAAAAAACAATATCTATTACTTTCTTTTCTTGCAGGATTTATAGCAATGAGTAGTGTTGTAACAAAAGCACAAACTTATGAAGAAGGATTTAACCAGCGCGCTCAAAAACTTATCAATTACGTTGCAGACGATTACAAGTGGGATGCTTCGGGTTGGTATGACTGCAATAGTCCAAGTGATTACGGTAAATACAACTGGCCAATCCCGGTTGCCCGTTTTCATAAATATGGATTGAGCGATGCGGATGCAAACAAATATTTATGGCGTTTCGACACACTGGACGGCGGAATATGCTTAGCAAACCGTTTTCATTTTAACCTGATGGGTGAAACATATATTTTTGGGAAATACTGGGAGGCATCCAGCGTCAAATAAACTGTCAAAGATTACCTAACAGCAGCATGGAACAGGGATGACAGTTATAATCTTTTTACTGCCGAAGGAACAGAGAACCACATTCACATGACCAAGTGCGCGGCATACATTTATGCACAAATTGCCGTTGACAGTTTCCCGTCAGACTTCCCTGATGCCCAGGAAAAACTTGATTCTGCAAAAAAATGGGTGATGTGGAAGAGCAAACAAATCTATACCGGAGGAACAAGTGAATGGAATTCCGCTAAGTATGGAGCATACAATATTATTCCCTGGATCGCACTTTATGAGTCAGCCAAAGATGATGATGTGTACAAAGCGGCAAAAGCTGTGCTGGACTATTATGCAACAGAAATTGCACTTCACTACTCCCAGGGCATTACAGGAGGATATGAATCCCGCAATAGTCTTAGTTTCGAAAGCGTTGAAGACCTGAATGATTACCTGGGATGGCTATGGTTTGGCAATAGCCCCAGAAAAATAACATTTTCCTCTGGCTCTATGGATGTAAGAGCAGCCCAAAGTGTATATGCAGCTGTCTCTGAATATCGTCCGCCAAGTATTGCTGTTAAACTGGCTAATAAACATTATGGTGATGCAATGTATTATAATAGCAAAAGCGACTACGCCTTCCAATATGATTCCTGGGTAAAACAAACATTTTATATTGGCAAAGGTTATACACTTGGTGCATCATACTTGCCATACGGAGGATGGACAGGCGCAGACAACGAATTTATCACATGGAAGCTGGTGGCCAATTGCACCCCGGACACAAACAGTACATCCACAACAGCGAATGTAGCAGTCGGTTATGGTCTTAAAAAATGGAATAAATCAAGACGTAAACAACCATGGGATCAATTGGTGCATCATAAAAATGTCCTTGTTCAGATGACCAAAGTGCCCGCTGATTATTCATCAATTACGAGCACAATCACAAACACAATTAATGACTGGAAAACAGAATGGGATAATGACTTTTCAAGTCGCTTTCCTTCAGATGGTAAAGGGAATCCCATCAACAATAAAATTTCTGACGATATCCCAGATAATAACACCACCTATGTGCATGTCTGGGACAATAACAATGTAAACAGTTCATCAGATAATAATATCCAGTATTTCGAACTCGATTCTATATACATCGCTGTTCGTTCGCTGGATAATACAGCTCCTGATTATGAAGACAATGGCAGCTATCACACCATCTCTGATCAAGCAAGTTCAGGAAATTTAACAGGTATCATTCTGGATATTGGAGAAAAAGCTGAATATGCAAGCCTTTCAGATTTTCAGACTGCAATCACCAATAACTCTTCATTGACCAAAGATTTGGGAAATGATCATTTTACTTATATTACTTCTTCAGGCGAAGAACTTGATATTTACTATGAGGAAAGCGGCAGTTACATCGAACCACTTTATGACTGGGGTTACGGGCCAACAACACCACAGCAATTCCAGACTTCGCCTCCATTTCAGCAACCAAGCTGGCCAACAGGCGTTGGACATGGTCGTCTTGCAAACTGGACTGTAGATGGAAATACTGTTGACCTTTCAACAGACTGGTCGGTATTTGAAGGACCTTTTGTACAATTAAAAAATCAGGTTTTAAGCCTTAGCGACAGTGCCGGTAATTATTATACAGTTGACTATACAGGCTCAGTTCCGATTTTCGGCACAGAACCTCTTTCCAACGTTCATTTAAATACAATAAATACAAGCAACAAGATTAGCGTTTATCCAAACCCTGCTGATGAATATTTTAATGTGACCATTAACAATAAAAA
>CAZSGN010000156.1:0-6678 GCA_964606415.1 uncultured Bacteroidales bacterium
CAGTCTTTAATAACCTCTTAACTAATACGACACAATATTTTTGTTATGTTTTAATAGAATATTGTGCCAAAATACACATGTGAGTTAATTATTTGATATACATAAATTTATCTTTTGTTATGTTTTTGTTTCTCTCAAAATGGATGTGAAATTTGTGGTATAATTTCACATGCTGATGCCGTTTGTTTTCAGAAAAAGGCTTGCCAGAATTGTTGGCAAGCCTTTTTCAGAGAATTAAACGAAGGATAAAATGAGCAGCCTCTATTTAGAGTTGCTTTGTTTTTCGGGACTTTTTCTTACTTCAATATTGTTCACGACAGTTTTGGCACCACCTTGCAAGGCATTTTCAGATGCTGCTATTTTTTCATTCCACGTGTCAACTTTACCTGATAGTGTGGCTATTCCGTTGTTAACCGATATGTTGATATCATCCTTATTAATGAAGGGTGACCACCATATTTGATTTTCGATCCTGTTTTTAATTTCCCAGTCACTTTTGGGAGGTTGGTTGTACCGATATTCGGTATACGGTGTAGGATAAACCGTGTTCCACCCATAGTAATCATAACTGTAATAGTCCTCATTATAACTTTGGTCGCCGCCTACGCTGATGTTGTTATTTACTTTTATTACTCCTTTGACTTCAGAGGCAATATCTTCTGCATGATATTTCTCAAAGTAATTTTCAACAATTCCTCTTAGGGTAACTTTCCCATTATTTGCGTTAATAGCTATCTCAGCCCGTTCAACATAAGGATCACGAATCAGGGATTCTAAAACATCTTCTTCAAGGTCAGTATCTGAAGGAATAATGTCCGGACGTATTTTAATGTGATTGTAAACGTTATATACGCCAACCGTATTTCTTGCGTCATTCCCTGCTGCTCTTTTGGCTTTGAGATTATCAACTTCCCCGGTAAGCGTGACCAGACCATTATCGACATTAACTTCAGGGTTAAAAGATTTGACCCTTGGATCATATAAGAAAGCATCTTTTATCGCTTTTTTGATCTCTTCATCATCGCGATCAATATACTTTTGTTTCCTGAGGTTTTCATTTCTTGCCCAGTACTTAACTTCCAGGTCGCCGGCATCAACATGCTCAACACCTGTCACCCAGGCATCCATTTTGGCCTGATGTTTTTCTGTTGCACTGCCTACTGTTCCTGAAAGGAAGACTTCCCCATTTTTTACAGATACTTCAATCAATTCATCATCTACTCTTATATTATTCCTGAGGGTTGCTTCAATATCTTTTTTGATCTGAAAGTCAGGCCTCTCCTCTATATATTCAAATAGAATATTGTCATTGATTTCTTTGACCCCTTTAACGCCTTTTATGACGCTAAGTGCAAGTTGCTTTTCCTGCCACGAATTGACACTCCCTGTTGCAGTTACAATTCCATTATTTACGCTGACGTTTATTTTGTAAGAATCTGCTGCAGGATCAAAAAGCAAGGCGTCCTGAATATCTTTTTTTATTTTTTCATCTTTTCTGACAGGAGGGTCTGCTTTTATATTGTTAACAACACTGCGTACACCTTTAACAGCCATTGCTATTTTCTTAGCTCTTTCTTTGGCAAGAATATTAGAAACTTTGCCACTAAGCGTAACAATGCCATCACTGGTTTCAATATCAACGAGATATGCTGGCACATCAGTGTGAATAGCCATTTCGTAGTCAATTGCGTTTGTTATTTCCGAATCGCTTAACTCTTGTTTTCCGGAAAGTGTTAAACTGCTGGAAATAAGAATGAAAAAGATAAATACTGCCTGTTTTAAAAATTTGTAATTCATAATAATTCTTTTTTTGGTTGGAAATAATAAAAAAATAAAGATTATCAATGGTTAATTAGAGCTCGTCAATAAACTCAAGTGTTTGGATCATAATATTCGATAACGAGGCTTGCGAAGTCCCAAAATGCGGAGTTTACTGGTGTAAATGAGCAATTTTGGGACAAGCATAACGAAGTTAAGTGGACATTGATGAACGAGCTCTAATTAGAGATTACAAGTATATTGTACGAGCATTAATCCTGTACTTTTATTGAGTAATTCCTAATACAACTGAAAGGGTGAGCAGTAATATTAATGTCCATAATAAAACACTCATAATGGCAACACGTGCTTCCTTGTTTTCTGTTTCACGTGTTTCTTTTTTATCAGTTGGCTGGTGCCCCCGGGGAGAAGCTGCTGCAAGAATTAATGCAATGACTAATCCGACAAACAGCATTGGGATCCAGGGGACTTCGAACCAATACGGACCAACAGGAGAGAGCCATAAATCAGCGGCCACAATACTCAATGCCAGTACAAGAAAAAAGGTCCAAAGACTGCCCCACGGCCCTCTGAGCCGGAAGGCAAAAGCAAATAATAATGTGAGTATGGCTGAAATACCAAGGGCGATTACTAATTCAAAAATGTTCATAATGATTAGGTTTTTATGTTGATAAGCGAGTTAAGAATCACTTATCATTAGATAATACATGTTCGAACTGGGCTACAAATGCCTCTATGTCAGCAGGAGTGCGACTTGTTATTAATGGATGATCGTAAACTACTGGCCGGTCGATCCATTTAGCACCCGCATTTTCAAGGTCTTTTTGTATAGAAAAGAAGGAGGTTAGTTCTTTGTTTTTAACTCCCTTAGCTTCAATTAACATTTGAGGGCCATGACAAATCGCAGCCACTGGTTTATTATGGTTTATGAAATGCTTAACAAACGAAACAGCCACGTTATTTCTTCTTAAACGATCAGGGTTTATTACGCCACCCGGAAGTAAAAGGCCTGCATAATCAGCAGGATTGGCTTTTTCAACCAGTTTGTCTGTTTTAAAGGTTTGATTCCATTGGCGCTTGTGCCACGATTGAATATTTTCATCTTCCGAAACAATTTCAATAATATAACCATCTTTTTCAAGTTTTTCTTTGGGTTCTGTTAATTCTACTTCTTCAAATCCGTTAGTGCATAAAATAGCTATTGGTTTCATTATGTTTTGTTTTTTTAATTAACCAATTTTTTTATATCGATCGGTTATTTTATCCCAATCAATAATAGACCAAAATTGTTTTACATATTCTGCTTTCTTGTTTTCATAATCAAGGTAGTAAGCATGTTCCCATACGTCACAGGTTAATAGCGGTTGGTTGTTTTCAATAATTGGGTTCCAGGCATTTGGCCCTTGCTGAATAGATAAATGACCATCTTTTTCTTTTACAAGCCAGATCCAACCTGAACCAAAAAGACTGGTAGCTGCTGTTTCAAAATCGGTTTTGAATTCTTCAAGACTACCAAAATCTTCATTGATTCTGGCCAATAAATCTCCTGATGGGTTTTTGTTTTTTTCAGGTGTAAAGCTGTCAAAGTAAAAAGTATGATTCCATACCTGCGCAGCATTATTGAATATTGCACCATCTGAATTTTTAATGATTTCTTCCATTGACAAATGCTCAAAAGCTGTATTTTCTATAAGTTGATTGAGCTTGTCTACATATTTTTGATGATGTTTTCCATGATGGATATTAATTGTACGTTCGCTGATGACAGGTTCTAACGCATTTTTTTCATACGGTAATTTAGATAAAGAAAATTTCATGATTTTGTTCGTTTTAAGATTTAGTAATTTGGTTTATTAATTATTAAGTAAATATTATGCCAAAAGCCTAAAAGGAGGAAATGAAAATTTAAAATGAGAGCAGTTGGAGAGAGTATGCAATAACTTCGTTCAACTGCCATCAATGGAATTTCGTTGTGTAGTATATAATCCTCAAATATTCCACGATACAAATGATTAAATCTTTGTATTATCTTATTAACTACTTTATTTTTTTTGTGGCGGTTGAATTAAACGTATAATATGATTAATCAAAAGGGCCATCATTGTAACTCCAAATGCAAGAATATACTGCCGTAGGGCAACAGCTATTCCTATGCCTGCGCTAAACAGAATAGATGCAGCCGTGGTAAGGTATCTTATATTACTTTCTTTTTTGTTTTGCAAGACAGTGCCAGCACCTATAAAACTCACACCAACAACTACTGCTTCTATAAGCCTGAGCGGATCCGCCCTAATAATTTCGTTGACAAATGATGATTCAAACTGATCAACTATTTCTGTTCCTAAAATAACCAGAAGAGCTACCGCGCCACCTACAATCATATGTGTTCTAAATCCTGCCGGCTTATGCAGAATTTCACGTTCATAACCTATTAAGCCGGCAAGGATTGAAGCGATAAAAATGTTTAACAAGGCAAAGAGTTGCTCATTAATTGCCATATCTATCTATTTATTTATGATTAATACCTTAAAATTGCACTAGCTGCCGAGGTTTCTGGTTTTTCATCCGGCGAAACCAAAAAAATATTACCGCCATTTAAAAATGCTTGCCTGGCTGCTAAATTAATTAGCTCAGCATCGCCTTCGTGACGAACGTGATGTACTTCTGTTTGTTGCTTTGTCAGATCAAGCCGTCCCCATATTTGATGATTTTGATCTATAAATAAATGTTTGACTTTACCTTCTACCGAGGCATTTAAAATATCCTCCAGAAGAGGTGTTTTGTAGTTAGGTGAAATTTCCGAATAAGATTTTACCGTTTCTTTTTTTTGTTGGTTTAGATATTCTCTGATAATTTTATATGAATCTGACAATAATTGATTTTTGTTCGCATGTTCATAATTGCCAGACATATGTTTATCCAGCATGCCCGGGTAATCGTTGTTTTTACAATATAGATTAAACATGTGGTCTGCACACGCAACAATAAGTGGGGTAGATTGGTGGTTTATTTTTTTTACCACTTGCTGGTTAATGCTTTTGAAATATTTAAGGATTTCTTTATCCTGATCATCAATGCCATATCCCTGCCCATGGTAGAGTGGGCGGCTGTTCCCTTCTTGTTGTGAACGCATTTGCAGGCTCTTTTGTTCGTAATCTTCACCCACTACGTCTTTAAAATTGATGCTAAAAATTTTATCAAAAGGTTCCTTTTCTGTTTTATCAAAAGCATGTACTTTTAGCAGGGAAGTCTCTTTTAAAGTTAATAATAAAAGGTAATATTCATTAATTTCATTAAACAAGTCAAAAACCGGCAGCATATAAAAATGATCAGCGACATAAGTCATGTCTTTTGTTTTGACAGGTAAGGTATAATATTCAAAAATATTTTCATTCCTGAATATAACCAAACCTTCATCCTGATGGTGCCAAAAATATGTGTTATCCAATAACTGATATATTGGCCTCATGTATTCCTTTACTACATTTTCTTTCATTTGATAAAAATGGTATAATTGGTGCTCTGCCTCCCGGATTTGGTTTTTTAATCTTAAACGATCCTGGTATTCAGTAACTTCTTGTCCTTTTTGGTGTGTGTCAATATAAATGGTAACACACTCAGGTGCATGAATCTCTGCTAATTCTTTCATTCTGCTCTTTCTCATGGTTTGTGTATTTTATTGTTCGTGATAAACTAAAACAGGAATATTTGATTTTGCTACAATTTTATGACTACTGCTCGAATGAAATAATTTTTCAAGAAAGGAATGATTCTGTTTTAAAACAATAATCATGTCACAATCATTTTTTTGAGCATAGTCAATAATCTCCCGAACATCTTTTTGCCCGTTTACTGTGACAAAATCAATTTGATTAAAATCGAGTTTTTGTCTGGCAATATTCATAAACCCCCTCTGTTTGATTTTCATCTGGAAATCAATGTTTTTTGTTTGATGAACAGCAGTAATCCAGGGATGAAATGGTTTAAAGAGATTGATTGTTTTTTGAAGGGTGCCTAAATCCGCTTGTTCATAATCTGTAGCATAAACCATCCTTTTTAAATCTTTGAAAGCATAATTTCTGGGTATAAACAGGACAGGGCATGCTGCTTCATCAATGATCATTTTTGTATCGCTTCCTGCAATTTTTGTTATCAATCCTGATTCATGTTCTTCTTCAGTAAGGATTAATTCCACTTTTTTGTTGGTTGATTCTGAAAGCAAAACGTCAGGTTTGATACCAATAATAACCTTGCCTTCAATTGAACTCTTTCCTTTTATTTGTTCTTCAATTTTCCGGACTTTTTCATGCATCCATTTATCCGCATTTTCTTTGCTCGATGCCAAGAGAGTTTGTTCTATGCCCGCATCAGGCATATGCCCGGTGGGAGATGCTTCCATGCCTATTTCCCGGGTTTCTACAACATGTATTAATTGGATATTTTTTGATAACTTCCGGGCAAGGTTTAAACCATAATCTATTAAGTAATCTGCATGATCAAAAAAATCAATATTTATAATGATTTTCCCCATAATAAGATTTGTTTATAAAATATGAAATAAGCTGAATGCTCTATGATTCATGAAAAACCAGAACTGGTATAGTTGATTCAATAATCAATGACTTACTGTGGCTTTTTGAAAAGATACTTTGTAAAAAGGATCTTTGTTTTTTTAGAATAACTGTTAAATCTGCATTAATTCCATCTGCAAAATTATTAATAGCTTCTGTTGTGTCTTCATTATAAACTGTAAATAAGTTTATTTTTTGATAATCTATTTTGTGCCTGATGGTGTCAATAAAACCTGTCTCTTTGATTTGTTCGGCAAATTCTTTATTTTCCGTAACATGCATACTATATATATTGGCATCATAAGATTTGGCAAATTTTGATACTTCC
>CAZSGN010000157.1:0-6676 GCA_964606415.1 uncultured Bacteroidales bacterium
TCGTGTTTTATAAGTTATTGTGAGACTTTTGTAATTTAAAATCAGTAATTTATGTGCTTTGCCTTATAAGTTGACTGTATTCCCGACATAAAAATGCGACATTATATTTTGATGCGGATCAGGAGTTTTGATATTATTAATTTCCCCCTGATAATCTATGGATAATGAGATCAACCTGTTGTTAACACAAATAGTAATACATTAAAGATTGCTAATGTTAACTTGCTTGCCAGCTTCTTTTAGTTTTTCTGCTAATTGTTGAATAATACGTTCTCTGGGAAGGATTCGTTGTTGCTTGAAATCCAGGCTTGATTTGGCATCATTCGAGGAGGTTCCGGTGAATATATTGATTTGGTCTGCTGTCTGGAGAAAATACAGGAGTTCAGTGGCCGGATTTTCATCGTCAACTTCAGCAGCATTAACACCCTGGTCTAAAAGATTAAGTGTATGATTTAGGGTAATGATTCCCTCTGTAACAAGGTTAAAGGATTTCATTTTAAATTTGGGAGGAACAAATGTTGACTGGGCTTCTTCAACCTGCAAGGGCTCTTTTGTGATTCGTGAAGCAATATTTGCGGTTGTTCCTCCGCAGATTATTTTAATACCTGCTTGCTGAAGAAATTCTTTGATATATCGTTGGTCATCCGATTCGTTAGCTGGTGGTCCACTAAGTATGTTGATAATGATACCTTTTCTTAATTTCACATAAACCGATGTGCAGTCATCTCCATGAGCCTGTTCCCAGAGAATCCTCGCACGATTATTGATCAAATAAGGGATATCAGCAACATTTTCTTCTTTCCTGAGTAAGGTATTTAATTGGTTTCTAACACCTTCTATGCCCCATCCGAAGCGGGTAGAAGTTCCCATGCCAGCCTGAGTGATGCCGTCACTGACCAGGAGCAGGCCTTCCTTTTCTTCCATGTTGTAATGTATTTCATACACAACTCCTTTTCCTTTTTTAATATTGACTGTCTGTAGCAGCGATGCGTGTTGTCCGCTTGTTAATATAGGAGGGGGCATTTCGTAGGCAAGGATGGTTGTTTTGCCATTTGTTTGTATAGAAGCAATGGTGAATGCTGCAAAAATAGCATCTCCGCCCCAGGCCCGGTCCATTTCGTTGGCCAGAATATGAAAGGTTTGATGGATACTGGATCCGGCATCAACCATGGTTTTAATGCGGCTTGCAAAGAGGTTGGCGTAGGTGTTTGCTTTAATTCCTGATCCTAATCCATCACAAAAAATAATGATTGTCTCTTTAGGTTTACGTATCACTTTAACGACATCACCACAGGGATCACCATTTTTTTTGGAAAATTGAGCAATGTGAATATCTGAATACAGGTATAACATTACTTTTTGATTTCTTTAAGCAGTTTCTGTAAGATAATTTCACCTTGCGCAGAATATTCGCCAAGGGATTGAGCCAGTTGCCTAGCCATTTCATTTTGATGCTTTACTAGTTCTTCGGCGCGACTGACTACGTCTGTTTTTAATGTTTTGATTTTCTCCGAATTGTTGATGTCTTTAGTTATATCTCCCCAAACACCAACAATCTGGTCTTCGTCAATGGCATATACGATCAGGTGACAGATCAGGTTGTAGCCATCAAGATGAATGATCTCACTATATACCTCTTCAGGATTTTGCTTCACCGTTTCGAAAGGAGAGGGGTCAAAAAGATAAGATATTTGTTTCCCGTAAAGCGTATCCGAAGTAGAAAATAATTTTTTGAAAGCAGGATTCATCCTGGTAATCTCTAATTTGTCATTCACGAAAAGGATGCCGTTAGGATCTCTTTCTATAAGGGTGTCGGCACGTTGCTCTGCCATTTGGCGCATGTATGGAATGCACATTTCTTCTTCTGCCATGCCATCAAGCACAGCAATGGCTTTTTCCCGGCATGTTATATAGCCACAAGCCCCACAATTTAATTCTTGTTCATTTTTGTATTTACCTGTTTTTTGAAGCACTTTTCTGATTTCTTCTTCTGAATATTGGTGTTGCTTGACAGGATTAGCCTTAAATTTAGCTTTGATGTCCCCGGGAGCCAGGTGTGTGTCGGGATTGTTGCTTTCTTTATCTTTTGTCTGGTCCATATCTTCAACAGCCTGGGTCTTTTCAAGATTAGATTCGCCTTTTCGCATAACCGGCCCGTTGATGCAGCCATGGTCACAAAAAAGTGCTTCAACCAGGTAATGCTTGTCGCTTTTTTCGATAAAGGCTAAGGCATCTTCCAGGTCTTCATAACCCGAAACAGTCAGTGTGTGTTGTTGGGGCTTTTGGTTTGTTTTATAAGCGGTTTTTAGTAAACCTCCGTCAATGGGGAATAGCCTGGCTTTTTCAGGGCAATCAATGTCGGGTTTGCTGTTTTCGCAACGGGATAAATCCAGATTGAGACGTTCTAATAGTTCATCAAGTTCTGCAAAAGTTAATACAGCATCTACCAGTCCCTGGGCATAATCGCGTTCGGCTTCCATTTTTTTAGCTGTGCAAGGCCCGGCAAAAATAACTTTATCCGCTTTATATTTATTTTTTAATATTCGGGCATGGGCCACCATGGGAGATACGACAGGTGTGATCGCCTGGCTTTGCCCTGATTTATATTTTTCAATAAAACTTACAACGGCCGGGCATGAAGAGGTGATCCATGTTTCTTTTTTTTCTTCTGCCAACCGGGCTGTTTCGACAGCTACTTCCCATGCGCCTACTGCTGTTTCTGATACCAGGGCAAATCCTCCCTGCCGCAGGGCAGAGGGCAATCTTTCCCATTGCCACTTTTCGTAAGCGGAAACATAAGAAGGTGCCAGACTAATCGCTAGTTTTTTATCTGTTTTTAGCAGATCTTCTACAATATCCACATCCCGCCGGTATTGTTTGGCATTCTGGGGGCAGTTATTTATACAGGTGCCGCATCCAATGCATCGTTCGGCTACTACCTGTGCCTGGCCGTTTTTTAGGCGAATGGCATTAACCGGGCAAACCCGCACGCAACGGTAACAGTCGCGGCATTCACTTTTGTTAGTAAAGATGATATGGTTACTTTCACTGTTCATGCATTAAATGGTTTTGTTATTACATTTTGAAAGCTGTTCATTTGTTTTCCTCCCCCGCAGCCCTTTGCTTCCCTAAAGGGATCAGCCCACAGTTTTGTTTGGGCGGTTCCCCTTTAAGGGGATTAAGGGGCAGCGTTTCGGGTTTATTAATGCTTATCCTTAAAATAAGATGAAGAAATCAAAATTGTTAATTTAATCTATTTTTTACTTTTTATTACATTTTGAAAGCTGTTCATTTGTTTTCCTTTCCCGCAGCCCTTTGCTTCCCTAAAGGGATCAGCCCACAGTTTTGTTTGGGCGGTTCCCCTTTAGGGGATTAAGGGGCAGCGTTGGGGGAATATATCATTTTTGCTATAATTGATTTTTTATCTTTTTGATTACAGTTTCTATGTCTTCTAAAATCTCTTTATTATCAAATCTTATAATTTTTATGCCATATTTTTCAATTTCGGCTTCTCTGCTTTTGTCGTAATTTTTTTGAAATTTATGGGCTTCTCCATCAATTTCAATAGCTAAATTAGCTTTATGTGAGTAAAAATCAGTTATAAAACAACCAATTGGATGCTGGGCTTTGAATCTTACTCCAAGTTGTTTGTTTTTTAATCTTGACCATAGATGTTTTTCGGGGTCAGTCATATTATTTCGAAGGGATTCAGCTAATCTGAAAACCTCTGGAGGCGCATTGCGGAACATGCTTCTTTCAAATGATCTTTTTTTCATTGCTTAGCTGTTCATTTGTTTTCCTCCCCCGCAGCCCTTTGCTTCCCTAAAGGGATTATCCCACAGTTTTATTTGGGCGGTTTCCCTTTAAGGGGATTAAGCGGCAGATTGATGGGTTTATTAATGCTTATCCTTAAAATAAGATCAAGAAATCAAAATTGTTAACCTATTCATACCTTTTTTAAACTATCTAACTCTTTTTTTATTGCTTTTTTTATTTTTTCCATGGTTGCTCCTTCAAGTAGTTGGTTGTTTATTTTGACCATAGGCCCTTTCCCACAATTCTCAAAGCAAAAAGTGCCTTTCACATCAATATTTTCCGGTTCCCGGGCTATGGATATTTTTTTCTCAAGGCCCTTAAAGTTAACATAATTCATGATGTCTGTGAGTAATTCCTGGGACCCTTTTAAGAAACAATTAGTGCCAACGCAAACCTGGATGTCAACTATTTTTTTTGATCCATCATGAATAGTGAAACTTTCATCAGAAATTCTCTTTCTTGCTTGATAAGAGGTGTGTAATAATGAATGAGCAATAGAAGAGCCCGGTTCTTTTAGGAAATCTTTATATAATTCCTGGATATAAGGATTTTCGTGTGATTTATGCAATTGCAGTTGTTTATCACAGTTGTATATGCCTTCTGTGCGTTTTTGCAGTGAATTTTGTTGATGCTCAGTGGGTTGCCCGCCTCCGTTTACACAACCTCCCGGGCATGCCATTACTTCAATAATGTCATACTCAGTTGATCCATTAATAATTTCCTGACAAATAGTATGGGCATTCTTGAGGCTATGAATAACGGCCATTTTGATCTCCTGATCTCCTATCCGGATTGCCGCTTTTTTGAATCCATTGCTTTCACGCACCATTTTGAAGTCGTTTTCAGCCAGTTTTTCCTGGGTTACAATTTCATAAGCTGTTCTCAGAACAGCTTCGCTAACACCTCCGCTATTACCAAATAAAATACCAGCTCCGGTTTTAAAACCAAGTGGAAGGTCAAACGATGCTGGTTTTATTTTTTTAAAATTGATACCTGCTTCAGCAATCATTTTAGCTGTCTCGGAGGTTGTGATTACATGGTCAACTTCCGGATTATTTTTGTGTTTGAATTCAGGGCGTTTGGCCTCGAATTTTTTAGCTGTGCATGGCATGATGGAAACCACTGTAATGTTTTCTGGTGCTACACCTGTTTGGGCAGATAGTATTTTTTTAGCGATACTGCCAAACATTTGTTGTGGTGATTTGCAGCTTGAAAGATTGGGGAGCAATTGAGGGTAGTATTGCTCAATGAATTTCACCCACGAAGGGCAGCAGGATGTAAATTGGGGTAGCATTTCCTTTTTTTCCAGCCTTTTGATAAACTCATTCGTTTCTTCCATGATAGTCAGATCTGCGGTATAAGAGGTGTCGAATACCTTGTCAAATCCGATTTGTTTAAGTGCGGCAACAATTTGTCCAGTGTTGACAGTTCCCGGTTCGTACCCAAATTCTTCTCCAATTGCGACTCTAACAGCCGGGGCAATTTGTGCCACGACTAGTTGATCCTCGTTGAAAACGTCATCCCAAACCTGGTCTTTCTCTTTTTTAGGAGTAAGTGCGCCAACAGGACATACTCTTACACATTGTCCGCAATTGACACATTCAACATCTGCCAGGCTTTTACCAAAAGCCGGGCCAACTTGTGTTTCGGCTCCCCGCTTGCAGAAATCAATAGCGCCCACTCCTTGTATTTCTTTGCACGCCCTCACACAATCTCCACAGAGAACGCATTTATTTGGATCATGCACCAAACTGTCAGAGTGTTGATCAATAGGGAGTTTCTCTTCACGCTTTTTGAATCTGGATGTTTCAACTCCCAATTTATTCGTTAATTCCTGGAGCCGGCAATTATTGCTCTTGTCACAGCTGGGGCAACTGATATCATGATTGGCCAGCAAAAGTTCAAGGTTGATTTTTCTGATCCTTCTTAATTCTGCTGTATTTGTTTTTATCGTCATGCCTGGCATAGGCTTAAGAGAGCAACTTGTTTGTACGCCCATTTTATCTGTTTCCACGATACATAAGCGGCATGCACCATAAACACTTAATTCAGAATGGTAGCAAAATGTCGGAAGATCAATGTCAATTTTCCTGATCATTTCCAACACATTCCGTTCTCCTTCAATAGGGACTTCTTGTCCATTTATGTTGATAAATTGCTTTTCTTCCATAATTATATTCTCCCTTTATTAAAATCCGATAATTGCGTTAAACTTACATGTTTCTGCGCATACCCCGCATTTGATGCAAAGATCGTTGTCAATGGTATGCGTTTGTTTTTTTTCTCCTTCGATTGCATCTACAGGACATTTTTTAGTGCATGCCGTGCAACCGATGCATTTTTCTTCATCAATCAGAATGGTGGCTAACTGTTGACATTTATTTGCAGGACATTTTTTTTCTTCAACATGGGCGATGTATTCATCTCTGAAACGCTGAAGAGTGCTTAATACAGGGCTGGGAGCTGTTTTTCCCAGTCCGCAAAGAGAAGCAGTTTTGACAGCACTGCCCAGATCTTCGAGGTTCTCAATGGTCTCCATGGTGGCATCGCCATTGATAATATCATCCAGCATGGCAAGCATCTGTTTGGTGCCTTCTCTACAGGGGACGCATTTGCCGCAACTTTCATTTTGAGTAAAATTCATAAAGAACCTGGCGATCTGTATCATGCAGGAGTCATTGTTCATTACAACCAGTCCTCCGGAGCCAACCATTGCATTTTGTTTGATCAGGTTTTCATAATCCAGGGGCATGTCGATATTATCAATGGTTAGACAGCCCCCTGATGGTCCTCCGATTTGGACAGCTTTGAATCCTTCGTTAGTGATTTCTCCTTTTTCGTTTGTTACTCCACCTCCAAT
>CAZSGN010000158.1:0-4504 GCA_964606415.1 uncultured Bacteroidales bacterium
GATGTTCAACCTGGTGAAATACACGCGATCATGGGGCCAAACGGCTCCGGGAAATGCACTTTTGCCAGTGTTTTGGCGGGCAGGGAAAATGTTGAGGTAACCGAAGGATTTGTTCAATTCGAGGGTAAAGAATTGCTTGACATGGAAGTAGACGAGAGAGCTATTGCCGGGCTTTTCCTGGGCTTTCAGTATCCTGTTGAAATCCCGGGCGTCAGCATGGTGAATTTCCTGAGAGCGGCAATCAATCAACACCGAAAAGTGAAGAGACAGAAAGAACTTAATCCATCCGATTTTCTAAAACTACTCAGAGAAAAAAAAGACCTGGTAGGCCTGGACACGCAATTAACAAACAGGGCAGTAAACGAGGGTTTTTCGGGTGGTGAGAAAAAAAAGAATGAGATTTTCCAAATGGCCATGCTGGAACCCAAATTAGCGATTCTGGATGAAACCGACAGCGGTTTAGATATTGATGCCCTGCGAATTGTCGCTAACGGTGTCAATAAATTAAAAAGACCGGATAATGCGACCATCGTGATTACTCACTATCAAAGACTGCTGGATTACATCGTGCCGGATTATGTCCATGTGCTCTACCAGGGACAAATCATTAAATCCGGAGATAAAAAACTGGCCCTGGAACTTGAAGAAAGAGGCTACGATTGGTTAAAAGAAGATATTCCAGCATCTTAAATCAGAATACCATGACCACAAAAACAGATACAGGATTAACCCAGGAAATAATCAAGCGGTTCGAGGCAAACAGTCAATTCTTTATTAATGGTGCTCCCGATTTTGTGAACCAGGATAAAGAAAAAGCACTGAACACCTTTAAGGAATATGGCATCCCGGCAAGAAAAACCGAAAAATATAAATATGCCAATATTCCCAAACTGATGGAACAACATCTGAATAACCAGATTTTGCCCAAGCAAATGGATATTAACATTGACGAGATATTCCAGTGCGATGTGAGCGGATTGGATGCTTATAATCTCATGATGTTAAATGGTTATTATCATGACCAACCAGCTTTAACCAAATTAGATAACGGAATTATTTATGGGAGTCTGAAAGAAGCCATCCAACATTACCCCGAACTGGTTCAACAACATTACGGGCAGCATATTAACTACGAAAAAGATGGGATGCAGGCACTTAATGCCATTTTTGCAAAAGACGGAATATTCATTTACATCCCTGATCATGTAGTGGAAGATAAACCATTTCAGATCGTCAATATCATGCTGTCAGATGAAGACACAACAGCCAGCTACCGCAATCTGATCATAGCAGAAAAACATAGCCGTGCCAATATCATCATCTGCGATCATACTTTGTCTAACCATCAATTTTTAAGCAATGATATTTCAGAAATAGAAGTAGGAGAAGAAGCCCATATATACATCACAAAAATGCAGAACGAGCATGCTTTCGCGGCACATTTTTCTCATATTTTCGTGCATCAACAAGAAAACAGCACCTACGAAAGTCATTACCTGTCTCTCAACGGACAATATATCAGAAACAACCTTGATCTCTCCATTGATGGTGAAAATTGTATCAGCAATGCATACGGACTAACCATTGCTGATCATGAACAATATGTAGACAATCATATCTGGATTCGTCACGGCGAACCCAATTCAGAAAGCAAGCAATTATTCAAAAATATCCTGGACGGCAACGCAGTCGCTACCTTCAACGGGCGTATCTATGTCGCGAAAAAAGCCCAGAAGACAAATGCTTTTCAAACCAATAGAAACCTGCTTTTATCCAAAAAAGCCAAAAGCAATAGCAAACCCCAGCTTGAAATTTACGCTGATGATGTTAAATGCAGCCACGGCGCAACCTCCGGCAAAATAGACCAGGAAGGACTTTTCTATCTCAGATCAAGAGGGATCAAACGCGATGAAGCAAGGCATCTTCTTATGTTTGCATTTGCAGATGAAGTCGTGAGCCAGATCAAAGCTAAAGCGCTAAGAGAAAGAGTAAAAGAGTTAGCCGAACAACGGCTGAGAGGAGAACTGGAGCGTTGTCATTGCTGTGCTTTAAACTGTTACCAAAATGCATAATGATACCATAACATATCCCATTGAACAAATAAGAGCAGATTTTCCTGTTTTAACACAAAAAGTATATAATAAGCCTTTTGTCTACCTGGATAATGCAGCAACCACACAAAAACCAAATGCTGTTATCAATACCATCAATCAATTTTATCTTGAGGCAAACAGCAATATACATCGTGGGGTGCATTATTTAAGTGAACAAGCAACGGAACGGTATGAAGCAGCCCGCGAAAAAGTGCGGGCATTCATTGGCGCACCCAAAAAAAAAGAAGTGATATTCACCAGCGGGACAACTCACAGCATCAATATTGTGGCCAATGGCTTTGCTGAATCCTTTTTAAAAAAAGATGATGAAATTATTGTATCAATAGCAGAACACCATGCAAACCTGGTTCCCTGGCAACAGGCTTGCCAAAAAACCGGCGCCCGCTTAAGGATTATCCCTGTTGACCATGAAGGCCAGCTTCATCTTGATGAGTTAGCAGGATTAATAAGCCCTAAAACAAAAATCATCGCCATTTCCGAAGTATCCAACGTTCTTGGAACCATTAATCCAGTGCATGATATCATTAACATCGCTCATCAAAATAACATTCCTGTTCTTGTTGATGCCGCACAAGCTGTACAACATGGAAAAACAAATGTTCATGAACTTGACGCCGACTTTTATGTTTTTTCCGGCCATAAAATATACGCCCCAACAGGCATTGGCGTCCTTTATGGCAAAGAAGAATGGCTGGACAAACTGCCACCTTTCCATTTCGGGGGCAATATGGTTGATCAGGTCACAATTGAAGAAACAACCTTTAATGAGCTACCCTTTAAATTTGAAGCAGGCACAACCAATTACGTAGCAACATTAGGATTGCAAAGCGCCATCGAATACCTCGAAAATACAGGATTAGCATCCATCCGACAACATGAGAAACAGTTGACCAGCTATGCTGCCCGCCGATTATCTGAAATAAAAGGACTAAAACTTTATGGAACAACAAAAAATAAGCACCCCATTTTTTCATTTTTACTCGAAGGCATTCATTTTTTCGACGCCGGCATGATCCTTGACAAAATGGGGCTGGCGCTCCGGACAGGAACCCATTGCGCACAACCACTCATGCAATCTTATGAGGTAGAAGGAATGATCAGGGCATCATTCGGAATGTATAACACAAAAGATGAAGTCGATCAGTTGGTAAGCGCTTTAGAAAAAACAAAAGCAATGTTAAAATAAAAACAATTTGTTATGACCATTGATGAAATCCAACAGCAAATTATTGAAGAATTCAGCCTTTACGAAGACTGGATGGATAAATACAATTACCTCATCGATCTAAGCAAGGATCTGCCTCTTATTCATGATGACGAAAAAACAGATCAGAACCTTATCAAGGGATGCCAGTCAAATGTATGGCTGGCTGCTGAATACAAAGATGGTGTCATCGAATATCGTGGTGATAGTGATGCTATTATCACAAAAGGGATCATTGCCCTCCTGATCCGGGTCCTATCCGGACAAAAACCCAAAGATATTATTGATGCAGACCTGTATTTTATTGATCAAATCGGATTAAGACAAAATCTTTCCCCTACCCGGTCCAACGGTTTGCTTTCTATGTTAAAAAACATGCGCTTATACGCCATTGCTATTCATGAAAAACAAAAAACAGAATAACCATGTTACTGGACGAAGAAAAAGACTTAAGCCCACTACAAATGGGTGTTATCAACCAATTAATGCAGGTTTATGATCCTGAAATACCGTCAAACATTTATGATCTGGGGCTTATCTATGACATTGAAGAACATGAAAACGGGCATATCAGAATTATCATGACACTTACTGCTCCCAATTGTCCGGAGGTTGACCATATGATCGAAGAGATCAAGACAAAAGTCTCCGAAATTGACGAAATTAAAGACACAGAAGTAAGGGTTGTTTTTGAACCCCCGTGGGATCCGTCAAGAATGTCAGATGAAGCTAAACTGATGCTGGGATGGATGTGAGCAGATCTAATGTGACCCCCCTTAAAACATTTTTTCCTTATCAAAATCAAAAAGGCCGGAATAATAATCCGGCCTTTTTGATAAGATCTTAATCATTTATACTTATTCGTTCCGTTTCAAAAACTTGGTGCTATGTTCCCCGACTCTTATAAAATAAACCCCTTCTTGCAGAAAGCCCAAATCCAGCAGATTGGCCTTTTCCCATTTTTAAACTATCAGCACTTTGCCATAATTTCGTAATATAAGCAGGGTTTTCTATAATATTACTTTCTGTTTCAGGTGCCATAAAATTATAATTAGTCCCTGAATAGCCTGCCCAATCCTGACCACTTACTTTCGTGACCATTAATACCATAAAGAAAAGTTGAAAACAGATAAAGAAATTTTTCATAATACTGATATTTTAGTTAAATGCTAATTTAAAGTTCTTT
>CAZSGN010000158.1:4604-6608 GCA_964606415.1 uncultured Bacteroidales bacterium
CAAATAAAAAAGGCAGGTGATTTATTGATCAGGCAATTACGCCTTGGTGGCAAATGTTTGTCATGCGGCAATGGTGGCTCGATGAGTGATGCCATGCACTTTGCCGAAGAACTTACCGGGCGCTTCAGAGATGACCGGCCGGCAATACCAGCCATCGCTATTTCCGATCCTTCCCATATCACCTGCGCTGCAAATGATTATGGTTTTGAAAATGTTTTTTCCAGGTTTATAGAAGGTGTTGGGATGAAAAACGATGTGCTCCTGGCCATCAGCACCAGCGGAAATTCACCCAACATCATACAAGCTGCCCTTGCCGCCCGGAATAAAGAAATGAAAATTATTGCATTAACAGGAAAAGACGGTGGGCAACTTGCCTCCATCTGTGATGTGGAAATCAGGGCGCCAAAGTCCATGCATTCAGACCGCACCCAGGAAATTCACATAAAAGTAATCCACACACTCATCGATTATATCGAGCGCAATATCAACGCTTAACTTCCGCCTTCTCATTCGGATTATCAGCATTAAAACTAAAAAAGAAGAGAACGATACATGCAACCGCCAATATAAGAACGGGAATATCATAATTCCCCTGGATATTCTTAAGCAAAGCAAAAAAGAATGGTCCAACAGCACTTGCAGCAACAACCCATGTCATATTAAAACCTGTAATAGCTCCCAAATGCTTATTCCCGAAAAAACGGGGCCAGGTCACCGCGCTCAAAATACCAAACATCCCGTTAGCCAAGCCATGTCCAATAATAACAAGATAATAAGCATAATCATAATCCCCCAGAAGCACAATTCCACTCATAGAAATAAGGTAACCAAGAATCAAAAAATAAAGAAAATATTTTAACTTGGTATAATCACTTAGGGTGCTGCCTACAAGATGAAGCACCAGTGCAATAACAGATCCGGGAAGAAAAATTGAAAAAGCCATTTCTTTATCCATTCCTGCCATTTTAAAAATGGACTCAATGTGAAAAGTCATGGCAGTAAAATAAAGAGCAAACATAGCAACAGAAAGATTGAAAACCCAAAACACACGCATCTTTTTTACTTCTGCCAGATTAAAATCCTGCTTTGGATGCGTAGCAGGTTGATTGGATTTGGATTGATGAGGTTTCCCATCTGGTATTAAACCAGATTCTTGAGGGTTATCCCGGAAAAATAACCAGACAAAAATAACAAAGAAGGAACCAGCAATCGCAGCCAAAATTAACCACGTATTTCTCCATTCATAAAGACCTATCAAATAATTAAGCAAAATAGGCGAAGATGAAAACCCCACACTCACAGCCATACCCAAAAACCCATTTGCCAGTCCACGGTGCCAATCAAACCATTTCATTACCATATTTCTCGAAACCATGGTAATAACTCCCTGCCCAAAAAAACGAATACCAAAAAACCCAATAGTGATTAAAGGCAAAGTCCAGATAACAGGAGAGACATTGTGCCATATCCCTGTAAAAAAAGCAGTAATGCCTGGTATAAAAGTAAGGAAAACCAAAGTAACAGCCAACCCCATCCCTCCAATCATGGCAATAATCCTTGCACCATGTTTATCATAAAGTTTGCCGACTCCAGTTAACAAAAACGAACTGATTATCGTTCCAATACCGTAAGATAAACTTAACTGCTCCCGATTCAATACAAGATCCGTCAGCAAAGATTCCGTAAAAACAGAGACCCCCATTGTCTGTCCAGGCACACTCATCAACATCCCAATAATGCCAACAAAGATAATCGCCCACCCATAAAAAAAAGGGAACCGGGCAGGATCAAAAGGACGCGACGGACTTAATCTTATTTCTTTCATTCTAATGCATTAGAATGCAAAAGAAACAACAAATAAAACAACATACACAAAAAACAAGAAGAATTTAAAGAATAGGTTCTACTCTTATTTTAATGGTTAAACATTTAAATGATATAAGACACTGTTAAAATTGTTAAAATATTGTTGTACATGTAGTTTAAATGTAGTTTAAATATTGT
>CAZSGN010000159.1:0-6580 GCA_964606415.1 uncultured Bacteroidales bacterium
TGCAAACTTTCATTAAATTAGTGGGAGAACCAATTATTTTTGATCCATATTAATCGCAACTAAACACCAAAAAAGGAAAGGGGTGCTCCTATTTGAAGGAGCACCCCTTTCTTGATTCTAAACTCTATTCATTAACCCCAGATTTTTATTACATATTATATGCACTTTCACCATGTTCATAAATATCCAGCCCTTCTTCTTCCACTCTCTTTTCAACACGCAAGCCATTAGTTGCTTTAAGGATTTTGAAAAGAATAAGCCCCAGTCCAAAAGCCCATGCAAAAACAGCAAGAACACCAACAGCCTGGATGCCAAGTAAAGAAAATCCACCGCCGTATAATAAACCATCAGTTGTTGAAAAAACACCAACCATTAAAGTACCTAAAGCACCAGCCACACCATGCACGGAAATTGCACCAACAGGATCATCCACTTTAAGAACCTTATCAATAAACTCAACACTAAAAGGTAGAATAAACCCAGCAATAATACCAATCATTAATGCTCCTGCAGGGCTCACAGCCGCAGCACCTGCTGTTATTGCAACCAAGCCAGCCAAAGCACCATTCAACGATATACTCAACGAAGGCCTTTTATACCTGGACCATGCAACAAGCATAGAAGTAACAGCACCACCAGCAGCAGCAAGATTTGTTGTTAAAACAATTTTGCCAATAGCAATCGTACTGCCACCAACAGCAGCCAGCTCAGACCCCGGGTTGAAACCGAACCACCCAAACCAAAGGATAAATACACCAAGCGCAGCCAGCGCCATATTATGTCCAGGAATAGCTGTTGCTTTACCCTTAACATATTTACCAATACGAGGGCCAAGAACAGAAGCACCGGCAAGACCAACCCAGGCACCAACAGAATGAACCAATGTTGAACCTGCAAAATCCTGGAATCCGATGCTATTTAACCATCCACCACCCCATAACCAATGGCCGGAAACTGGATAGATAACCACCGTAATAACAATGGTAAAAATAATATAAGCATTAAACTTGGTTCGCTCAGCCACCGCACCAGAGACAATGGTGGCAGCAGTAGCTGCAAAAACCGTTTGGAACATTAAATCGGCATAATCCGAATAATCACCAAAACCATCACTGGCAAACGCAAAATAATCGAATGGATTTCCAAGAAAACCTCCCATTAACGAGGTTCCATACATAATTGAATAACCGATCAACCAGAATGTAATTGCACCAAAAGAAAAATCCATCAGGTTCTTCATCAAGATATTTGCTGTATTCTTAGATCTTGTAAAACCGGATTCAACAAGTGCAAAGCCAGGCTGCATAAACATCACGAGAAAAGTCGCAAGCAAGAGCCATATGTTATTGATGGAGACATCTAACCCTATCGAGTCAATTACTCCCGGAACTTCTTTTATTGATTCTTCCATAATTCAATAGTTTTAAAATTACTACTTAAAAATTTATTCTTGTTCACCTTTAATAAAGAGTGCCTCATCACCACTCTCTCCTGTCCGGATGCGATAAGCCCCATCCACACTGGAAACAAAGATTTTACCGTCACCAATTTCTCCGGTATGAGCCGCCTTCATTATTGTATTTACCGCAGGCTCAAGAAACTTATCACGGACATAAAATGAAAGCAAGAGACGTTCAATAGTTCCGGTATCATACATAATACCACGATAAACTCTTTCCTGCCGTGCTTTACCCACTCCCCTTACTTCCCAGTAAGAGAAGAAATCGATGCCCGCACCATGAAGAGCTTCTTTAACCTCTTCATATTTGGACTTTCTGATAATTGCTTCAATTTTTTTCATGGGATTAAATTTTAATATTTATTAATTATAATGACAGACCAAAGACGAGAAACAATTCTTCCTGCATTGGGTTAACAATAAAAGAAGAAGAAACAGGCAATGTAAATTTATCAGTCACACTAATATCTTTAGCAAAAGATATCCCTATATTGGTCAATCCCATAGCATTTCCATAAAATCCCACTTCACCATCTTCTTCATCAGGATCATCCAATGAACCACCAACAAATACATCTATGTTATCGGAAAGACTATACCCAGCTTCAACATATTTGGCATACATTTGAGAAGCCTCACCATCATCATTTAGGGTATACCCATCAAACCCATAAACATTCACAGCTGCTGTCAAATAAAAATCACCAAATGACCCTGTCGCCATTACTTCAATAGTATGATTTGGCAAAATACCTTCAGCATAATCCGTTTCATAATCAAAGTAACTAAGACCAGAAGGGAAGCCACCACCTGGAAAGAAATAATCAGTAACAGTAAGACTGAACATGTCATTAGGGGCATAAGTAACATAAACATCCGCTTCATTTCCTGTTCCATCAGAACCAGTTGAATAAGATCCCCAGAAACCGACAGCCAGGCCAGACTCTCCAAATGAATACTCCATCCAGGGTTGGACATGAGGTGAAGGGCCACCTAACTGAATACCTCTCCACACATATCTGCTGACATAATCTGCACCGATGTCAAAATTAGATGATGCTTCCGTTTCTTCCTGAGCATTAACATTCACCCCAAACAAAAATGCGGCCAACAAGGCGCCAATTCCGACTTTAATAATTTTTGCGTTTTTCATAACATTACATTTAAAAGATTAACATTAAGTTTTCATTACAAATATAAACATATTTCATAAATACCCCCTATTTTTTTAAATAAAATTTATTTTTAATTTATATTTTTTAAAATAAACCCCTAAAACATCAAGAATATAATCATTAAAATATCATTAATAAAAAATAATCCTTTAATGTTAATAAAAAGAAAGTTAATATTTTCATTTTATAATTATTTGCAATGAATAACTATCATTATGAAAATAAATAATAGTAGAAATATAAATATCATAGCAAATAAACGGCCAAATACATATAACAATCAACAAATAAAATACATCGCAGAACAAGCTTTATTGTATATATGTTTTTTTTAATTAGTTTTGCGGTCAGTAAAAAAAACATTTATTACATATAATGAATGGAGGCTAAAACAAATCATATCTATCCTGTCTTTGATGTTCAGCAGAAAAGAAAAGAGAAAGAGAAATTTCTGCAACAACACTCGAAAGTACTATGGATTACAGGACTTTCCGGATCAGGAAAATCAACCATAGCGCTTGGGCTTGAATATGAATTAACCAGGCTTGGTTACCTGTCACAAGTACTTGATGGTGACAATATTCGTTCAGGCATCAATAACAACCTGGGTTTCACCGAAAAGGACCGGCTTGAAAATATCCGGCGCATAGGTGAAGTTGGAAAATTATTAATGAACTGCGGCATTATTACCATCAGTTGTTTCATCAGCCCAACAAGAGCCATGAGGCAACAAGCTAAAGACATCATCGGAGCCGAAAACTTTGTTGAAATCTTCATTAGTACACCGATTGAAATATGTGAACAAAGAGACATCAAAGGGCTTTATAAAAAAGCCCGGAAGGGAGAAATAAAAAATTTCACAGGCATAGATGCTCCTTATGAGCCACCTCTTAATCCTGATGTTAAGGTTGACGCAAGCCGATATTGTATTGAAGAATCGGTTAAAATGGTATTGGACTATATAATTCCAATGATTGAATACAAACAACAATAATTGTCTATGACTAATCAACACAGCAATAAATTAAACCATCTTCGGGAATTGGAAGCCGAGTCCATTTATATAATACGGGAAGTTGCGGCTCAATTCGAGAATCCATGCCTCTTATTTTCAGGAGGTAAAGATTCCATTGTTATGTTTCATTTAGCGAAAAAAGCTTTCTGGCCTGCCAAAGTCCCACTGCCCCTTGTTCATATAGACACCGGTCATAATTTCCCTGAGACCATTGAGTTTCGTGATCAATTGATAAAAGAAAACGATGCCAAACTTATTGTCGGGTATGTTCAGGAATCCATTGACCAAGGTAAAGTTACAGAAGAAAAAGGACCTACAGCCAGCCGTAACTATCTCCAGACAGTAACGCTGCTGGACACGCTTGAAAAACATAAATTTGATGCAGCACTCGGAGGTGGCCGAAGGGATGAAGAAAAAGCACGAGCCAAAGAAAGGTTTTTTTCACACCGTGATGAATTTGGCCAGTGGGAACCTAAAAATCAAAGACCCGAGTTATGGTATATCTTTAACGGTAAAAAACACCTTGGTGAACATTTCCGTGTTTTCCCACTCAGCAATTGGACAGAGCTTGATGTTTGGCAATACATTTATATGGAAGAAATAGACATTCCCAACCTGTACTTTACTCATGAAAGAGAAGTTTTTAACCGCGACGGCGTATGGTTGGCAAAAGCACCATTCATGCAACTCAAAGAAGGTGAAAAAACGGAAAAACAAGAAGTTCGATGCCGGACTATTGGTGATGTAACCTGTACAGGTGTCACTTTGTCCAAAGCCAATAGCTTAGAAGATATCATCCAGGAAATTGCCATAAGCCGCATCACCGAAAGAGGTGGTAGAGCTGACGACAAACGATCCGAGTCTGCCATGGAAGATCGCAAGAAAGAAGGTTATTTTTAGTCCAAAACCCATTAACAACAACTAATTTTATGAGTAATAAAAATACTGCCTACCTAGACATGGAACTACTCCGGTTCACTACAGCCGGAAGCGTTGATGACGGGAAAAGCACCCTTATAGGCCGATTATTATATGATAGTAAAGCGATATTTGAAGATCAATGGGAAGCGGTTGAGCAAGCAAGTGAGCGGAGAGGTGAAGAGCATATCAATCTGGCTCTTGTCACAGATGGCTTAAAAGCCGAAAGAGAACAAGGAATCACTATCGACGTAGCTTACAGGTATTTTCACACCCCTGAAAGAAAATTCATTATTGCTGATACACCCGGTCATGTACAGTACACAAGAAATATGGTGACAGGTGCATCAACAGCTAATCTTGCTATTATTTTGGTTGATGCCAGAAATGGAATTTTAGAGCAAACCATCCGGCATTCTTACATTGCTGCATTACTTCAAATTCCGCATGTGGTTGTATGCCTGAATAAGATGGATCTTGTTGACTACGATGAAGCTGTATTCAAAAAAATACAGGAGGATTTTAAAAACATCCAAAATTTCCTAAACTTACAAGACACCAGATTCATCCCAATAAGTGCACTGCATGGAGATAACGTGGTCAATAAATCTGAAAACATGCCCTGGTACAAAGGAACCAGTCTCATTGACCTGTTAAATACCATTGATATAGAAAGTGACTTTGATTACCATAACCCCAGGTTTCCGGTACAATATGTTATTCGCCCTCAATCAGATGAATTTCATGATTACCGTGGCTATGCGGGTCGCATAGCAGGAGGTGTCTTTCATCCCGGCGACAAAGTCAAAGTTTTACCCTCCGGATTATCTTCGAAAATCAAATCAATTGACACCCTTGAACAACATCTTGAATATGGCGTAACACCTCAGTCTGTAACGCTGACCCTTGAAGACAATATTGACATTAGCAGGGGCGATATGATTGTAAGTGAAGAAAACGAACCCTTTATAGCACAAGAGTTCGAGATGATGGTCTGCTGGTTAAGTGAAAAGCCGATGCTCCCCAGAGGCAAATATATTCTCAGGCATACGACCAACGAGATCAAATGCATGATCACAGAAGTCAAATATAAAGTTAATGTAAACACCGTTGAAAAAGATTACGAGGACAAATCCATTGGTCTCAACGAAATAGCCTGTGTAAGAGTAAAAGCTACCAAACCAATTTTTTATGATCCTTATGCAGATAACAGAACAACAGGAAGTGTCACCTTTATCGATGAAGGCACTTATAATACTGTTGCGGCTGGCATGTTAAGACATCCTGATGAACAAGCTTAAAATATACATATTCTCTTTTCTTTATAGACAAGCTTGATTATCATTAAGCTGATCGATATGAGTAAAATAAAATAGCTATTTACTTAGATATAGGCTAACATTACCACGTTTCAAGTACATCAGCAATAATTCTGTCATGGTCAAAAGCCATCACCGGTAGGTGATGCACAGGAAACCAATTAAGCGCTGCGGCATCATCAGCAGCAACACCAGGTTGTTTAATACTATCTATACACCCATGATAAACCACTGAAAGCGTACGCCCTCTTGGGTCCCGGTCAACAGCATCATATACCCCAAAACGCTCAAGCCTAACGTCAGAAAGTCCTGTCTCTTCTTTTAACTCGCGATAAACAGCCATGTCAAGCGTCTCGTCTATTTCCATAAAACCACCGGGTAAAGCCCAGCACCCCAGAAAAGGTTCTTTTTTCCGCCGAATCAATAATAATTCATGCCTCCTGTTAAAAACAACAGCATCAACTGTAACAGCAGGGCGAGGGTAATCATAAGTATATGGCATCATTCTTCGATTATAATATAATTGTCAGGTTCACGAAGTTGTTGGTTTATGAAAACTTGATATATCAATATGAAACATCAAGACTTTATAACAAATTACATGGGTTAAAGATAAAATAATTTCAGAACTCCTGATTGGCATCAAAATATAATGTCGCATTTTTATGTCGGGAATACAGTCAACTTATAAAGC
>CAZSGN010000160.1:0-6542 GCA_964606415.1 uncultured Bacteroidales bacterium
TTTTTTATCGGATAACAATATTTTTTTAATATTCATGAAAGCCCGAAGGGCTGATGTTGTTATAGCTATTGTTCTATTCCATAATCCAATTATTACACCCCTTCGGGGTTCTAATCTCTATGGTTATTGTTTGTTTATAATCATTATACCCCTTCGGGGTTTGTTATTTCTTTTGTTTATCATTATAATTATTACACCCTTTTGGGGTTCTTATCTTTTTGGTTATTATTATTGTCCGGTAACTTATTGTTGAACAAATTGCAACCATGAGCAAAAGTACAAATTTTAACGGACAGCCCCTATTTAATTAGCTGTTGAGACAGATTGTTATTCTGAATGTAGCGAGGATTCATATTTTAATATTATCCATAAAACTTTTTATCGGATAACAATATTTTTTTAATATTCATGAAAGCCCGAAGGGCTGATATTGTTATAGCTAAATGTTCAAATTGAGGGAAACCCCGGAGATAGGGGTGAAACTATTCCATAATCCAATCAAATAAATATTTTTCATATCTCTTGCTAAATCTGAGATGGACATAGATGGTTTTAACGCGACAAATGCATGTAGGTGATCAGATACACCATTTAAGATAATATCAAGATCCAAATAACAAATCCGTCAGATGACGGATAAACAATGGATAACAACCAAAATATAACCAGATAAAATGATTATGGAGGCATGTAAATTTGCGGAGAGAGAGGGATTCGAACCCCCGGTCCACCGACAGGCGGACAACGGTTTTCGAGACCGCCCCGTTCGACCACTCCGGCATCTCTCCTGATATTATACAAAGATATTTAAAATGCTTGAGAGGGAAAAATATTGAACGCTTTTCCTTTTAGATATGCAGATTAGTTAAAAGATGATGAGGAACCTGATGTTTAAATGTGTGTATTTGATGGATTCGATACAAAAGATTTGCTGAACATATGTTTTTCTTTTAATTTTCATTAGTTTTATTTTATGATTAAATACCTTCGCGATAAATCAATTTATGAGGAAGTCATAAGAAAAGAGGTGCCGGCTGTTAAGTCTTTTTTGTGGATTGGAACAGCTGATATTAAAGATATGTATGTGCATGGTGCTGGGGGAATGGTTCCTTTTTTAAAAATGATTGATCAGTTAATCCGGAGAAAAATTGTTGTTCGTTTGATACATGCCAAAGAACCGGGACCTATGTTCCGTAAAGATTTTGATCAATTACCTTCTTTATGGGACTCGCTGGAAAAAGCAATCTGTCCAAGGGTTCACTTTAAGGTTATCATTATGGATGGACGCCTGGCTTATATAGGAAGCGCTAATTTAACAGGTGCCGGAATGGGTGCTAAAGGTCCGGATAAAAGAAATATAGAAAACGGAATCTTGACAGATGAACCAAATTTAGTTGATGATGTTATGAGTCATTTTGATGATGTTTGGATAGGAAAATATTGTAAGAAATGCGAAAGGCGTGATTTTTGTAAAGACCGAATCGATCAATAAAACATTTAAGATTGCTTAGAGATGCAGAACGAAAAAATTAATAAGTGGAAAAAGTATATCGATATTCACCCTCCTGTCTTTATACCTTCAGCTATTTTTTTAATCCTTTTTATTAGTATTGTTTTGATTGTGGGTGAACCAATGAAGGAAATTTTTAATAATCTCCAGGCTGGTTTGTCACATGGTGCAGGGTGGTTTTTTATTCTTGTGGTGAATTTTTTCTTGTTTTTTATGTTGTTCCTGGCTTTTAGTAAGTATGGCCAGGTGCGGATTGGAGGACGCGATGCCAAGCCGGAGTTTACACGGATGGAGTGGTTTGCCATGCTTTTTAGTGCGGGAATGGGCATTGGTATTCTTTTTTGGAGCGTTGCAGAACCTGTTTTTCATTTTAGTGATCCTGCATGGGCAAAAGGTGAGTCCGTTAAAGCTGCTGAACAAGCCATGAATTTTTCGTTTTTGCATTGGGGTTTACATGCATGGGGAATTTATGCACTGGTAGGCCTTTCACTTGCTTTCTTTGCTTTTAATAGAAAATTGCCGCTGGCAATTAGATCTATATTTTATCCTGTTCTGGGCGACCGTATTAATGGGCCTGTTGGAAATGTAATCGAGGTGCTGGCTGTAATAGCTACTGTATTTGGGCTGGCTACTTCATTGGGGTTTGGTGTCCAGCAGGTAAATGCGGGACTTAATTATCTTTTTGGTGTTTCAATTAGTGCCGAAATTCAGGTGGTTTTGATTGTTGTTATTACGCTTATTGCTACTATTTCTGTTGTATCCGGACTTAATAGCGGGGTGAAAAAATTGAGTGAGGTGAATATAAACCTGGGGGCCTTATTATTATTATTTGTTTTGATTCTTGGACCCACCGTATTTATTTTAGATTCTTATGTGCAAAATATTGGTGTTTATTTGCAAAATTTCTTTTATAAAAGTTTTTGGACCGAAAGTTATGCGCAGACAGATTGGCAGGATCAATGGACTGTGTTTTACTGGGCATGGTGGATTTCATGGTCGCCATTTGTCGGGATGTTTATTGCTCGTATATCTGTGGGCAGGAGCATTCGCGAATTTGTGCTTGGGGTTTTAATTGTCCCGACTTTGCTCACCTTTCTTTGGCTGACTGCTTTTGGCGGTTCCGCTCTTTTTTTTGAACTAAACGGGCTTGATGCTGTTTCCCAGGCAGTCAAAGAAGATGTTTCGATCTCTTTATATGCATTGCTTGAAAATTTTCCGGTATCTTCTATTACAAATTTGATCGCGATGCTTTTGGTGGTCAGTTTTTTTGTGACTTCTTCTGATTCGGGTTCGCTTGTGGTTGATATTTTTACATCCGGAGGAAAGATAAATACACCTGTTTATCAACGAATTTTTTGGGCCTTTTCTGTTGGAGGAGTGGCGGCTGTTTTACTTTTGGGAGGTGGCCTTGAAGCATTACAGACCGCATCCGTAGCTTCCGGTCTTCCTTTTGCTGTTATATTAATTGTCATGACCCACAGCTTGTATAAAGGGGTGCGAATTGAATTTTATCAGTTTGTTAAGATTCCTGAGAGCAAGGAGAAGGAAAAATATCAGGATATGGTTGAAGATGCAATGGAAGATGATAAAATTCATTTTTCTGATCAATGATTTTCTGTTCTGTTTTGTTTTTATTAAATTAAAGCTATATGGTAAATTATCACAATATTCTTGTAGGCCTGGATCTGACAGGAATGGATCCATTTCTGATCAGATATGCTGCTTTTTTTGCTAATGTTATGAATAGCAGGAAAATCATATTCTTGCATGTTATTCAGGCTTATGACATTCCGGAAGAAAAAAGAGATAAAATCCGGGATATTTATAATTCTCTTAAAGAACATCTTAATAAGGAAATTAAACAGCATCTTGGCTCTGTGCCCGATAAAATGGAGATTAAAGTAGATGTTAAAATCGAAGATCGTGATGTATCTGAGGTAATTATTAAAAATGTGCGCCGGCATAAGATAGATTTAACGGTTTTGGGAAAAAAAGCTGATTCTCAAAGAGCAGAGCTTTATTCTGCCCGTACCATTGCACTTTCTGAGAGCGATATGCTTCTTGTGCCTGCTGACCCACCGGATACGATTGAACGAGTGATGGCAGCTGTGGATTTGAACAAAGAATCGAACAAAGGGGTTAAAATGGCTCACTGGATTGGCAGGTATACCAACGCTAAATTATTTGGTCAGTTTATCTTTTCACAAAACAAAAGTTTTTTTCCGTTTAGTTTTGAGAATCAGCAGGATTATGTGCAAAAACTGGCTGAAAAAAAAATAAAACAGTTTAAAAAGAATCATTGGGTTTTGGCGCATGATTTGGATTGGATTCTTCACGGGGCTGATAATTATCATGAACAAACAAAGAAAATTATTCAATCAGCAGAAGAAAAAAATGCTGATATTATTATTCTTGCGGCTAAAGGAAGAACCTCCAGCAATAGCACACTTCTTGGGATGGTAGCCGAAGGACTTCGAAAACAGAAAAGCAATAAACCTGTTTTGATTATGAAGAATCGGTTTGAAAAGAATAGCTTTTTTAATATTTTTCTGCAGGGATAAAAAAAGCCTGTTAACAAAAGTTAAAAGGCTTTTAGAAGGTGCGGAGGAAGAGGGATTCGAACCCCCGGACCCGCGATAACAGGTCAACGGTTTTCAAGACCGCCGCATTCGACCACTCTGCCATTCCTCCGCTGCAAAAATAGATTTTTTTTTAGAACAAGAAAAATTTTGAAACATTATTTATGATTCTGCTGTCATTTAAGTGAAAGTTGATTCTGAGTATCCGGCATTCAGAATAGCTCTATGATAGCTATGCTTCTTCTTTTTCCTCCGCTGAGCGGGAAAAAAAGAAGAAACCTATCATCATTCCCGGTCCCAGTTCCAGCAAGCAAAATAGAACGTTCCCCTAAAGGGTATTCGGTTCATACCCTTTTGTCTTAAATCAATTATTCCCATTTTATAAGCCTTATGGTGAGGGTTTCATTAAAATAAGTGGAAGAACTTTATTTATAGAAGTCCTTTTAATGGTTTTTTTATTGATTATAAACCAGTATAATTGCCCGATTTTTATTATAAACCTGGTGTTTTTTTCAAAGATGGTGTTATTATAAAGTAAATGTAAAACCAAAATAAATATTTTTTGAAAATTTTATGTTAATGAGTTGAGAATAGCTGATAATTAGGATTATCGCGCAATATATTGAAAGTCAGAACTTTGTGCGCATGAAAAAACCGTATGTCTTTTATGGAGCGGGTTTGTCCAAAAAAAAAATGCTTGAAAATTGATATTTTTTTGAGTATAAATTTGTTAAACTCAATATTTCTCATAAATTTGTAATATTGTTAGAAAATATTTTACTAACCCTAAAACTTAATTATTATGAACAAAGCTCAATTAATTGACGCAATTGCTAGCGAAGCAAATCTTACTAAAGCTGACGCAAAGAGAGCATTGGATGCTTTCGTGAATACCACAACAAAGGCCCTTAAAAAAGGCGACCGTGTTGCATTAGTAGGTTTTGGATCATTTTCAGTTTCTAAAAGAAGTGCCAGAACAGGTAGAAATCCTCAAACTGGAGCACCGATTAAAATCGATGCTAAAAAAGTTGTGAAGTTTAAAGCAGGTAGCGAATTATCAGATGCTGTTAAATAAGTTATTGTTCACAGTTTGAAAAAGGGAGCCCGTAACAGGCTCCCTTTTTTTTTGATGCAATGTTGCTTAATGAGGGTATTATCATTTATTAAAAACCGAATAAGCTTTTCTTTTTAATGTCTTCATTTTTTATTCTTACCTTTGAATTAAGTCGAGCGATTCTTGACAGAAATCTCTCAAACGGCTAAGACGATGTAAGGTTTTTATTTCACTCATTCATTGAAAACCAATATCTTCTGAGTTGGTTTGATGGCGGATTAAGGTGAGCTGCATTTGGCATCACTTATATTGCTCAACTTAAGTTTGAATTAATTCATTCCTGATTGTTATCAGTCAGGAATCAGAAATAATTATGTTCGTTATTTCTAAATAGAGCTTATGTCAGACAAATTGAATCAGTACCTTTCAGGTTTTGTTACTAAAAACCGATGGAATTTAATTCAACAAAAATCGAAGGAGAGAACACGTTATATAGCCGTTCTGCTGGAGGATATTTATCAGTCTCATAATGCCAGTGCAGTGCTTAGAACATGCGATTGCTTTGGTGTGCAGGATATTCATATTGTAGAGAATCAAAATAAATATATCATTAATCCTGATGTTACGGTGGGCGCTTCGGCATGGGTAAATGTTAATAAATACAGGAATTGTCAGTATAATACCATTGAAGCGATTCAGGATCTTAAGAAAAAGGGTTACCGGATAGTTGCTACATCTCCTCATGTGAATGGTTGTTCGCCTGAACAATTTAATCTCTCGAAAGGCCCTGCTGTATTTGCTTTTGGAAAGGAATTACATGGACTTAGCGAAGATCTTATGGAACAGGCGGATGAGTATTTATGTATCCCTACGATTGGATTTACCGAGAGTTTAAATTTGTCTGTTTCTGCTGCCATTGTTTTATATTCAATGTTTTTAAAACTTAGAAGTTCGGATATTAATTGGCAAATGGATGAAGAAGAAAAAAATGAATTAATGTTACAATGGCTTAAATATTCTATTAAAGATGTTGAGAATATTATGCGTTATTATAAAGATGATTTACAAAATCAATCATTATGATGAATATTAATCAACAATATCATGCTTTTCACGATCTGTTGGCGCCAACAACGCCAAATCCCATAGGTATTCATTTGAAAAAAGCAGCGGGTTCTATTTTAACGGATATGCATAACCGCTCATATATTGATCTGGTTGCTGGTTTTTCTGTTAATAATATTGGTTATGGGAGACATGAAGTCCTGAAGGCCATTCAAAAACAAGCCGAAAATTATCTTCATACGATGGTGTATGGTGAATTTATTCAGCAATCCCAGGTTGAACTGGCCCATAGCCTGGTGGATCTCTTGCCGGCCAATCTTCATTCGGTGTATTT
>CAZSGN010000161.1:0-6538 GCA_964606415.1 uncultured Bacteroidales bacterium
CTATCAAACCGTTACAATTTTGAAGCGGGCTACAACCGTTGAATTTACTACTATCTCGCCTATTTTGTATATACATTGTTGTAATGCGTTTTTATTTTCTTTCTATCATAATTTCAAATCCAGTCTGTTCTTGTCCGTTTATTTTAAAACTTGAATTCGTGTACTTTTTATATTCATAATATTCATCTTCACAATTTATCCCTCCGCTACAAGTATTGCAAACTTGGGAAATCATATCCACATCATAGTCAATATTCCATAAACTATCAATCTGATTTATTGAGTTTAACACTATCAAATAATTGAAATCTTTTATTTCATAATCATCAGAATAAAGATTTCCAATATGGAAAAAATCAATCGAAAAATCATTTTTGTTTAAATAGGTCTCAATTTGTGCGGTATCAATTCCATTAAATGATTTATCTGTCCTAACTATTGAAATCGATTCTAGTTCATTTTGGGCAAAGTCATCTCTGGAAAACTTAATAATATAAGGTCTTGTATCTGAAACACAATGAACCTTCTCACACATACAACATGATTGTATAATTGTCAGAATCATTGTTGATATGCACAGATATATTACTAATCGAATAGCATTTCTAATCATAGTTTTAAATTTTCAATGTATCTATCTATATTTTAACGCTTCCAAAATTGTTTCTCAAGTCAAAATTTAAAATGTCATTTTATTACCTTGATGCCATCGTCTGAAAATGCATTACAACATCAGTATATCGACATTGTCGATATATTCCATATGGTATTTTTACACCCTCAAATATCGCGTTTTTTCCAGAATTTTACTCGTTTTTACCGGAATTTATTAGCTCTTGTTGACGGTATTTTATCCGATTTTTAATCTCTTCCCGCCCCTGGTGTGCTTTTGCTGTATCGGGCATGGATTGAAACAAATGCCTGTTACCGGATTGATCAACCATTATATATCCGTAAAATACGCTATAAAGCTGTACTTCTTTTCTCAAATCAAAGACATTAACATGAAGAAAATAGCCCAGAATTAATATAGCCAGATAAGGAATTATTTCCCGCCAATTCCTGTGAAGATGGGATGGATGTTTTCTGAAGAAAGAGTATAGTAGGCGCAATAAGAAAATAATGCGACACAAAATAAAAAACCCGCCTGAAAATCAGGCGGGTGGAGCTTTAAATGCGGTCTGGACGAGACTCGAACTCGCGACCTCCGGCGTGACAGGCCGGCATTCTAACCAACTGAACTACCAGACCGTTTTCCCCATCGTTTTGGGTGATGCAAATGTAATACTTTCCACCAAACAAACAAATATTTTTTTAGCTTTTTTTACCTGAAAAAACTAAAAAAAACAGAACCGTAATTTCTTTGATCATCGGGTTTCTCTAATTCATTAAAAGTTAACTGCTTGCTGTGTTCGAGCACCATCAAACCTCCTGGCTTTATTAGCTTATTCTCCCTGATTTTTTGAGGCAAACTGGCTGCATGATGAAAGGTATAAGGAGGGTCTGCAAAGATCAGATCAAAGGGCTCTTCTAGTTTATTGATCATCCGGAAGACATCCCTGTTTTTTACTTTAATGACATCTCCCCAGCCCAATGCCTGTGCTTCAGATACCAACCATTTAACCAGCGGGCGATACAATTCAACAGAAGTGATATCCGGACAACCCCTCGAAGCCAATTCAAAAGAGATACCTCCTGAGCCGGCAAAAAGATCCAAAGCCCGGCATTTGTCCAGGTCATACTCATTTTCAAGGATGTTAAACAGACCCTCTTTGGCCTGATCGGTAGTCGGACGCACCTTAAAATGTCCCGGCAAACGGATTCTTTGTCCTTTATGTTGGCCTCCTATTATGCGCAAGCCACTGTATTAAAGAGTGATAAGTGTCGATGAGCAGGCTCTTTTATGGTGTAACTAAAAGAATACCTCATGTCCGGAGCAAGTAACTTTAGCTGGCTAATATATTCGTTGCATAATTGCCAAAGATCATCATTCTTTATGACATCGCCGGCCATCCATAATTGATGAAGAGCAGGGTCTAGATTGGCCTGCTGATAAGCATGAAGAATGTAATAAACCATATCTTGCTGATTCAGGCATTTGTAATGATTAATAAAAGTCAAATTCCCCTCTTTTAACACAACCAGATCAATATACCCTTTTCGTATGTTGGCTATGATGAGCGAACCTGATTTACCGGCATGCCATCGTGCACGCTCAAGGACAGGTTGTGCCTGCTGATAATGCACTGGCTTCCCTCCTATCTTACTGACAGCATGTATTACACGTTGATCAACCGTAAAAACCTGGTAAATATCATCAAATGATAACTTTCTATAATGAATGGTATCCAGCTCATTCATGTAATAACTGGCTTCAAAAAAAGTCTTGAGTTTGTTGGGGTCAAAATAATCCTCTGGCACAAGTATTGATTGAGATGTAACATGCACAACAGCTACCCGGTGCCATTGGTTTTGAAAAGTTTCATCTCCAACAAGCCAGTCATGGATTTTCTCGGCCCAAATAGTTGAAGAAAGATCTTCGAGTACTTTCAGGCCAAACTTGATGAATTTATTCCTTCCCGGATCAAAAACAGTAAAAGCATACCCTTCCCGGCCTATCTGAATAATAAGATCATAGGCCGTTACCTGGTTCGGGTCAAATGTCTCATCCTGAAAAAGAAGATCATACATATTTAATAATCCCAGTTACCTGCATTATTGGTTGCTTTATTTAATGACCCAACCCTCAATCCTGGATAACCAGTTCTGCGTTTATATTTATTGCTCAAATTAATAATCAGTTGTTCATCCAGCCCCTGCAATAAAACTTCATTTGGCACAGCAGCTTCAAAGACCTGCACTTTTACATCAGACCCTGTCATTACTTCTCCAGCACCTAACCGGAAAGAATCTCCTTTGGTATAAGGCACAAAAGGCAGAGAATCAACAGGATAATTGCTGGAAAAAATGGAATCTTTAATGGGCACTTTTGTTGACTCAAGAGAAATGAGCCCTTCTTTAAGTGCTTCAGCCTTATCGAGTGAATCAGGAATTTCCCCTTTTACCCTTTCAACCGTAAACGAATCCGTTTTAAGAAAATTGATCAGGGTATCAAATCTTCCTGCATATTCTCCATGTACAGATTTATATGCCACTTCGGCTTCCCGGATATCCTTCAGTTTTTCTATGGCTGCATTAAAACGCTTATCGCGCTCCTTATTAAACTCGATGGGTTTTTGGATGCTCGAATAAAGAACATATCCTAAAACAATAATAACAACAAACAGGACGACTTGAATGATCTTTTTCATAATTATCAATTAAATTAGCATTTTTTGCCCAGCTCTTAAAAACAAATTTTTAATCTTATTAAGAAGACTGCGCACACAAAAATAAAAAAAAAATAAATTTGCGTCTGTAAAAAGAAGTATTTAACGATATGTTAAAAGATCATTTATCTGAACTCATCCTCAAACACCTCTCTCATCCCCCTACACAAGGGCAATTAAAACTTGCCTGGCTGCTTTCTTCATTTATTGAAACGGATAAAGATATGCCTTTATTGTTAATCAAAGGATATGCCGGTACGGGAAAAACAAGCATGATCGGCGCACTGGTAAAAACCCTCCGGGAAGTACAACAAAAAGTAGTATTGATGGCCCCAACAGGAAGAGCAGCAAAAGTTTTTGGGCAATATGCCGGCCAACAGGCCATGACTATTCACAAAAAAATTTTCCGGCAGAAATCCAGCAAAGATGGTTTTGGCCGCTTTGTTCTGGACCGGAACTTACATAAGAATACTATTTTTATTGTTGATGAAGCCTCCATGATATCAAACCAGGCTGGTGATCTCTCTGCCTTTGGATCGGGACAATTATTAAAGGATCTGCTGAGCTATGTTTATAATGATAATAATTGCCGGCTAATCCTGGTGGGTGATACCGCTCAATTACCTCCGGTTGGCTTCAGCTTAAGCCCGGCGCTGGATAAAGACTACCTGAAAAGCTACGGATACCTGGTCAAAGAAGTTTTGCTCACAGAGGTAGTCCGCCAGGAGAAACAGTCGGGCATTCTCTATAATGCAACAATGCTGAGAAAGATGATCAACAAAGAAGAAGTAGCTATACCCCGTTTCAAAACAGATGAATTTGACGATGTGATCGCTCTGGGCGGACAGGATATTATCGAGGAGATTTCATCAAATTACGAACAAAAAGGACTCCAGAATGCTATTGTGATCAATCGCAGTAATAAATACGCGAACCGTTATAATCAAGGGATCAGGAATCAGATTCTATGGCGCGAAGAAGAATTATCCCCCGGAGACCTGCTAATGATCGTTAAAAACAATTATTACTGGCCCCCTGAGGATTCAGACATTGATTTTATCGCCAATGGCGACATCGCTGAAATTAAAAGGATCATCAAATATGAAGACGTCTATGACAGGCACTTTGCCGAAGTCCTGCTCGAGTTTCCGGATTATAACCACACAGAAATAGAAGCCAAGATCATGATGGAAACATTGAATATTGATAGTGCATCACTAAGCGCCGAAGAAAACAAAATGTTTTTTTATAAAGTCATGGAAGATTATCAGGATTTACCCAACAAAAAACAACAATATGCACGAACAAAAAACAATCCACATTTTAATGCACTCCAGGTAAAATTCGCTTATGCAGTTACATGCCATAAATCGCAGGGAGGGCAATGGAACACTGCATTTATTGATCAGGGCTACTTTACCGAGGACATGATATCGGTTGAATACCTAAGATGGTTATATACTGCTTTTACCAGAGCTACAGATAAAATATACCTGGTCAATTTCAAAAAAGAATTTTACGAATAGTAGCAAGGAGCACAAAGAGCATGGATAAAAACTTTATTCATGATCGCCTTATCCTTATTATATCAACCTGCTTCCATCTACCACGACCTGATACATATTAACTGGCTACTGGCTACTTACGCCTACATTTCAATTAATAAATTTCTGGGAATAGAACTCGTTGATTTGTTCTTTTTGGTGCTGAGAAACCAATTGATCTACATCAATATGATAAACCAGTCCATAAGACGTCAGGCTGGCTGAAGGGGCAAAAGGGAGCATCTCTGAATTAAATTTTAAAGCAGGATCCACTTCTACTGTATTTATTACTTGATCAACATAAAAAGCCACGCTGAGAAAATGATTTTTATAGGGCACTTTGAGAATAATAAAAGAAGCCAGCACAGAATCCCCCCACTGAGCAGGATTATCTCCATCCAAACTTACAACAGGCATTCTAAAACCAGGATAACGTATGGTGCCGGCCAGGAAATGATGCTCATCAGCCACATCCTGATTAAAGTTCTTAAATGCTTTTACATATAATGCGTCTGATGCGGGAATCGCAAATAATGACTCCTGCCTTCTGACGACCAAATCGGAATATATTCTGTCCCTGCTTTCCATATTTTTAGGTTTTTAAGTTATTTCTAATATCAAAATTACATCAAAAAAAATACTGCCTCAAGAGTTTAAATAACCATTTCCCGAATAGGTATTTCTTTTTATGGAAATAGGTATTAGTGCCTAGTTTACTTGTAGAGAAGAAAAATGATGGTCATTTGAAGAAAATAAAAAACAAAGATCGGGATTTCTGACATTTAGATGCCTGATCATTCCACAATACAATTGCAGGCTAAAAGCCCTCATTATTTCAGCCCGGGGGCATTGCCCCAAAATATAATTGCATTATGTTAAAATACAGCGCCCCGAAGGGCAGCTTATCTAATATGCTGCCATTTCTGGCTTGCGTATTGAATTACTTCCATTTTATTCTCTCCACTCACGACCACAATCTATCGCCTGATTGGATAATAGTCCATGTCTCTTACGTTCGTTTTTGTTCTTTTCTTTATTAGCAAAAGGAAAGCAATTTGTTTGGTCAAATAATCTTTTTTTGTTTTTCCAGAAACATGACCGCGAAAATATTCGATCATTTTTTCTTCAACAGCAACAATATTATTATTAGCTGGTGTTGCAATGACAAAAAAGGCATATCTGAGGAAGGTGCCAAAATCAAATGATGAACTCCTGATCCTGGTGTTGTGAATTAATAACTTATGAAAATATAAAAACAATTCATCATGTCGTAAAATTGTATCGTTTTTTATCTTGAATTCTTTTAATTCTACTTTGACACATTAAAACATCTAATCAAAATCGTCTTAATCCATAACATATAATCATTCCCTGTCCCTGTTTCAGCAAGCAAAAAAGGACGCTCCTAACGGAGATTGGAATATTGGGAGGTATTTACTTTATTACTACAAACAGGACATCCCTCCGGGATTATTGAGTAAAACCTGGCGAAATTTAAAAATGATTATTATTTGTGGATTATATTTTGATAGGGATCAGGAGTTCTGAATTTATTTTTATCAAAAGTGATGGGCTGGATTGTGTCTTAAAATCAATTTAATTCCCCGAAATTAATTTTTTCTTTTTTACAAAGTCGCATAATTGTGTCTTTTCCAGTAATTAAAG
>CAZSGN010000162.1:0-6521 GCA_964606415.1 uncultured Bacteroidales bacterium
TAAACCATATTTTATCTACATATAAACAAATTGCAAGCTTTCATTAAATTAGTGGGAGAACCTGAAAAATAATAAGGTTTTAAAAATTAAACCCCTGGAAATCAATATTCAAATTTTCTAATTTGGTCAAAATTCACGAAGCTTTTTATTGAAATTAATCAATAATAAATAAACTTCTAATCGGTCAAAGTAGAAATAAATAACAAAGTCATATGAGACTTAAAATTAAAACAGGTTTTCAAAATAAATAAAATCAATTTTTTTAGCTTTGTTTTTGTTTAGAAATATTTAATTTTTCTTCTCAGGGAAAATGAAAAGCAGCCTAAGGTCTGCTGTCAGCAAATATTATCCGGATTAAGTGATTTTCACTTACTAATGAATTAAATATTTGGTTAAGTGTCCCCAAAGAAGATTAAGTAGAAAATTATCCACGGCTCAAAATAAAAACATGGCAAAAAGACATTTTAATAAAGAACGATATTTTTATGAACAGGGCTATACCACTGAAAAATATGTTATCCCTTATATTGCTCAGGAAATAAAAGTTGATAAAAACCTCAAAGTTTTGGAAATAGGATGTGGAGAAGGCGGCAACATGAAACCCTTCCTGGATTTAGGATGCCCCACCACAGGCATCGACCTGGCCGGAGGCAGAATTGAAAAAGGAAAATTTTTTTTTGCCAATCATCCTCACAAAGAACGGTTGAATTTTGTTGTAAAAGACATATACCAAGTTACTAATGAATTAGACCATGACTATGACCTCATCCTGATGAAAGATGTGATTGAACATATTCCGGATCAAGAAAAGTTTCTGGGTTTCTTAAAACAATTCTTATCAGAAAGAGGACTGATATTCATGGGATTTCCTCCATGGTATAATCCCTTCGGCGGGCACCAACAAATTTGCCAAAGCTGGTTATTGCAACGCCTGCCTTACTTTCATTTATTACCCAAACCTTTATACAAAGGCATGCTTAAACTTTTTGGGGAGCACCAAAAAAAAATAAAAGGGCTTCTAAACATTTACGATACCGGCATAACCTTAGAGAGGCTGGAGCGCATTATCAAAAAAAATAAATATAAAATTCTCCGGAAAACGCACTATCTGATTAATCCAAATTATCATATTAAATTTGGCATTAAACCAAAGAAACAAAATAAATTGATCAGGAGCATCCCATATTTCAGGGATTTTTTTACAACATGCGGCTATTATTTAATAACTAAAAAAGACTAAAGTGATGATGGATATTTTAATGAATCACCGTTCAATCAGAAACTATAAAACAGCACCTGTTGACGATGAAATGCTCCGGCGAATTCTTGAAGCCGGAACCCGTGCCTCAACCACAGGCAACATGCAACTTTACTCAATCATCGTTAACAAAGACGAATCACGAAAGGAATTACTCTCCCCTTATCATTTTAATCAACCGATGGTCAAAAAAGCTCCTGTTTTGCTTACTTTTTGCGCTGATGTAAACCGTTTCCATAAATGGTGCGAAGCAAGAAAAGCTGAGCCAGCTTATGACAATTTTTTATGGTACCTGAATGCCGCCACCGACGCCCTTCTTGCATCACAGAACGTTGCCGTGGCGGCCGAATCTGAAGGGCTCGGTATATGCTATCTCGGAACCACCCTTTATATGGCCGATAAATTCATTGAAGCCTTTGAATTACCTAAAGGAGTCATCCCCGTTACGGCTATTGTTACCGGACATCCTGAAGACAATCCGGGGTTAACAGACCGCCTGCCATTAGAAGCGGTTATCCATAATGAAAAATATGAAGATTACACACCTGACATGATCGATGATCTTTATAAAGCAAAAGAAGCATCGGAACAAACCCGCAAGTTGCTGGAAGAAAACCAAAAAGAAACACTCGCACAGGTATTTACCGAAAACAGGTATAAAAAAGAAGACAACCTGAATTTCTCAAAAAAATACTTTGAGATGCTAAAAAAACAAGGTTTTATTGAATTTTGAAAAATAGCGCCCTGAGTTTCCGGATCTATCCTTGTATTATTTTATTGTATCCCGGGCATTCATTGCATTTTAACTAAAATATATTCTCTTTCCAGCAAAACAAGTCAATGGTTTTATTCAGTTTAAAATCTATTTATAAACTCAAGTATTTGGATCATAATGTTCGATAACGGGGCTTATGAAGCTAGCAAACATTATGGACGCACACTGTTTAATACCTGTCCATAAAGCAAAATTTTTGATCTATAATAATATTCAATATCTGTGTTGACGTGAACAATTTAAGGATTAAATACAATATTAACAGCATCAACAAAGTTTGATCTATAAAGCATAAATAAAATAATGCGCAAAGGACTAATCATATTATTCTGGGCACTCATTGTCATTGTTGCCTCCTCATTGTTTTATTCTTATTCCCACAAAGAAGAGATTACCCGTAAAGTGATCTCAGCATTAAACAAAAGATTGGAAACCAAGGTGCAACCCGGGAGCATTTCATTTTCCCTTCTCCGGAACTTCCCTTTTGCTTCCGTTGAATTCAAAAACCTTTTGATTTACCACAACCCGGGATTTGATCAAACTGAATTTGGAAACTCCCAGCAAGACACCCTCTTTCATTTTAACCGCCTGTCCCTTGAGATGGACCTGGTCGATATTTTACAAAAAAGATACAGGATTCATACAATCACTGCTTCGGGAGGAACCATTAATCTCCTTACCGATTCGAAAGAAGCTGTTAATTTCCGGTTCTGGAATCCGGTAAAAGATTCTGAACAACAAGAATTTCAAATTGATATCAAAAAAGTTCATTTCAAAAACACCCGTTTATCATACATTAATAAGGTACGGCAGACTAACCTGGTATCAAACATTGATGATTTAAAAGTTAAAGGGGCCTTTGGAAAAGACCAGTTCACCATACTCAATAAAACAAAGGGGGATATTAAAAAATTCCAGTCCGGCGATATTACCTACATCTCCTCACGTCCTTTTGAAATTGAAACAGCGATTGCTATTAAAGGGAACCAATATAATATTCATCGCGGATCTATCGAAATCGAAAATGAAGTACTACAACTTTCCGGTGAATTTACAAACCAGGAAGTAAACCAGATTAATCTGATGATGAAAGGGAAAAACCTTTCAATCCAATCACTTTCACATTTTCTTCCTGAAGATTTAAAAAAAGAATTAAAAAAAGCCAAATCCAGCGGGAATCTAAACATGCTGGCAAAGATATCCGGTCCTTTAAGCAATCAACACACCCCGCATATCGTGGGGCAAATGAAAATCGAAAATGGAGCCTTAATGCTTAAAAAAGGGACGATAAAAAAAATAAACCTGGAAGCTTTTTATTCGAACGGTTCCCAAAACAAACCCCAGACGTCTCTGTTAAAATTAAAAACATTTTCTGCCGTGTCCGGCGAAAGCCAGATTAAGGCTAGCGGACTTATTCGGGACTTCACTTCACCTCACTTTGAATTCAGCACCCAGTCGACCATTCACCCTGAGCTCCTTCAATTCTTTTTTGATAAAGACAGTTTAAAAATTAAGGAAGGGACAATAGAAACAGATATTAATATGGGTATGCGGCTTAAAAAAATAAACCAAATCACAGCTAACGATATCACTGATCTGAAAACGAAAGGAAAAATTATTTTATCCAATATTTACTGGGACTTTCCAGCCTCCGGATTAAATATCAAAGATGGAAACACCACCCTTAATATTCGTAACGACCACATCTACTTTCAACAACTAACCACGGATATTGCCAACTCGCAATTCGAATGTAAAGGGCTTGTTTTCGGGGGTATCGAGTATCTCCTTGGCCAATCAAAGAACGTCATAATCAAAGCCTCGGTAAATAGTTCCAAAACTGACCTGTTCAAACTGTTCCCTGCCAACAAAGATAACTCCCAAAGCACCAAAAAACAGATTGAACTTCCTGAAGGGGTTAAATTGTCGCTAACATATAATGCCCGGAAATTTAACTGGAAAAAATTTAGCGCCTCCGATCTCCAATCTAAGATCAACTACCAGGACGGGCGATTAGACATCTCCTCTATCGAAATGAAAACAATGGACGGCCATTTAAAGGGACAGGTCTCAATTAATAAAAAACGGCCAGGCTTTGACATGGAATCTGCACTGGACTATCAGAATATTGATATCCATCAATTGTTTGAACAATTCGACGATTTTGGTCAACAAAAGCTTCAGGCAAAACATTTAAAAGGCTCATTAAACGGAACCCTTTCGTTCGCCTGCCATTTCAATGATCATTTTAAAATAAATCAACCCAGTATACATTCAGAAGCAAAAATCATTATCCATAATGGCGCCTTGATTGAATTTGAGCCCCTGCTGGAACTTTCCCGGTTTATTGAAGTATCCGAATTAAAAAATATCCGGTTTGAAACACTTGAAAATATTATCTATATTCAAAATGAAAAAATCATCATCCCCGAAATGGATATCTATTCAACTGCGCTAAATATAACAGGGTCTGGCACCCACCATTTTAATGATAACTATTCATATCATATCTGGCTCTTGATGGAAGATGTATTATGGAAAAAAGCCAGGAAAAAAGAAGAAAATAACAAATTTGGCAGAATTGCTGATGACGGTGTCCGGACAAGAATTCCAATTAAAATTGTCAAAGAGGGTGAAAAAATCAAAACAGCTTACGATCTAAAGATGGCAAGAAATAAAATTAAAGGAGATCTAAAAGAAGAAGCAGGGGAATTAAAAAAAGTACTCCATGATGAATTTGGCCTGTTCAAAAAAAATAATCAGAGTGATCAATTAGAGGAACCCCAAAAAGAAATAGAATTTGACTGGGAAGATGAAAATCCGGAGCAAAAAGAATCACCAGATCAAACATCCGTCAGTGGACAAACGGACAACGAAGAAAAAAAAGAGCAGGACGAACCCGAAATGCAATTCCAGTGGGATGATGAATAAAGATTGCTGAATTAACATAATTAAAATACCGCTGCGTACGTTTGTTTTTTGTTCCTTGTTCGTTGTTCTTTGTTCTTTGTTCTTTGCCTGTCCGTCCACTGACGGATTCTTTGTTCTTTGCCTGTCCGTCCACTGACGGATTCTTTGTTCTTTGTTCGTTGTTCGTTGCCTGGACAATAATGCTGTTATACTTAAACCAATCTTAATAAGAATATATAATGGGTAATAATATTTATTCAAGGAAACAAATTTGGAAATCATTACTTCTCTTCTTTGCCATATTAATTGGTGCAGGATCATTATATTACACCAATCAGCTTGTTAAAAAGATTTCTTCTGAAGAAAGAAAAAAGGTAAAGCTGTGGGCAGAAGCCACACGCCAACTTGGAAGCCAGGAAAGTGCCAATCAGGATATTGATTTCCTCGTTAAGATCATACGTGATAATGAAACGGTCCCCGTCATCCTTATGGATGATGACGGCCACTTTATTTCTCACCGAAACCTGGACAGTACACGGAGTAATGATGAAAAATACCTGCAGCATCAACTCGAGCTCATGAAACAAAAACAAGAGCCAATAATTATTGACCTGGGAGAAGATAAAAAAAACTATATCTATTATAAGGATTCAACCCTTCTGACCCAATTATCTTATTATCCATACATCCAATTAGCCGTCATTCTTATTTTTATCATGATTTCTTATTATGCCTTCAGCATATCACGCAGGGCAGAGCAAAACCAGGTATGGGTAGGTCTTTCCAGAGAGACCGCACACCAACTAGGAACACCCACCTCATCCTTGATGGCATGGATCGAATTAATGAAAATAAAAGAAGTTGAACCCGAACTTGTCAATAAGATGCAGGATGATATTAATCGTCTTGAAAAGATCACAGAAAGGTTCTCCAAAATCGGTTCAAAACCAAATTTAAAAGCGCAATCCATTCAGCCTGTCATTAAAAATGTGCAGGAATATCTCAATAAGCGATTCTCGTCCAATATACATTTTGAGATGAGCAACCAGGTCAAAAACATTATTGTTCCACTTAATACAGATCTTTTTGAATGGGTATTAGAGAACATTTGCAAGAACGCCTATGATTCTTTACAAGGATCCGGGGAAATCAAAATCAATATCACACCTAATAAAAAAAGAATCTATATTGATGTTTCTGATAACGGGAAAGGCATACAAAAATCAAAGCACAAGACCATTTTTAAACCGGGTTATACAACAAAAAAAAGAGGCTGGGGCCTCGGGCTTTCGTTATCAAAACGGATTATTGAACAGTACCACAACGGGAAAATCTATGTGCTCCACTCTGAACCAGGAAAAGGAACGACTATCCGAATCGCCCTGCCTATGTTCGCAGAAAAAACGTGAGCAATAGATAAGAGCCATAAGACAACAGACAGGAGCTGACAATCTCTAAATAAAATAGCTCTTTCTAAAAGGTTCTACTCTTATTTTAATGGTTAAATGTTTTGTTTCACCACGTTTAAAATTGTTAAAATATTGTTGTACATGTAGTTTAAATGTAGTTTAAATATTG
>CAZSGN010000163.1:0-6518 GCA_964606415.1 uncultured Bacteroidales bacterium
TCGCTTAAAAAATATCATCATTGAATAAATGATTCAAGATAAAACGATACAATTTCACGACATTATAAATTGTTTTTATGCTTTCATAAGTTATTGATTCACAACAGTAGGATCAGAAGTTCTGATTTTTCAAAAGCAACATAGCGAAATAGGTGGTCTTTATCAACAGGCTTTAGTTAAATACATTTTCAGGCATTAAGGACCAAAACCGACTCGATACGATTTGAAAATCAAGATTAATCATTGATTTACCCATTTTTTGCCGCAAAAGAAATTGAGCTACTTGCCCACGTTCTTTAATTATGGCTTGCTGAGCTATTTCACTGGTCTTATTATCAAGCACTTCTGAATTTAAATAAATCCTGGATAAATGTTTAAAATTAAAATAATAGCCAAAATCACGGCTCCGGTCATACAAAATCCATCGTTGATCGGGACTGTTTTTATAAAAATAATTAGCTGCAACAGATAAAATATTAAAATAAGGTGCAATGCTATTGAAAAGAATATGCTCCGTTGTCTGATGCCATTTTGTGAGACGAATGACCTTTTTCACCTCATCTTCAACTTTCCCCGCCATTCGGCTGATCATTTTTTTATTCGATCGCAAACGGGCAGGAATGTTCATTTCCATATCCAATACCTCAGCAAGCACATTAAAAAGAGCCATTTCAATGTTTTCTTCATGAGAAAGAAAAGCATAATAATATTGGTCAGCCTGAGCTGTACCGGTTCGTTTTTTTATTTCTTCCCATACCGTATCCGCTTTCCCGGCAGAAGTATTAATATGATACACAGTACCAAAAAGTTCACCGGTATATCTTTTAACAGGGATGATCTGATCTGGCCTTTTCTGAAAAAGAAAAGATTCGTAAATCATTGTCAAAAGACCGTCAAATGAGTGATCATAAACAAAAATTATCATGTGATTCCATTTAATGTTTGCAAATAAACTTGGCAAAAGTTGGTGAAACTGATCATTTTGCTAAATTTGTAAACAAATATGCAAAATAAAATTGATTTTACAAATTTAATTAGCATTTATGTCTAATTTTCTTAGCAAAAATATTCGCTACCTCCGCAAATCAAAGGGTTTGACTCAAAGTGAACTTGCCGATAAAATAGGTGTTAACCGGGCCGTATTAGGATCTTATGAAGAAGACCGGGCAGCACCCAAGCTACCAGCCCTTCAGGCACTGGCCCATTATTTCGAAACAGACCTTGATGAACTGCTGGACCATGATTTCTCATTAGGCTTGCCTGATCAAAAGAAAAGTAAAGACATAAAAGGCAGCGGCTTACGAATTCTTTCAACCATTGTAGACCGTGATGATCATGAATTAGTTACCGTTGTGCCGGCAAAAGCCTCTGCAGGTTATTTAACGGGCTATGCCGATCCGGAATATGTTGAATCATTACCAAAGTTCTCCGTCCCCCTGCCTGAAATGCCCGGGGATCGAACATACAGAGCCTTTCAAATAAGAGGAGACAGCATGGATCCGGTGCCGGATGGCGCATACATCCTCTCCGAATATATCCAGGACTGGCATACGATTAAAGACAACCAGGCTTACATCCTGGTAACACTAAACGAAGGGATTGTTTATAAAAGATTATATAACAGGATAGAAGAAGCACAGGAAATCATCTGCAAATCAGATAATCCGGCTTATGACCCTTTTACTGTAAAAATTGATGAAGTTATTGATGTATGGAAAGCAGTCGGCTACATCAGCTTTAACCTTCCCGATCCTAATGACATCGGTATCCATAAACTAAGCGCAGAAGTTTCTGAGATGAAAAAAACCATTGATGAATTAAAAAACAAAGCCTAAGCCCCTCCCTGCTGCAAGCGCCCGCTTGTGGCTATTACACTTACCGGCTCATAAAGCCACAAGCAGATGCTTGCGGCAAGGGATATGAAGCGAAGCAGAAATCCAGATTAATCGTAAAAGAAAGAAAATGCGATTTGGTATCTGAATTTGTAAAAGAGAAAAGGGAGAAGATATGACCAAAGAGGTACAGGAGGAAGAAGCACTCAACATGAAAAAATTAAAGGAGAATGATCTAAGGATATTATCGGAAATGGGGCAGGATATTCTCTCATCATTAAACCTCCATGATGTCATTCTGAAAAGTTACCAGCATCTTAATCAACTCATGGAAGCAGGCATATTTGCTATAGCTTTATACAGTAAACGTAAAGACGGATTAAAATTATTTGGGATTGACACCAATAATTCAGTAAAAAAAGGTTTTTTGCCAATGAAGAATGAATATTACTGGGTTATTTATTCATTTAACAACCAACAGGAGATTTCGTCTAACCGCTTAGGCCAACATGAGCCCCGGCATTTTACAAAACAATTATTTGATGTTGAGCCGGACAAACGGCAATCATTCATTTACATGCCCCTCACCATCAAAGAAGAGAGACTTGGTGTCATCACTGTCCAAAACCCTGAAAAAAACGCATATTCTGATTATGAAGTGAACCCTTTCCGAACAAAAAAACACCCTTGCCCGGGCGTTTGAAGAATGGACCAAAGATGCGGAACAAAATGATGATATTCTTGTTATTGGCATCAAACACCAGAATTAAATAATTTTTGGACTGATTTTTGCCTTTGCTTGTAGAAAAAAGCTTGAAAAAAGACAACCTATCCATCGGGCTAAATACCGCTATTATGTTGGTTATTGCCAACATGATAGGGACAGGAGTATTTACAACCCTGGGGTATCAATTAATGAACCTTACACATAGTTGGTCTATTTTATTGGTATGGCTTTTAGGTGGATTAACAGCCTTAGCCGGAGCCCTGTCTTATGCCGAGTTAAGCTCTGCCATGCCCCGATCGGGAGGCGAATATCATCTCTTAACCCAATTAATACATCCGCTTGCAGGATTCATCGCCGGATGGATATCGATCACGGTTGGTTTTGCAGCACCTGTTGCTGCATCATCAATTGCAGTAGGTGCTTACTTTAAAAGCACCCTTTCCGCACTCACTCTGATAGAACCCCAACCATGGACAGAAAAAGGCATTGCGCTAATGATCGTGGGCATCGTTACACTGGTCCATTTGACTAATCTTCGTTCTGCCTCACAATTTCAAAAAATTTTCACCTCCCTAAAGTTACTCCTTATTGCCACATTCATTTTAAGCGGTTTTGCTCTTGCAGAATCCAGGGGGCTTTCTTTCGAACTTAGCCGTGAACAATTCCAGCCTGTATTCACCCTCCCTTTTGCTATTGCTTTGGTTTATGTAATGTATTCATACAGCGGATGGAATGCAGCAATATACATTGCTGACGAGATAAAACAACCACAGCGTAATATTCCCCGCGCACTCATTGGAGGAACATTAATTGTTACCATATTATATATCTTATTAAATGCCCTTTTCCTATACTCAACACCCCCATCAGTTTTAAAAGGTAAAGAAGAGGTAGGTTATCATGTAGCAAAATATGTATTTGGCGATGAGGGAGGGATATTCATGGGTGGTTTAATCGGTTTTGGCCTCATTTCCGCCATTAGCTCAATGGTATGGTCGGGAGCCAGGGTTACCAGGGTAATGGGAGAAGACATAAAAATTTTCTCCTTCCTGGGTAAAACCTCCTTAGGTAAAGTTCCCCGGAGGGCTTTACTGATCCAGGCATGCATCATAATTATCATGATCATAACTTCTACATTCAGGGACATTGTCTTATATAGCGGGTTCATTCTTACACTTTCATCATTTGTAACTGTTGCTACATTATTCAGATTAAGAAAAAAAACAGGTCAAAATAAAACAAAGCATTTCCAGTCACCCGGCTATCCCTTCGTCCAAATATTTTTCCTGCTAATTACTGGTTGGATGATGGCCTTTCTGATCATTTCTGAGCCAGTTCATGGCTTAGCAGCAGCCATAACCCTGGCTACTGCCCTTCCCCTTTACTGGATAAATCAAAAATGGCATTCATAATTTTGGTTTAAAAAGCCCTTTACTTCATCAGGATCCGGGCGTGCTGCATCAAGAAAAAGTTGAGCCTTTTCATAATATGACCTTCTTTCCTCCAATCGATTATAAATAGAATTTTTCAATTCCTCATCCGAATCAAATTGCACAATAGGCCGTTTATTTTGAAACTGCCTTAAGCGTCCAATTAACAAGGGAGCAGAGGCCTGAAGATAAATAGTAACGCCTTGCTGATTCATCCATGTCATATTATTATGATAGCACGGTGTGCCTCCCCCAGTTGCAACAATAACATCATAATCCAAACCTTTCAAACTCCTTAAAACATCAGCTTCAATAGCACGAAATGCTTCATTACCAAGATTTTTATATAACTCCTGCACCGTTTGCCCTTCTCTCTCTTCAATAAGCTTATCAAGATCAAGAAATTTATATCTCAATTTTTTAGCAAGTAACCGGCCAAAAGTCGATTTTCCACTGCCCGTGAAGCCAATAATAAATAATTCCATTCAAATAAATTTTAATCAGCTTAACCCAGGTAACAGTATAAAAATCGAATCTCCTGAGTTAAATGCTATTTCGCTTTACTCATATCGTCCAACTTAAGCAAAAGTAATCATTTCCTAATAATCTGCACCTGCCCACCAGAACCCAACTTAATGATAGATGAAGCTTTGGCATTACGGGGTTTTTCATTTTGCCGCCATTCCACGACATAATCAACCTGCGTCTTAATTTCCTCATCAATATCCATAAAACATACAGGAGCATTTTGCCCACTAATATTAGCACTGGTGGATACAATGGGTTTACGAAAACGGCTTATCAATTGCTGACAAAAATCATCTGTTGTAACACGAATACCAACAGAGCCATCATCGGCAATCAATTTCCCAGACAAATGCTTCGCCCCGGGATAAATTAATGTCAAAGGCTGATCAGCCGCATCCAATAAGTCCCAGGCAATATCCGGTACCTGGTCTACATACGAAGGAATCCGTCCCTCATGATCAACAAGCAACAGTAAGCTTTTGGAATCAACTCGTTTTTTAATGCTATAAACACGTTCTATTGCCTTTTCGTTAGTGGGATCACACCCAAGACCCCAAATGGTTTCCGTTGGATAAAGAATAACCCCTCCTGTTTTAAGAACTTCCAAACTGTTTTTTATATCTTCTTTCATTTGCATATATCAATCATCCTGAACAAAAAAGCTATACCCGGAAAGATTTTTCATAAACCTTCATCATTCCCTCTGCCATATTTGCCAGTGAAAACTGCTGAGCATATTCAATACCCTTATTGACCATATCCGACCGGAGATCATCATCATGTATCACCTTATCAATAGCAGAATATATTTCTTCCGGATTTTCAGGATCAATATAATATGCAGCATTCCCTCCGGCCTCTTTCAAGCTTCCGCCATTAGATGTGATCACAGGCACCCTCGAACAAAGGCCTTCAATAACCGGAATACCAAAACCTTCGTATAAGGAAGGAAAAACAACACTGGTAGCCATTTGATATAAGCCTGGCAAATGCTCTTCAGGCACTTCCGTCAGGAAAAAAACATTTGCCATTTTGTTCTTTATAATAAATTGTTTGATCTGTTTTATATATGTTGATGGTTTCCCCACAACAACAAGTGGTATGTTTGATTTACCCAGACTGAGGGCTTTTAAAAGACCAAGGAGATTCTTCCGTTTTTCAATTTTTCCCACATACAATAAATATTCTGAAGGCAAGGCATAAATCTCCCTCAGACGTTGCCGTGCCTCATCATTCACAATATGTGTAAAAGACTGATTGCACCCCTGATAAACAACATCAATAAGATTAGGAGAAAGATTAAAATATTCAGAAAGATCTTTTTTAGTCTGTTCACTCACAGCCACAATCCGGTCAGCATTTTGACAACTTTTCCGGGTCTTTCTTAAATACATCTCGCGATCTTGCGGCTTATAATACTGTGGATGATGAATAAAAATCAAATCATGGATGGTCACCACGGATTTAATCCCTTTTCGCTTTAAAGAAAACGGCAATTCATTGCTTAAACCATGAAAAAGATCAATTGAATCATGTTCAAGATCTGCAGAAATATTCTGGAGCCGCCAATAACCCGGGAAAAGATTATTAAATACACCATCAGGCTCCCTGGGGTAATACTGGCTCCCCCTTAATTTCATCAAATCATCATTTATCCTGGGTGTATACAAATACAAATCATGCCCGGGATAAAACCGTCCCAAGCCTTTAATAAGGTTCCGGCTATAACACCCCAATCCGGAAGCACTTAAATAAGCACGCTTAGCATCAAATCCTATTCTCATAAATCTTTCCCCGTAAAAAAAAATTAAAAATCCCCCTGCTTAAGCCTGTCCATTGCTTTATGAACATTATCCCTGTCTGCAAAGGCAGAAAACCTGAAATAACCCTCACCGGCCGGGCCAAAACCTACACCAGGAGTACCGACAACATTCGCTTCGTTTAATACTTTATCAAAGAAATCCCATGAACTCATATCATTCTTGGTTTTCACCCAGATAT
>CAZSGN010000164.1:0-6488 GCA_964606415.1 uncultured Bacteroidales bacterium
TATTATTGATTAATTTCAATAAAAGGTTTTGTGAATTTTGACTAAATTCGAAAATTATAATATTGATTTTCAGGGTTTTAATTCTTAAACCCTTATTATTTTTCAAAATGTTCGGACAAATGTGTTATTATATAAATAGATTATTTAAATAGCATGAAATCAATAATTTAGCTTTGCATTTTAATATGTACAGCCTTAATAATTAGTATTTTATAAGTTATTGCGAAACTTGAGTCATTCAAAATTAACGGCAATGTCAATAAACGGGCAAATAAAAAAACAATAAATAAACACTAAAAAAGATACCAACAAATTTATATCTTTGTTAATTCATTAAGAACATGGTTTAATGGCTCAGGCTAAACAAAAAAGGAGTTTTCTTCGTCGGATCCGGGATAAGTACCGCCTCATTATTTATAATGACAATACTTTTGAGGAGGTGCTTCAATTTCGCTTATCCCGGTTAAACCTTTTTATGATAACAGGAAGCTTTGTCTTGCTTTTAATTGTAGGTGTTACTTTATTAATTGCATTCACCTCTCTTCGAGAATATATTCCTGGCTATCCTGATGGGAATATCAGGCGGAATATTGTACAGAATTCGATGAAACTCGATTCCCTTCAGCGTTCCTTGTCTTATAGACAACAATATCTTGATAATATTAACCAGATACTCGTTGGTGAAATCCCCCGGTCAGTAAAATCAAAAGGCCAGGAACAATTAGATCGAACGCATGCCAATTTTGAGCGGTCTAAAAGTGATTCTTTGTTGCGTAAGCGTATAGAGGATGAGGAACAGTTCAGCCTTTCAATGAGCCAAAAGCCGGAGGACAATCCCGGGCTTTATCAAATTCATTTCTTTACACCTTTAAAAGGAGTCGTCACCAATGCTTTTGATCCGGCTAACAATCATTATGGAACCGATATCGTAGCTGGTGCAGGTGAAGTGGTTAAAGCTGTATTAGAAGGGATCGTTGTGATGGCCGACTGGACTTTGGAAACAGGCTATGTGATCCAGATCCTGCATAAAAATAATATTCTTAGTACTTATAAACATAATGCCAATTTACTTAAGAACACCGGCGAACGGGTAGATGCTGGAGAGGCTATTGCCATTGTCGGTAATTCCGGTGAAATAACAACCGGCCCTCATCTTCATTTCGAATTGTGGCATAATGGCAATGCCCTGGATCCCGAAGATTATATTATTTTTTAATTTTTATGGCACGTAAACGTATTGCATTACTGGGGTCAACGGGATCAATAGGCAAACAAGCCTTAGAGGTTATTGAAGCCTTTCCCGAAGATTTTGAAGTGGAAGCCCTGGTTGCCGGGAACAATGTGGATTTGCTGATTGAGCAGGCCAGGAAAACACAACCTAATCATGTTGTTATTGCGAATGAAGAACATTACTTCAAATTGAAGGATGCCCTGGATGAGGATATGATTAAAGTTTTTGCCGGAAGGGAAGCAGTAATCCAGATTATGTCCATGGATTCGGTTGATATTGTCCTGACTGCAATGGTGGGTTTTGCCGGCCTGGAACCTACTATCGAAGCCATTAAGTCAGGTAAGAGAATTGCCCTTGCTAATAAAGAAACACTTGTTGTTGCCGGCGAACTGATCCAGAATCTTTCAAGGCAACATAAAGCACCCATTATACCCGTCGATTCTGAACATTCAGCTATCTTTCAGTGTTTAGTCGGGGAGGGCAATAATGGTATTGAAAAAATTGGATTAACGGCTTCCGGCGGCCCTTTTAGAGAGAAGTCATTGATGCAGATGAAGCATGTTACCCGCCAGGAAGCACTGAATCACCCTAACTGGGATATGGGTAATAAAATTACAATTGACTCGGCAAGCTTAATGAACAAGGGACTGGAAGCGATAGAGGCCAAATGGCTTTTTAATGTCGCTCCCGGTCAAATTGAAGTAGTTATTCATCCCCAGTCCATTATTCATTCGGTTGTTCAATTTGAGGACGGTTCTATCAAAGCACAAATGGGCCTTCCTGATATGAAATTACCGATTCAGTATGCTTTCTCTTACCCGAAACGTTTATTATCCGATTTTAAAAGATTTAGCTTTTGGGATTATCCTTCACTTGATTTTGAGAAACCAGATACCAATAAATTCCGGAATCTGGCTATTGCCTACGAAGCTATGAATAAAGGCGGGAATATGCCATGTATAATGAATGCAGCCAATGAAATTGTGGTTGACGCTTTTTTAAAGGACCGGGTGACATTCCTGGAAATGCCGGATATTATCGAAAAAACAATGCAGAAAGCTTCTTTTATTGCAGATCCTAAGATTGAATGTTATATTGAATCTGACCAGGAAGCCCGGCGCCTGGCTTATGACATATTGAATGGATAAAGGGCCTGGGATACAGTTGATCAGTTCACGTAGTGATTAAGTGAACATTTGAAGTTACCTGTTCTCTTTATATATTAGTCAATAGTTTTTTGGGTTGGTACTCTTCAAAAAATTTTCTACATTTATGCTGCAAAAAATATGGAGTAGCTTGTAATTATAATATAAAAAAAATCTTATGAATACAAATCAATCAGGCAATCGTTTACAAGGAGAACTTCCAAAAATTGGCATCAGGCCTGCAATAGATGGAAGACGCGGAGGAGTCCGGGAATCACTTGAAGATCAAACAATGAACCTGGCCCAGTTGGCTGCTGATTTTTTAAGCTCAAATTTACGACATGCCGATGGCAGCCCGGTTGAATGCGTTATTGCTGATTCTTGCATTGGCGGAGTAGCTGAGGCTGCGGCGACGGCTGATAAATTCAGGCGCGAAGGTGTTGGTGTCTCATTAACTGTAACGCCTTGCTGGTGTTATGGAAGTGAAACCATTGACATGGACCCTCATGTTCCCAAGGCTATATGGGGCTTTAATGGAACAGAGCGCCCCGGGGCTGTTTATCTGGCAGCTGCTCTGGCCGGGCACAGCCAAAAAGGACTTCCTGCTTTTGGTATTTATGGCAAAGATGTGCAGGATGCAGGTGATAATACGATTCCTGATGATGTGAAGGAAAAATTGCTTCGTTTTGCCAGGACAGGCATCGCTGTCGCTACTATGCGTGGTAAATCCTATCTTTCCATGGGAGGCGTGAGCATGGGGATTGCCGGTTCTATTGTCAAGGATGATTTCTTCCAGGAGTATCTGGGTATGCGGAATGAATATGTTGATATGTCAGAGTTTACCCGCCGTGTTAATGAGGAGATATATGACCCGGAGGAATTTAAAAAAGCCATTGATTGGGTTCGCAAGAATATAAAAGAAGATGAAGATACCAATCCACCCGGGCAACAGAAAACACGTCAGGAAAAAGATGAAATATGGGAGTTTGTTGTTAAAATGACGATGATCGCCCGTGATTTGATGATTGGTAACCCACGTTTAGCTGAGCTGGGCTATGGTGAAGAAGCCCTCGGACATAATGCTATCGCGGCAGGCTTCCAGGGACAACGTCAATGGACGGACCATTTCCCTAATGGTGATTTTATGGAAGCCATATTATGTTCTTCTTTTGATTGGAATGGCATTCGTCAGCCTTTTATGCTTGCCACAGAGAATGATTCACTGAACGGGGTAGCGATGCTCTTTGGACATTTGATAACAGGTACTGCACAAGTTTTTTCCGATGTCAGAACTTACTGGAGCCCGGAAGCTGTTCGCCGTGTTGCAGGCAAAGACCTGCCTGCCAATGCCGCTGATGGTGTGATCCATTTGATTAACTCAGGCCCCTCTGCTTTGGATGGAACCGGCCAGCAAAAAGTTGATGGGAAACCCGCGATGAAACCTTATTGGGAGATTAGTGAAGAGGAGGTGCAAAAATGCATTGATCATACAACCTGGGGGCCTGCAGTAACTGAATATTTCCGGGGTGGAGGATACTCTTCTACTTTCCTTACCCAGGGAGGGATGCCTGTAACAATGTCCAGAATCAATATCATTAAAGGTATAGGCCCAGTGCTCCAAATCGCCGAAGGCCATACTGTCGAACTGCCTAAGGATATTAATGACAAGCTTGACCAGCGTACGAATCCAACATGGCCTACAACCTGGTTTGTCCCCAGGTTAACAGGTAAAGGTGCTTTTAAGGATGTTTATTCTGTTATGGCAAACTGGGGAGCTAATCATGGAGCTTTTGGGTATGGCCATTTTGGCGCAGACCTTATGACGCTGGCTTCTATGTTACGCATTCCTGTTTGTATGCACAATGTTGATCCTGATAAAATTTATCGTCCCAGTGCCTGGGCCGCTTTTGGTATGGATACTGAAGGGGCGGATTACAGGGCCTGCCAGAATTATGGCCCGCTTTACGGATTCTAGAACAATTTTTCGAAAAAGTGATATTTTCTTTACACAAAATATGATAATATGAGTGATAAAATTGTCCTGGTAATGGATTGTGGCGCCACAAATGTGCGGACTGTGGCTGTTGATGCTAAAGGAGAACTGGTAGCCATGCATAGCATGCCCAATAACACACAACCCGATCCTGAAATGGATGGCGGAAGGATATGGGATGTTAAAGAGATTTGGGATAAGCTGGCAACGACAACCAGGGAGGTGATGGCCCAGGTTGACCCTGCTAAGATTGCTGCTGTTACAGTGACGACTTTCGGTGTGAATGGCGCTCCTATGACCAAAGAAGGAGAGATGGTATATCCGGTTATTTCCTGGCAATGCGAACGGACGGTGCCTGTCATGAATAATATTGATAAGTATATTCCTTTAAAGGAGCTTTTTGGAATTACCGGGGTGCAGCCTTTTAATTTTAATACCATTTCTTATTTTGCCTGGTTTAAAGAGAACCGCCCTGATGTGCTTGATAAAATGGATTACTGGGTTTTTATTCCTTCTATTTTTATCTATTACCTTTCAGGCCAGTTTTGTACAGATAAAACCATGGCCGGTACTTCAATGCTTACAGATTTGAATAAGCGTGATTTTTCTGATCAGCTGCTTGATTTATTTCATGTTGATCAAACGGTTTTCCCTAACCAGGTTGAACCAGGTGAAATGGTAGGCAAAGTAACAGACAAGGCTTCCCGCCATACAGGCATCCCTGTTGATGTGCCCGTGATTGCGACAGGACATGATACACAGTATGCGATATTTGGTTCCGGGGCTGATGAGGATGTGCCGGTGGTTAGTACCGGAACATGGGAGATCCTGATGGTGCGTTCAAAACAGTTTAGCACAACCCCTGATATTCTTGACCGCGGCATCACCATAGAATATGATCCTGTGCCGGGCCTTTATAATCCGGGCTGCCAATGGGTTGCTTCCGGCGTTTTGGAATGGTTTAAAAAATTATTTTATGATAAGGAAAAGGAGCAAAGTAATATTTATGATATCATGATTGCTGAAGGCGAAGAGGTGTCGCCAGGCGCTGGTGGCGTTACTGTAAATCCTTCTTTTTTTGCTGAGAAATCGAATGATAGCCAGGGAACGATTACCGGGCTTAAAATGGATACGACACGGGGACAAATATATCGTGCTGTTTTAGAGTCGATGGTGTGTAAGTTAAAGCATCATCTATCTATTCTGGAAGAAGCCGGTGGTTTTAAAACAGAATCATTGATTGTGGTGGGTGGAGGTGCTAAAAACAGGTTATGGAACCAGATCCGGGCCGATATGCTGGGAGTACCCATTAAAATCATTGATAAATCAGAAACTACTGTGTTAGGGGCGGCATTGTTTGCTATGAGTGGTGCCGGAATTTACTCATCTGCTGAAGAAGCAAGAAAAGCTGTTGATTATGGTTTTCGTTTCGTTAAGCCACAGGTAGAAAAAAGTATTTATGAGCCTGTTTACCAACGGTTTTTAAAATTGAACGAAGGCAATGAGTGAGCCCAATAATAATACATTTGCTTACATCGCTATGGCAGATGAAGCGTTTTCGCATGAAATAAAATCCAGGTTAAATCAAAACCGGAAGGAAATTGAAAAACACCTGGGACAGTTCAATATTCATCATATCTGCGTTTTTTATTGGCAGCAATTTTTCTTTTTTTATTTTGAGGGAAGAGAAGATGCCATCGAAGATTTAAAAAAAGGTGATTTTTTTAACCGTTATCTTTATTTGCCTCTTCAAGACTTATCATGGGAGAAAGCAGAGCGTGTGTTTTTTGATGTGCCTCCCCGTGATGAAATACCTGTTAAACAAAAGTTTGGGCAGGTGATCAGGGTGAAGCCCGATAAACTTGCTTATTACAAAGAGCTACACGCCAATCCCTGGCCCGGTGTTATTAAGGCTATTGAACAGGCTAATCTGCAGAATTATTCGATCTTTCTCTATAAGGATCAATATTTATTTGGTTATATGGAATACACGGGTGATGATCTTCAGCATGACATGGAAAGCATTGCTGCAGATCCCGTCACACAAGCATGGTGGAAAGAAACGGATCCCTGCCAGGAATCACTAAGCGACGATCCCGGGCAATGGTGGGTAGATATG
>CAZSGN010000165.1:0-4893 GCA_964606415.1 uncultured Bacteroidales bacterium
AAGCGTAATTTTTGCGCTTTGATGTACCTAAAAGCCATAAGGAGATTGTCCGGGTTAGGGGGTGATCCGATTTCTAATTCCCCTGCTTTGTTTACATATAGCCAGGCCCAACCAGAACCAAATCTACTTATTGCTGCATTGGTGAATTCATTTTTGAAAGATTCAAATGAGTCAAATGCATCATTTATAGCTTTAGCGATATCTCCTGAAGGTTCTCCGCCTCCGTTTGGTGACATCATTTGCCAAAACAGGTTATGGTTGTAGTAACCTCCACCATTATTGCGAATACCAACCGGATGTTTCGATACTTCTGCCAAAATATTTTCGATGGACATGTTGTCCAGGGGGGTGTTCGCTATTGCGTTATTGAGCTTTGTTGTGTATGCTCCATGATGCTTGCTGTGGTGTATTTCCATTGTTTGTGCATCAATATAGGGCTCAAGCGCATCGTAGCTGTACGGTAATTCCATTAAATTGAAAGCCATAGTTATCATATTTTAATTTAACAATACGGTACAAAAATACCAAAATTATTTTAATTCCTACTAAAACTGTGCCAATTAATTGGGGTTTCTATAAATGTGGTATTATTGACTGAGTTTGCCGATTAAAGTGGCAGAGGTAGCTTTCTCGATAAAGACCTTTACATAATCTCCTTTTTGATATGGTCCTTTTGGAAAAACAACAACCTTATTATGCGTGGTCCTTCCGGCAAATTCATTTGCCGATTTTTTGGAGTCGCCTTCTATCAGCACTTCATAGGTTTTTCCTATATCATCTTGGTTGTTTGTTGCCGAGCGTTTATTCTGAAGTTGGATAATTTCCTGTAATCTTTGTTTTTTGACTTCTTCGGGAACATCATCCTTGAAATGCTCGGCGGCATAAGTCCCGGGACGTTCTGAGTATTTGAACATGTAAGCAGTGTCGTATCCAACTGATTTCATTAAATCCAGTGTTTCCTGATGATCTTGTTCAGTTTCTCCACAAAAACCGGTTATTATATCGGTAGTAATTCCACACCCGGGAATGTTTTTTCTGATCATGTTGATCCTGTTTAGGTACCATTCACGATCATATTTGCGGTTCATTTTCTTTAAAATACGACTGCTCCCGGATTGTACAGGAAGATGAATGCTTTTGCAGATGTTAGGGTGATCGGCAATAGCCTGGATTAATTTATCTGATATATCTTTAGGATGTGAGGTGGCAAAACGTATTCTTAGCGCCGGATCAACTTCTGCAACCAACTTGATAAGGTCTGGGAATTCAATGCTTTCACTGGTTGTTTTCCACTGATAACTATTGACATTTTGTCCCAGGAGGGTTATTTCGCGCACTCCTTTTTTGAATATATCCTGGATTTCTTTAATGATGGTCTTAGGGTCGCGACTTCTTTCCCGGCCTCTTGTGTATGGAACGACACAGTATGAACAATAGTTGTTGCATCCGCGCATGATGGAAACAAATGCTGTTATGCCTTCCGGATTGGTCCGGACAGGCTCCAGTTCGGCATAGGTCTCTTCTTTGGATAATTCGGTGTTGATGGCAGACTTGCCTTCTGATGCTTCACTAAGTAGCCGTGGTAGTTCCCGGTATGCATCAGGGCCAGCGATCAGCGATACTCCTTTTTTAAATAATTCACCTTTTATACGTTCGGCCATGCACCCGATTATGCCAATAACAAGATCCGGATTCTTTTGTTTGAGCGCATTGAAAAAATCAATGCGCCCGTGAATGCGTTGTTCAGCATTGTCTCTTATCGCACATGTGTTGATCAGCACGGCATCTGCTTCTTCAGGGCTTGCAGTTTGTTGATATTGCTGTTGTTGCAATATGCCTGCGACAACTTCACTGTCACTGACATTCATCTGGCAACCGTAAGTTTCTATATATATTTTCGGATTGAGAATGGTCATGTTTTGTTTTTTAAAAAAGATTATCTTTGTCCCGCTTTTCAGTCATCAAAATTAACAAGAAATTATATTTGGTGTAGAGAAGTATTAAATTTCCACCTTTTTATTTTGTCATTTTATCAGAATTATCGAGGACAATAGGGTTTCGTCTGAAAAAAAAATGATGATTTATTAAGAATAGTGATTAATAATTGAAAAAAGATGATTTATGTCTGGACACAGTAAATGGTCAACAATTAAGAGAAAGAAAGGAGCGTTGGATGCCAAACGTTCAAAAATGTTTGCCAGGGTATCAAAAGAAATTCAGATTGCCATTAAAGAAGGAGGGAGTAATGATCCTGAGATGAATCCCCGGCTTAGGATGGCTGTTGCTAATGCCAAAGGGGTGAATATGCCTAAAGATAATATCGAACGGTTGTTAAAAAAAGGGGATAAGGATTCGACTAGTTATGAGGAGGTTACTTTTGAAGGTTACTTGCCAAATGGTGTTGCTGTTTTTGTGGAATGCCTTACGGACAATAATAATCGAACGGTCTCAGATGTGAGATCGGTTTTTAATAAACGTGGTGGGAATCTTGGCACGAATGGGTCACTGAGTTTTCTTTTTGAGCGAAAGGGCGTGTTTATGGTACCTAAAAAGGATATTAACGCTGAAGATTTTCAATTGGAGATTATTGATGCCGGATTGGAAGATATTGAAGAGGAAAATGATTATTTTATATTGACAACTTCCCTGGAAGATTTTGGGAACATGCAGAAAAAACTTGAAGAATTAAAGGTAGAGGTTGAGAATGCTGAATTAAAAAGAATTCCTAATGATTATGCTCAATTATCTGTTGAGGATGGATTGAAAATTCTCAAAATCATTGATGATTTTGAAGATCTTGATGATGTCCAGAATGTTTATCATAATTTGGATGTAACTGATGAGATGATGGCCAAAATGGACGAAGAGTAAGAATAATTAATAATAAACTAAAAACAAAAAAAGCTATTTAATAAAAATAGCTTTTTTTTGTTTTTAGTTTGTTTTAACAATGCTAGTCACGAGATTCATCTTTTTTTGAATCATCATCAGCTTTTTTCTCTTTTTCTTCTTTAAGAGAAGCTGTGTCTGCAGCTGTTGCTTCTTCCTGAGCTTCTTCTACTGCTTTTTCTGCAGCATCTGCTGCTTCTTGAACTTTTTCATTGGTGCCGTCTCCACAACTTGTGAAGATAAAACCAGCAAATGCAATTGCAACGAGGAACAAATTGATCTTTTTCATGTTGTTTGTTTTTATTGATTCTTAGAATTCTATGTGTATGTTAACAAAAGTAAAAAAATATCTTATCTAAAAAAAATATATATGTTTTTTTTTAAATAATGAATGCTTTTAATAGTAAGAGTTTCTTTTCTGATTTCTTCTCTTTCTTTTACAAAAACTATACCATCAGAAGATTATTCCTGATTTTTCTTGTATTTTCAATTATTGATAAGGATTTTTACCAAACTTTTATATTTTTACAAATCAAATTTTAATCTTGTTTTTCATGTTGAAGAATTATTTTATTTATGCTTTAGGCATTTTTCTTTTTGCCGGATGTGGAAATATTGAGCAATCGAAAGAAAGAAAATTTGTTAAATTGTCTGGTGATTGGCAGTATACAGAAGATCAGATAAGGGATATTCAAAATATCGACGATTCTGTTGAATGGGATGTGGTATCTGTGCCTCATACATGGAATCGTTTTGATGCGGTTGATCCTGCACCTGGTTATAGGAGAGATACCAGTTGGTATAAAAAAACAATCCGGGTTTCAGATCTTGATGGCCGCTTTTTTATTTATTTCGAAGGGAGTAATATTACAACAAGCCTTTTTGTTAATCAACAGTTTGTTGATACCCATATTGGCGGGTATGTCGGTTTTGAAATGGATATCACTGATTATTTAAAAAAAGGGGAAAATGAGTTAATGGTGCAGGTTGATAATTCTTATGACCCGAGTATTGTTCCTTCGCAGAAATCTGATTTTTTTATATATGGTGGAATTATCCGGGATGTCTGGTTGAAACAGTTGCCTGAAATACACATTGCTGATATACAGGTGTCAACACCAGATGTTCATCATGATAGTGCTACTACTCTTTGCAATGTTAAAGTGGATGGGCTTAGTGAGGATGCAAAGGATTTAAAAGTCAGGGTTCAGCTACGTTTTGAGGGCAAAGAGGTGGATTCGCGTGAAAAAATGATTAATGCCAACAAAGCGCTTTCTTTAGAAATGCCTGTTCTTAAGCATCCTGAATTATGGTCTCCTGATCATCCAAATCTATATAGCGCTCGTGTGACTATTTTAAATAAGGAGGATGTTGTTGTGGATCAGGAAGAGGTTAATTATGGCTACAGGTGGTATCATTTTGATGAGCATGGTGCTTTTTATTTAAATGGCGAACGTTTTTTGCTGCGGGGTACGCATCGGCATGAAGAACATGCTGGTTATGGCGGGGCTTTGCCGGATTCAATTCATTGGAAAGACATGGAATTAATTAAGGAGATGGGGGGTAATTTTGTTCGTTTGGGACACTATCCCCAGGATCCGGAAGTTTATAAAGCTTGTGATGAGCTTGGGTTAATTGTATGGGATGAATTGCCCTGGTGCCGTGGTGGAATGGGGGGTGAAAAATGGAAGAATATTACTGAGCAGTTACTGGTTGAGATGATTGTTCAGAATTATAATCACCCAAGTATCTTTTTTTGGTCACTGGGTAATGAGGTTGGATGGGATCCGGATTTTGAAAGGGGTGGAAATAAGGATTCGATTAATAAATTCCTGACCCATTTGCATGATTTGACTCATCAAATGGATCCTTATCGTATGACAGCTATCAGGAAATATTATGAGGGAGCGCATATTGTTGATGTTTTTTCTCCTTCGATTTGGTCTGGTTGGTATGCCGGTGTTTATAAAAATTATAAGGATGCTCTTGAAGATGCCAGAAATG
>CAZSGN010000165.1:4903-6477 GCA_964606415.1 uncultured Bacteroidales bacterium
TATCCTCGTTTATTACATATGGAGTATGGTGGATCGAGTCATGTCGGGCGGCACGAAGAGAATCCAATTACGGGAGAGGGTGTCCTGCCGGGTGATGCGTGGTCTGAGTCCGAGAATCAGACCACGGTTAGAAGTATCTCTTCTGAAGGGAACTGGAGCGAGAATTATATTGTTGATTTGTTTGACTGGCATTTGCATGTAACAGAAAGGCTTGACTGGTTTCCGGGTAATGCCCAATGGGCATTGAAGGATTTTGCTACTCCGCTGAGGCCGGAAAATCCTATCCCTTATATGAATCAAAAAGGATTGACAGATCGCGCAGGTAAGCCTAAAGATGCTTTTTATGTGTTTAAAAGTTATTGGAGTGATGATCCTTTTGTCTATATCGAATCGCATTCCTGGAATAAAAGATATGGAAAAAAGAATGAGTTAAAAGAGGTTTGTGTATATAGTAATTGTGATTCGGTTGAACTGTTGCTTAATGGAAAGTCGCAGGGAATGAGAATACGGGATTTAGATAAGTTCCCTGCACAAGGACTGCAGTGGCATATTCCTTTTCTGGAAGGTGAAAATGTGATGAAAGCAAAAGGTTATGTGGATGGACAGGCTACTGAGGTAGATCAAATGAGTATGAAGTATTACACAAATAAGCCTAAAACGCCTTGGTATATGGATATCAATGTGGATAGTATCTCCGAAAATAAATTGTTGATTTCCGTTCAGGCTTATGATTATGATAGTGTTCCTTGCCTGGATGCTAGTAAGGAGGTTTATTTCTCTAAATTAAGTGGCCGTGGACAGTTAATTGTTGACTATGGAACGCCCCATAACAGCCAAATTATTGAGATGGCTGATGGATATGCTGCGATAGAATTTAAACCTGTGCCGGGAGAAAAGGCTGTTATTGGTGTTTTTGTTGATGGAACAAAAGGAAATTATGTGACCATTGAATAAATTTATCTGGGATGTTGAATCTTGCATTAAAACAATAAGAAATTAATAAAATAGAACGCAGATAACGCGGATGTAACAGATTTACGCGGATCAGTGAAATTTGTTGCATCTGTGTATTTGTTGCCCACCTCGGTGAACCCTTAGCCTATAAATTTACTTTTAATTTAATTACATCCTTTGGTTCTACTGCGAATTTAGTGGAAATACTTTTCATAATTAGAATACAGGAGTCAGAATACAGAATAAAGGAAAGAAGGTAGTTCTATGCTTTTACATTGTTAAAAACGCTACATTTTAGCTTCTGACTTCTGTATCCTTTCATTATACCCACGAAATATACAGTAGAACCCATCCTTTTATCGTAATTCAATTTTGAATTTTTATAAAGACACCTTAGTAAGGGTTTCCAAAATTCACTTGCCACACGCTAAAATCGCTCTGAAATTAATAGTGATTTTTGATCAGAATTCAAACCTTCAGTAGCACAAAATTTAAAAAATAATCTTCCCCGCTCCCTTTTGCCCCTCACGCTCAACACTCAAAGCTCATTTCTCATTTCTCATTTCTCAACCCTCAACCCTCAACCCTCAACCCTCAACCCTCAACCCTCAACCCTCAAC
>CAZSGN010000166.1:0-6446 GCA_964606415.1 uncultured Bacteroidales bacterium
GGATTTGGAGATTTCCCAAGTTACATCATGGAAGGCACTGTATACAGTTTTACCGCTCCAAAACCAGGCGAGCCCGGATACGAAGAATAATTTTATAAATCAGGCAACTATGGTCTCCCTTAGCCATATGTTGCCTTATAAACCTTAAAGATGAATAAAGCATGTATGGTGGTGTTGCTATGCATTCCTTTTTATGCAGGAAAAGCACAACATCTAAACATTTCACCCGCAATATCAGCCGCCCGGGCAAATATTCAGTCACTCAACCAGGGCCTGTGGTCTTCATTAACCAATACGGCAGGACTGCTATATTTAAAAACACCCAGAATTGGATTGCACTCAGAAAGTCGCTTTCTAATAAAAGAACTCAATTTCCTAACTCTTACAGGAGGATGGGGTAGCAACAATAAACGCTTTTCCTCATCAATAAGCTATTTCGGGTATCACACCCTGCAATGGACAGACACCAGGCTGGGTTATGCACACTTACTCACGCCCGATCTAAAAGCAGGAATAAGCCTGAACCTGCATTACCGTAACTATTGTCAGACCCTGCCAGCCTTGTGGATGATCTCGGCAGATGTCGGCCTGATTCTGGACATCACTAATAAATGGTCAGCAGGTATAAACATATCCAATCCTGCATCATTATTTTATACTCAACATGAACACCTGCAACTGCCTTTAAGCATAGAGATCGGCTCGGCTTACCAGGTTCATGATCAAGTTGCCTTCCTTCTCGAATCCGGATCAAATGAAGCAAGAAAAATAATAACTCGTGGAGGTATTGAACTTAAAATGTCAGACAATTTCCTTTTAAGAGGCGGCATTGAAAATACATCCATCCTGTATTCTTTTGGTACATCCCTTATTTTTACTCCTTTCATATTGGATCTTGCCTTTTCCAGCCACGAACACCTGGGCTATTCTCCTTCAATCTCTATCAGCTATGCCCTCTAATCCATTCAAAAAATACTTCATCCTGTTAGCCATCAATACGCTTCCATTTTCACTATATAGCCAGCCGGAACAAAAAATGGAAGAAGCGATCAATGCTTTTACAGAACATTATCAGAATAATTTAAATGAAGCAGTGCCTCCCGATCCAACAATGATCGAATCTTTATTGCTTAACCCGGTCAATATCAACCAGGCTGATTATAAACGCTTAACAGATTTGTTTTTTCTAACAGAATATCAAATCAAAAGCCTGTTAAATTATCGCAGTAAATACAAGAAAATACACAGCATTAAAGAATTAGGCTATATTTATGGCTTTGACCACTCACTTGCTCAAATGATGAGCGCTGTAGTAGTGCTGGATCATCAATACGGACACACCATTAGCTGGGATAAAGCGCTCCGCAACCCCCGGCAGCTATTAATCGCCCGCAATATTATTAAAACAGAAAAAGCAAAAGGTTATAAAACGGGAGAAACAAAAGGTTATATCGGTTCTCCGCATCATCTTTACCAACGATATCAATATTACTTTCCTTCTAAATATTACGGCGGTTTTACCATGGAAAAAGATCCCGGCGAAACAATCAAAACAGGTCCCGATTATATATCCGGCTATCTGAAAATAGAAGACCTGGGATGGGCCCGCACAGCAATATTAGGTGATTATCATGTTTCTTGCGGACAAGGACTGATCCTGGGCGCCGGCTTTACCCTTGACAAAACAGGACAGGTTCTATCCGGAAACAGGATAAGAAACGGGATCTACCGACATACAAGCACGGCGGAAAACCATTTTTTCAGAGGAGGAGCAATAGAAATTGAAAGACAGAACTTTTGGCTAACCTTATTCGCAAGCCATAAAAAAATGGACGCCAACCTGGAATATACCACAAAAGATAAAACAAAAATCTTGTCGCTCCCGACAAATGGCCTTCATAACACACAAACAACATTGGATAATAAAAATCAACTACCTGAAAGTTTTCTGGGGCTGGATATCTCCATCAGAAAAGCAAAGTACGAACTGGGATTCACTGGCATATTCCACGATTATCATTTCCCGTTTAAAAGAAAAGAAGCCCCCAGGGACCTGTATCGTTTTCATCAGCAAAAATATACCAACAAAGGATTTCATTACAAATGGTTTGAAAAAAACATGGTGGTTTTTGGTGAAACAGCGTTCCATCAATCAACTTCCTGGGCAACCATCAATGGTCTCTCTGCGAATTTAAAAGGTAACATCAAAACCATGCTGATTTTCCGGTATTTTTCCCCTGGATACTTCTCTGCCTATGGTAATCCTTTTGGAGGGGGGAGAAATGAGAAAGGTCTATACACAGGCCTGCATTATCAATTCAGACCCAAATGGACTATCCAGGGATTCTATGATGTCACACGACACTTATGGTGGCACTACAGAACCAACGGGCGAACCACAGACCGTGAATATTTTCTGCGGCTTAAATACCATCGATTCAAAAAATTAACAACCTATCTCCAATATAAATCAAACCTAAAGCCACTTAATCATTCAGGAATAGCTTTAATTGACTACCCCATAAACCGTGATCAACAATTATTCCGCTTTCATACTGATTACTTGCTAACTAAAAAAACAAGATTCCAATTCAGATTTGATTACCATCATTTCCGGCATCAGAAAAAAGAAGAAGGTGTGATGTTTTATGCCGGGCTGAAATGGAACATCAAACGCCCGGATTTAACCTTCAACACCCGCATTGCTCTTTTCAGGACAGATGGATACAATAGCCGCATATACAGTTATGAAAACAATTTGCTTTATCGTTTTCTGATCCCGGCATTTTATGACGAAGGAACAAGAAGCTACCTGATGGTTAAATGGAGAATAACAAAAGGCGTCGACTGTTGGGGCAGGATATCCAGGACTTTTTATTATCATCTCAATGAATCCGGTTCAGGACTAAACCAAATTAAAGGGCCTAAGCAAACCGAGATCAGCACACAAATCATGATCCGTCTGTAGTTTTTTAAGGTATGCTTGCGCGGACAACCCGCAAAACTGTTTTCTTGACTTGTGCCAAAAAATTCCTGAATGCCGGAATAGCTTATATAAAAAACTTCATCTCATTAGAACATAGTCCACAAATAATAATCATTTATAGATTTCGCCAGGTTATTATTCAATAATCCCGGAGGGATGTCCTGTTTTGCTTGCCCCCTCCGCATGCTTCGCCAATATATGTTTAAAATAGAAATATATAGAACATTATTGATATACTGATATTTTGAGCCGCATACAAAACAATCAATCTGCTTACAATACGTTTGAATAAAATATGTATTTTTTGTACCTTTGAAAAAAGAATAGTAAAATGGAATCACTTAAAGTTGACATAATAAATCCAAAAGCAAAGAGTTTGCTGAATAGTTTAGCTGATATGAACTTGATAAGGATTAGTAAAGAAAAAAGTAAGGATAAAGATGAATTAAAAAAGATTCTTAAAAAAACAAGAGCAAAGTCTGACAGTGCCCCATCATTAGATGAAATCACCAAAGAAGTTGAAACTGTTAGAAAAGCCCGTTATGAGCGGTAATAAAGTAAATAGCCCCAATACCCCAAGCTCCGCCAGGAGCGTCCTGTTTTACACAACCCTGTAGGTCGTCACTACGTGACTATAATAAGCTGCGTAGCAGCGTCCTGATTGTAGAAAATTGGAATAAATGAAGTAACATAACCGCGTAGCGGTGACCTGTTGGAATTTAGTCGGACACTGCTGATTTACAAACAGCAAGACATCCTCATAATAAACAAATCCTGCCTCATCAATGAGAAGCAGGATTTATTATTCAACCATAAAAAATATTCTTCTACCTAAAAAAATTAAAGAATTGCTTCAAGCTTTTCAACAAAACTTGTTTTGGGCACAGCACCCACTTGCTTGTCAACAACTTCTCCATTTTTAAAATAAAGGACCGTCGGAATATTCCGGATGCCATATTTAGCAGCAGTTTCAGGATTGGAGTCCACATCAACCTTGCAAACTTTTGCTTTATCTTTATATTCATCGCCGATTTCTGAAACAAGCGGGCCTACCATTCGGCAAGGACCACACCACTCAGCCCAAAAATCAACAATAACAGGCATGTCGGAATTTACAACAACCTCATCAAAATTTGCATCTGTAACATCAATAGTCATAATCTTATCTTTTTTATTGTTTGAAAATCAAATATAGCGAATTTTTATTGAACTTTTTTCTTCCTTACTTTATAGTTCAATCCGGGGGTTTTCTGAAGATAATGAATAAAATCCTTTGTAATCTCAACCTTCTTGCTTCTAGAGAACATCTCAACATAAAAATTTTCATCAGGATCACGAATAACAAAATGAAGCAAAGCCTTACCATTGCCCCCATCAGAAAATTGATGAATATCATTGATAAAATGCTCATTAATATCATTCAGTGAAAGCTGCAACTCAATATTATCAACACGCTCTTCTCTAACTGTCGATAATAATTCCATTTTTTTTACCTTAAATTCCAACTCCGTTGATTCTTTTGCCCACTTTTTAGCCTGAAACTTTCCTGTTACCATTAACAGCTGGCCAGTAATAAAATAGTTGCGGTAATCAATATAATCCTGACCAAAAAACATGATACGGAAAGAATCGGTATAATCTTCAAGCACCAGGGCACCAAAAGGCTTCCCGTTTTTAGTTGTGCCGTGCCGAACGTTCGCAACAATCCCGGCCACAGTAACCTCACGATCCTTCATTTTTTGCGGATCATTAAATTCTGACAAGACCGTATCACAAAAAGAATCAATTTCAAATCGATACTCATCAAGCGGATGCGCCGATAAATAAATACCAATAACATCTTTCTCCTTCTTAAGCCGGGTCATAAAATTCCATTCCTCCCCAACCGGAATCTGAGGTTTTGTAATAGCCAAGTCCTGTATATCCCCAAAAAGACTCTGCTGTACATTATTCTGATCATTCTGGTATTTATTGCCGTATCGTATCAAATTTTCAATAAAAGCAATGCTTTTATCATCTTCAATAAAAAACTGATGCCTGTCAATATCCGGGAAATTATCAAAAGCTCCTGCCAGGGCAAGCGCCTCAATATTTTTCTTATTGACTGTTTGTAAAGGAAGTCGTTCTATAAAATCAAAAATGCTTTGATAAGGGCCGTTTTTAGAGCGTTCCTCAATGATTTTCTGGACAGCATTGCTCCCTACACCTTTAATTCCGCCTAATCCAAACCGGATGTCACCAGTTTGATTGACCATAAAATTATATTCACTCTCATTGACATCAGGACCAAGCACCGACATGCCCATTCTTCTACACTCGTCCATGAAAAGAGTAATCTTTTCAATATTATTGATATTCCGTGTCAATACAGCTGACATAAATTCAGCCGGATAATGCGTTTTCAGATATCCTGTCTGGTAGGAAACATAAGCATAGCAAGTTGAATGAGATTTATTGAAAGCATACTGCGCAAAAGTCTCCCAATCGGCCCATATTTTTTGAATCACTTTTTCATCATGTCCCTTGCTTTTTGCTCCCTCGACAAATTTCTCTTTAAGGTCATCCATCATGGACCGGATCTTTTTGCCCATGGCTTTCCTAAGTGAATCTGCCTGTCCCTTGGTAAACCCAGCCAATTTCTGAGACAACAACATCACCTGTTCCTGGTAAACAGTGATGCCATAAGTATCAGCAAGATATTCCTCCATCTCAGGAAGATCATACTGTATTTTCTCCTTGCCATGCTTTCGCTTAATAAAACTGGGAATATAATCCATCGGCCCTGGCCTGTATAAAGCATTCATAGCAATAAGGTCTTCAAACCGGTTCGGCTTAAGTTCCCGAAGGTGCTTTTTCATACCGTCCGATTCAAACTGGAAAAGGCCGGTTGTTTCAGCCCGGCTATATAGCTGGTATGTGTCAGGATCATCAAGAGGAATATTTTCCATATCCAGATCAATTCCTTTTGATTTTTTGACATTATCAACAGCATCTTTAATGATGGATAAAGTCTTCAACCCAAGAAAATCCATTTTTAACATCCCGACATCCTCAACATGCTTCCCTTCATACTGAGTAACATAAAGCTTCGCTTCCTTTGATGTACTAACAGGCACATGCTCTTCCAGGTCATTACGACCAATAATAATTCCACATGCATGTACACCCGTCTGACGAATAGCACCCTCCAGTTTACCGGCAAGATTTAATGTCTTTTGCACTAAAGGATTTGGTGATTGATCACGAATTTGAGCCAGCTCAGGCGCTTCTTTATATGCTTTCTTAACTCTGGTGGCCGGTTTCTCAGGTATCATCTTGGCAAGATTATCGGCCTCATCCAGGGGTAATTTCAAAACCCAGGCCACATCACGGATAGCCATTTTAGGCGCAATATTGCAAAACGTACTAATATTGGCAACCCGCTTTTGCCCGTATTTTTGAACCACCCAATTAAGCACCT
>CAZSGN010000167.1:0-6446 GCA_964606415.1 uncultured Bacteroidales bacterium
TGTATAGCACTATTTACTTGTTCTGCGCCACTGTTTTGTTCAATGCTTGCTGCAGTCCTAATGATTAGTGTTTTATAAGTTATTGCGAGACTTTTGTGAGTTAAAAATCAGTAATTTATGTGTTTTGCCTTATAAGTTGACTTTATTCTCGACATAAAGATGCTACATTAATATTTTGATGCCGATCATGAGTTCTGCATATTTAGGAATGATCATATGCACTACTTACTATTTTTAAAATAATCTATGATAATGATTCAATGTAGGATACCGCGTGATTAATTGCTTTATCTAATCCTGCAGGTTCTTTACCCCCGGCGGTAGCAAAAAATGGCTGTCCGCCGCCGCCACCTTTTATATATTGAGCACTGTCTTTTACAATTTTACCTGCATCCAGCCCGTATTTTTTGACCAGGTCTTCTGAGATCATGATGGTCAGGTTTGCTTTATCTTTAATTGTAGCCCCCAGAACAAGAAATAAATGGTCCATCTCCCCTTTTAACTGAAAAGCGATATCTTTAAGGGTGTCAGCGGATTTGGCTTCGATTGATTGGTGAATGACTTTTATCCCATTGATCTCTTTAATGTTTTGTTTTAATTCGTTTTTTAATCCTGCTGCTTTTTCTTTTTGCAGTTGTTCAATATTTTTTTGAAGGGTGTTGTTCTGCTGGATCAACTGGTTAATGCCTTTGACAATGTTTTTTTGTTTGACCATTTGACTGATTTGATCCAATTCTTTTAATTTATCTGAGACATATTCATGTGCCCGTTGAGCAGTTACGGCTTCAATTCTTCGTATTCCGGCAGCAATTGCTGTTTCGCTGGTTATTTTAAAGTAGCCGATTTGACCGGTCGCCGGGACATGAGTTCCACCACATAATTCTATTGAATCTCCATAACGAATAACCCGGACAGCGTTCCCGTATTTTTCTCCAAAAAGTCCGGTTGCGCCCATCTCTTTGGCTTTATTCATTGGGATTTCACGATATTCCTCTAGCTCCTGGTTTTCCCGGATCATTTTGTTGACCATATCTTCAATCTTGTCAATTTCATCCTGGTTTAATTTTTGGAAGTGAGAAAAATCGAAGCGAAGGTAATCAGGATGTACCAGAGACCCTTTTTGTTCAACGTGTTTTCCCAGTATTTGGCGAAGGGAGTGGTGAAGCAGGTGTGTGGCTGTATGATTGTTTGCTGCTAACTCACGCTTTGGTGGGTCTACATAGGCCATGAATTCGGCTTTGGGGGTCTTAGGAAGCGCTGTAGCGAGATGGATAATCAGGTTGTTTTCACGAATGGTATTGATGATTGGGATTTTTTCTTCTTCGTTCTTAATGTAACCAGTATCACCGACCTGCCCCCCGCTTTCGCCATAGAAAGGTGTCTGATCAAAAACGAGCTGGACCAATTCTTTGTTCTTTTGTTTGATAAAGCGGTAGCGGGTTATGCGCACTTGTTGTGCCAGATGATCATAACCAACGAAAACCTGTTCATCATGATTCATCAAGGGAATCCAGTCACCTGTGTCGACCGTTGCTGCATTCCGGGATCTTGATTTTTGTTTGCTCATCTCTTCATTGAAACCTTCAATGTCTACTTCCATGCTTTGCTCTCTAAGGATGAGTTGAGTCAAATCAAGAGGAAATCCATAAGTATCATATAATTTAAAAGCGATGTCTCCCGGTATGGTTTGTTGATTTTTGGATTTGTATTGACTGATAATGTCTTCTAATAGGTGGATGCCAGTGTCCAGTGTCTTAAGAAAGGACACCTCTTCTTCGCGAATAACGTTTTTGATGAGTTCGTTTTGTTGCTTTAGCTCAGGAAAGGCTTCACTCATTACATTTCTAAGGGTGTCTGTGAGTTGGTAAAGGAAAGGCTGGCCCTGGCCAAGAAAAGTATATCCGTAGCGGACAGCCCGTCTTAATATTCGCCGGATGACATATCCTGCTCCGTTATTTGAGGGAACTTCCCCATCGGCAATGGCAAATGAGATTGCCCGGAGATGATCGGCTATGACCCGGAAGGCAATGTCGGTTTTTTTTTGTTCGCCGTATTTTTTACCGGTTAGTTTGCTGATGGCATCTATTATAGGTTGGAAAACGTCTGTTTCGTATGCGGAGTTTTTTCCTTGTATAACCATACAAAGCCGTTCGAATCCCATGCCCGTATCAACATGTTTCTTAGGTAAAGGCTCAAGGCTTTGGTCTGCTTTCCTGTTAAATTGCATGAATACCAGGTTCCATATTTCAATCACTTCAGGGTGGTCCTGGTTAACCAGTTTATGTCCGGGTTCTTTCTCCCGGTCACTATTATTGCGAATATCAATATGTATTTCGGAACATGGGCCACATGGTCCTGTTTCTCCCATTTCCCAGAAATTGTCTTTTTTATTTCCGTAGAGGATACGGTCTTTCGGGATATGCTTTGTCCAGTAACCATAAGCTTCCTCATCGGCGCCAAGCTCATCTTCATTGTTGCCTTCGAATACAGTTACATATAAGCAGTTTTTGTCTATTTTGTAAATATCTGTTAAGAGTTCCCATGCCCAGTCAATAGCTTCTTTTTTAAAATAGTCACCGAAAGACCAATTGCCAAGCATCTCGAACATGGTGTGGTGATAATTGTCATAGCCTACTTCTTCCAAATCATTATGTTTACCTGATACCCGCAGGCATTTTTGGGTATCTGCTATTCTGTTGGCGGGAGGTTGACTGTTACCCAAAAATGCATCTTTAAATTGGTTCATTCCGGCATTTGTGAACATTAAAGAGGGGTCGTTTTTAACAACCATAGGTGATGATGGCACGATCTTGTGTCCCTTGTCAGCAAAGAAATCCAGAAAGGTTTTCCTTATTACTCCTGCTTGCATATGAAATAAATATTAACAATTAATCAACGACTTTCTCAACATCTATTATATATTTTCGTACAATAGGGTTGTAAAATTAATTTTTTTCGGTTAGATTTGTTAAAATAAGTATGTTTTTATATGACTGATGACGGTTAATTCCTAATTATATTAATCAAAAAGTTTTCAATGGCTAAAGAAAGGTATCAATTCAATCCGGAATTGCTCCGTTTTGTTCCTGTTAAAAAAACAGTAAAGCAAAGAGTGCTTACTTTTTTCGCGTATTCTTTATGGTTTATTGGGGCATCTGTTGCTTTTAATGTTGTCTTTACTCATTTCTTGGAGACGCCTAAGGAACAGAGTCTTAAAAGGGAGCGCAGAGAGCTGGTGTTGAAATATGATATGTTAAATGAGCAAGTTGCTGGATTGGAACAGGATCTTTATGAGATTCAGCAAAGGGATGACCAGATTTATCGTCCGGTTTTTAATGAAAAGCCTATTCCGGCTTCTGTTAGGCAAGCAGGATTTGGGGGGGTTAACAGGTATGCTGACCTGGAGTCTTTATCTGAATCACGAAGGGTTATTTCAACAGCGAAAAGGATTGATAAGTTAAGTAAGCAACTTTATATCCAATCCAAATCATATGATAAAATTATGGGATTGGCCCGGAATAAAGATAAAATGATCGCTAGTATTCCGGCTATTCAACCTATAGCTATTGATGACCTTAACCGTATAAGTTCTTATTATGGGACGCGCAGGGATCCTTATACGGGGCGTTTGAAATGGCATAAGGGGATGGATTTTACAGGAGAGATAGGTACGAATATCAGGGCTACAGGCGATGCTGTTGTTAAACGTGCAGAATATTCAAGATATGGTTACGGATATTTGATCGTTCTTGACCATGGTTATGGCTATGAAACCAGATATGCGCATCTTGATAAGATGCTGGTAGAAAAAGGAATGGAAGTTAAAAGAGGAACGGTTATTGGGCATCTTGGTAATTCCGGTAGATCAACAGGCCCCCATCTTCATTATGAGGTTAGGAAGAATAATGATCCAATGAATCCCATTAATTTCTATTTTAATGATATTAGCGCTGAACAGTATGATTTGATGGTCCAACAGTCTGCCCGGGAGGGTGGTCAAACAATGGATTAAGGATATGGGTAAAGTTAAATATAAATTTAATAAAGACAAGTTAAGCTTTGACGCGGCAGACCAGGGATTTAAAAGAAAATTCCTGCGTGTGCTCGGGGGGGCGCTTATTACCTTTCTCATGGTTATTATGCTGAATGTTATTTATTCATTTAAATTTGATACACCTCAGGAGAAAAGGTTAAGGCAGGAAAATAAGAAATTAGAGGAACAATTTGATCAACTTTATGGACGGTTTCAGGAATCTTTCCTTGTTTTAGAGGATATAAAAAACAGAGATCTAACTATTTTTCAAACGATATTTGAATCAAATCCGATTAATGATGGACTGGCGGAAACAGGAATGGCTAAGCTGGGACGAAATATCAATCTTGAAGAACTGGAAGACAGGATTATTGTCGATGCTTCTGCTGATAAAATTAATATGCTGTTTGAAGAGTTGGCTTATCTGGATAACATGTATAATCATTTTATTAAAAAAACCAGTTCAGAGAACAATCCGCTGGATAGCATTCCTTCTATTCAACCTGTACGGAATGATAACCTCAATAGTATTGCGGCAGGATGGGGCTGGAAAATTCACCCTATTTATAAAATCAAGAAATTCCATTATGGACAGGATTTTACTGCCCCGATTGGTGCCGAAGTGTTTGCAACAGCAGATGGCAGAGTGAAAAAGATTAAACGGAATGTCCATGAAAAAGATGGGAAAACCATTGTTATTGATCATGGAAATGGATATGAAACGGAGTATGCCCATTTGCAGGACTTTAATGTGCGTTACAATCAAAAGGTTAAAAAAGGTGATGTGATTGCATGGGTAGGGAATACTGGTCGGTCAATAGCTCCGCATCTTCATTATGAAGTTCATCATAACGGAGAGCCCGTTAATCCGATCTATTATTGTTTTGGAGGGGTTACGCCCAGAGAGTTCGATCGTATTATTGAAGTGTCGGAACGATCAAATCAAACTTTTGATTAATCTTGCAGCGTTTTGTTTCATTAATAATAATTTGCTTAGGAAGTAATTAGAATTATTTTGAATGTATTATCCACCGATTGTTAATGAGAACATTATTAATCTTGATTTCTCTTTTATTTTGTTTAGGCTTTGTTTTTTTGCCTGCTAAGGCGAATTCTCTTGAAAGCTTGTTCGTATCCGATTCTGTTGAGAAGGCTGATAGAGCTTTGATTCCCGACTCTTTAGCGATGATAGATTCAGTAGCATTGCAGAAAACGGAGGGAGCTGATTCCCTTGATTTTGATGTTGACAGCAGGAGCGAGTTAATGAAAGCGGATAAGGATTCGATTTCAATTTCATTAATTGGGGTTGGGGATATAATGCTGGGAACAAATTATCCTTCATCGCAATATTTGCCCGCTGGTCACGATTGTATGCCTCTTTTGAGTCGTGTGTCTTCTGTTTTAAGGAATGCTGATTTAACCATTGGTAATCTGGAGGGATGTATTTCTGATCATGCTCCCCTTGCTAAGAATTGTAAAAAACCTGAGAATTGTTATGCTTTTAGGATGCCAAATAAATTTGCTGCTTGTTTTAAGGAGAATGGCTTTGATGTTCTAACTCTTGCTAATAATCATGTTTTTGATTTTGGAGAGGAAGGGGTTCGGCATACTAAAATTGCTCTTGATAAAGATAGTATTATTTATGCGGGGCTCGAGAATCACCCTGTTGGCTTTATCCAAAGAAAGGGTTTGCTCATTGGAATATGTGCTTTTTCTCCAAACAGAGGAACGATCTCTATTAATGATATACCCAGGGCTGAAAAGATCGTACATCAGCTTAAGGATACTGCTGATATTGTTATTGTTACTTTTCATGGTGGAGCTGAAGGTAATAAATATCAGCGGGTTACAAGAGAAAAGGAGGTTTTTCTTGGCGAGAACAGGGGGAATGTTTATGAGTTTTCTCATAAGGTTGTTGATGCAGGGGCTGATATTGTGATTGGTCATGGACCTCATGTGCCCCGGGGAATTGAATTATATAACGATCGTTTGATTTCCTATAGCCTTGGGAATTTCTCTACTTATGGCCGTTTTAATCTTCGTGGAGCAAATGGGTTGGCCCCAATCTTAAAGGCAGAGCTTATGGCTGATGGAAGACTGAAGAAAGCTGAGATTATCTCTTGTGTTCAGAAGGGCGCCGGTATTGTTTATGCCGATCCCGATAATAAAGCGGCAAAACTTATTCGGGAGTTGTCTAAACTGGATTTTCCCGAAAGTAATCTTTTAATAAAAGAAACAGGTGAAATTTTAATACCTTAATATGATGCCTTACAAAGAAAAAAAGGTTGAAAAACTTTATTATTCTACTCGCGCCGTAGCCCGCATGTTCAATGTTAACCCATCTCTTATTCGCTCTTCGGCGCAAGCCTTTGACATTCTCAACCCCCACAACACCAGACAAGGGCACCGCCTC
>CAZSGN010000168.1:0-6406 GCA_964606415.1 uncultured Bacteroidales bacterium
AGGTACGGTAAGTCACTCCAATAATCTCGAACCCCTGATCCTTCAATAACATTGCAGCGACAGAGCTATCAATGCCACCACTCATAGCCAATAAGACCCGTTTGTTTGTCATAAGATTTTCACTGAAAAGGTGGTGTATTTTCCGGATCCTGAATAGACGGAGTTTGCTGCTCAAGCCTTTCCAACTCATCATCTTCCATTTTTTCAAATTTATCAAGATCCTTAGGAATACCGTTCTCATATTCAATTTCCTTCTCAACCTCACCCTTTTCATCATAAGTAGCCCATACTCCTGATTTCACCCCATTTTTATACCTTCCGACAATATAAGGCACTCCATTAGGGTAGAAAGCCTTGTAGCGCCCATGCATCTTTCCATCTTGATAAGCACATTTTATTTTAACTTTGCCACTTTGGAAAAATTGTTTCCATTCCCCATCCGCAACACCATCTGAAAAATATTTCACCTCGCTAATCTGCCCCTCTTCATAAAAAGTTTTCTTTGGCCCATGTAGCTCACCATTGCTATATGACTCTTCAGAAGTTAATTCACCCGAATAATAACTGTAATAAGACCATATGCTATCTTTTTTCTTATTGACATATTTACCTTGTGCAGCTAACTTGCCATTATTATAATAAACATTTGTACGAACAGTATCATTCCCCGGTTTAAAATACTGGACAATCCTTGTCTGATCCTCTTTATAACGCACGAACTCCCCCTGGGGACGCCCTTCTTTAAAGAAACCATAATAAAGCGTATCTCCATCCGGATATGTTTTTAACCACCAACCTGATTTTTGGCCTTCCTCATTCAATTGATTAAAAGTTGTATCTGTTTGCGCTTGTACCCCGGAACTAATAAAAATAAAAAAGAACACATTAAAAATGATTTTTTGCATAATACTTATTTGTTGATTAAAAATATTAATATTAATAAACAGAAAAATGATTAAAAGGGTTAGCACCTGGCCTCCTGGAAAATGGCTGCATGAAATAAGGGTTAGATCCTTCCCATGCACCATAAGAATAACTATAAGGTGTATTAATGTTAATCATCCCCTGAAGACTTATATGATCTCCCACTTTATAATCCAGATGTAATAGCCCACCAAATTGATCATTCATTTTATTGAACATGTTATTACCCGCTTTTTCTGAATGATTTTTGAAACCTATCCCTGTAAGCATCAGATCATCAGACAGTTTATATGTTGCCCCGAAATAAAAAGAGCCGGGGTTCATAGCTGCTCCAGGCGCCAGGGAACTATTGCCTGCCACAGGATTTTTCGGCACAGTATTAAAGCTGGCACCGGCAAAAGTTGTCAGTTCATTTGTCACAGGCTTTAAAAAAACAGGATTCAGCATAAACATCATTTGCGACCGTTGCCCATTTGACATAAATGAAGTTCCCATAGTAATATTAAAATCCCCTTGTGACTGATCTTTTACAAATTGTGAAAAAACAGCTTCCGCAGCAAAGAAACAAATAAACAAAAACAAAAAATATTTATTGGAAATCTTCATAACGTACCACATCATTTACACCTTTAACATTTGCTATTTTATCCATTAAAGAAGTCAAATGCTCCTTGTCTTTAACCAACAAAGAAATTTTCCCATCAAACAAACCATTATTTGAATCAAAAGAAACCGATCGCATATAAACACGTAAATCTTTTGAAATAATATTGGAAATGTTATTCACAATCCCCATGTCATCATAACCAGTAATCCTGATTTTAGTTTCGTACATGGCAGATGCTTTTCCATCAGCCTCCGTCCATCTTGCATTTACAACACGGTATGGATACCGGAGTAATAATTGCTGCGCATTAGGACAATTTTTCCTGTGTATTTTAATCCCTTCGCTCACTGTTACGAAACCAAAAATAGGATCACCCATGATTGGATTACAACACTTCGCAAGTTTATAATCAACATTTTCAATCTGATTATCAATAATCAGAAAATCATCCGTAGAAGCTTTTTTCAGCGGTTTATCGACCTCAATGTTATGCTCAACCTCTTTCGCATTAGGCAAAGCATGAAAATCTCCATTCTCCTTATCAAAAACTTCTTTAATCTCCGTAATTTCAATTTTCCCAACAGCAACATTGTAATAAAGATCAACCGCTTTACTCAATTTAAAAAACGCTAATAATTTATTGATATTAACATCATTATAAGAAATTTTCCAGTTTTTGAAACGCCGTTTGATCATTTCCTGGCCATTTTCTGCCTCTTTAAGCTGATCCTGCCTTAAAAGCTGTTTGATTTTTGTCTTCGCCTTTGAAGTAATCACATACTCAAGCCAGTCGCTTTTAGGTTTTTGTGTTTTAGAGGTCATGATCTCAATCTGATCTCCATTATGCAGGCGGTGCCTAATAGGGACATTACGATTATTGATTTTCGCTCCTGTACAAGCAGCTCCGATGTCAGAGTGAATGTCAAAAGCAAAATCCAGCACGGAAGCTCCTTTGGGATATTTCCTCAAATCTCCTTTCGGGGTAAATACAAAAACCTCATCATCATAAATATTGAGCTTCATCTGATCCACAAGATCTGATTCTGTTTCGGCAGACTCAAGAAATTCGCGCACCCTGTTCATCCATGACTCCAGACGCTGATTATCATTACCCCCTTTATATTTCCAATGAGCAGCCAACCCTTTTTCAGCCACCTCATTCATTCGTTCCGTCCTTATTTGCACTTCCACCCATTTACCACCAGGGCCAACGACTGTCGTATGAAGAGACTCATATCCATTTGACTTGGGGACAGATATCCAATCACGCAATCGCCGGGGATTAGGCTGATAAATATTTGTAACGACCGAATAAACCGACCAGCAATCTGATTTTTCATCTTTCAATGTATTATGTAAGATGATACGAATAGCAAAGAGATCGTAAACTTCCTCAAACTCAACATCCTGAGATTTCATTTTATTCCAGATAGAATGAATTGACTTGGCTCGGGTTTGGATCTCAAAATCAAAATGTTCTTTAAGCAATTGTTCCTTGATAGGCTCAATAAACTTCCGGATAAACTTATTCCGCCGTGATGTTGTTTTTTTTAGTTTAGCCTCAATGGACTTAAACACCTCCGGTTCTTGATACTTCAAAGCAAGATCTTCCAGCTCTGTTTTGATTTGGTAAAGGCCCAGCCGATGAGCAAGAGGTGCATAAAGAACAGAGACTTCCTCCGCGACAGCCTTTTGTTGCACCGTATTAAACCGATGTAACCGGCGCATAATATATAGCCTCTCAGCCAATTTAATCAAGATAACCCGTACATCTTTAGAAACAGTAAAGATGAATTGCCTGAAATTTTCAGCTTGCATAATGCTAAGGCTACTATCTGCCACAGGAATCTGCACCAACCCATCTACAATGGTATGGATTTGCTCACCAAACTCCTCTTTAATATCAGCAAGAGACAAGCGTCCCTCTTTCACGAAAAGATAAAGAAAAGCACTAATCAGGGTCATTCTGCCCAGGCCAATTTCTTTGGCAAGGATACGGGCAATGCCCATCGGATAGAAAACATAAGCTTCTCCAAGAAAATCAGGCTTGCCCTGTGAGAGATCCAGCGCCCTGTTCATGGCCTTACGAATCTCACCAACCTCTTTTTTGGACAAATCCCCTTTTACCGCCTTTAGAATCGTCCGGTAACGACTCACAATCTTACTATTATCCTTAGCCGCTTGAACTTTGGTTACCATAAAACTATAAGAATTCGCTTAAACACTATTATCTAAAGCTAATACCTAAGCCTGTTGATACAAAAGAGTAATCCGTTTTAGTATAATCAACGTGGAAAGTCACTACGGCAAAAGTCAATTTGGCTCCGATGTTCAGTCGTGGTTTGACATTACCATCTTCATCCTCAATATCCATTTCAATATCTTTTTCCACCTTAAGATCACCATTATCATCAGGAACAGGATAATCGCCGGCAAGCTTAAGGTTACCGGTGGTAGATGATAGCCCTACGCCTCCATAAAAAGCAATAACAGGTAAATCGGCAGAAACAAGCAACGAAGAGGTGAGGTTATCCACCTTAAATTCCAGTTGCTGATTATCAAAATCGCTGTCAGTTGAATTAGTAAGCCCTATATCGTCTGGTTTCACAGAAAGGCCCACAGAAGATTTCATTTGTGAATAAGCGGCCATTACCGAAACATTTAAAAAAGGAAGTTTATCCACAAGTCCTAAATGCTGCATAACATCATGCTTAAAGCCCACACCCCATAAACCGACTTCACCTTTATTACCAAGCTCTATAGCAGGGGCATATTTACCCATTAGCTCAGTGCCTTTGGGTAGTCCAACACCGGCTTTCACCATTGGCGAGAACATCACCGGAACACCTGTCCCCTTAGGCGTATTAAATTTGATATTTTCGCCATCATAACTTAATTCGGGCCCTTTTTGGGCTTTCCCCGCAATAGAAGGCGCCATATTATCAGAATAATCTGCATTTAAATCCAGATTATCAAGATTAAAATCTCGTTCATTAGGTGGAATAAAAGCAAAACTCCCGCTGAAAGTCACATCAAACCCCAGTGCTTTATGGGCTTTGGCCGTATTATACCAGCCGGTACTTAAATTGCCTCCCAAAGCTTTAGAAAAAGGAGCCAGGTAGGAAGACATAATGGCTTTGCCATCTTCAATGCCGGCCCCCATAATAACGCCTGCATCTTTAAGCTGAGCATTAGAAGGCACAAAAATAAAATTCAAAAGAACAATAAATCCGAGGGTATTCAGGTTAATTTTTTTCATGGCATTAAATTTCATTAAATTTAAAAAAATTACATTATTCTATTTATTTATATACGGATAAAATTTATTATTGTTTTGTAAAGTTAAGACCTAATTTTGATTAATCCAATCATATGAAGACAAATCAACCATTAGCAGACCGAATGCGTCCCCAGAACCTTGATGAATATGTTGGGCAGGAACACCTTATCGGTGAAAATGCCGTTTTACGAAAAAGCATTGATCACCAGGCATTGCCCTCATTCATTATGTGGGGTCCACCCGGCGTAGGAAAGACAACCCTGGCGCGAATCATTGCCTCCCAACTTAACAGGCCTTTCCATGTTCTTAGTGCTATAAGCAGTGGGGTTAAAGACGTGCGGGAAACCATTGCGAAAGCAAAAAAACAACAATTTTTTAATACAGGAACACCTGTTCTTTTTATTGATGAAATACACCGCTTTAGTAAATCACAACAAGATTCATTACTGGGAGCTGTAGAAGAAGGCACCATTACCCTAATAGGAGCAACCACAGAAAACCCTTCGTTTGAAGTAATATCACCACTCTTGTCTCGCTGCCAGGTATATGTATTAAAAGCATTTGAAAAAAAAGATCTCGATCAGATATTAAAAAGAGCCATCGAAAAAGACCCCGAACTAAGCCAATACTCAATAACCATTGAAGAAGAGGAAGCCATATTCCGTCATTCCGGAGGTGATGCCCGAAAACTTTTGAACATTCTGGAATTGGTTGTTCATTCCGCGTTAGAAAAAGGCAGTGATAAAAACGAGATCAGAATTACCAACGAAAGCGTATTAAAACAGATTCAAAAAAGCCCTGCTAATTATGACAAAAACGGGGAACAACATTACGACATCATTTCCGCGTTTATCAAATCTGTACGCGGGAGCGACCCCAATGCGGCAGTTTACTGGCTTGCCAGAATGGTTGAAGGTGGAGAAGAGCCAAAATTCATTGCACGCAGGCTGGTTATCCTTGCCGCTGAAGACATTGGACTGGCCAATCCTAACGCACTTCTAATGGCTAACACCTGCTTTGACGCGGTGAATAAAATTGGCTGGCCCGAAAGCCGGATTATTTTATCCGAGGCCACCATCTATTTAGCAACATCACCCAAAAGCAATGCTGCTTACGAGGCTATTAATAAAGCACAGGCCCTGGTCAACCAAACCGGCGACCTGCCAGTTCCTCTGCATATCAGAAATGCACCAACTAAACTAATGAAAGATCTGGGGTATGGAGAAAATTACAAGTACGCCCACCAATATAAAGATCATTTTGTTGAGGATAATTATCTCCCCGAAGAAATGAAAGGAACAATCATTTATACGCCCCAGGAAAACGGCAAAGAAAAAGATATTGCTGAAAAACTTAAAAAACAATGGGCTAAAATCTATGGTTACAAATAACATTATCAACTAACATCTCTTTCTTTGTGCTTGATAATAAAAAAATAAAAACTTGATTTAATGCTGTCAATAAAAATAAAATCCAATAAATTTTCTAAATTTATCCTTCAAATTAAGATAAGTACTATATCATTACTTTATTATAAAATAATAGGTTCTACCACTAATTTAATGAAAGCTTGCAATTTGTTTATATGTAGATAA
>CAZSGN010000169.1:0-6387 GCA_964606415.1 uncultured Bacteroidales bacterium
CGAAAAAAGTGTATTTTTTCTGCTTTTTGATGGAAAAATGCTCAACTTGGGTTAAATGATATAAGACACTGTTAAAATTGTTAAAATATTGTTGTACGTGTAGTTTAAATGTAGTTTAAATATTGCGTTTTTTGATTGATGCAATATAGTTGCTCATTTTTGGCAAACAATCTCCATTAAAATACAACATATAAACAAATTGCAAGCTTTCATTAAATTAGTGGTAGAACCTTTTTTTGTTTGTTTTATCAAAAAAAAAGCCTTGCGATTATTGAGCAAGGCTTTTTTGGGACAAAGGCTGTTTTATTGTTTTTTGATAATTGGTTTGGTTAAGCTGCCGGAGGGCGATGTAAATTCAACCAGGTAAGCACCTTCTTTTAAATCTCCGAGGTTTATGATCATGGCGCCTTCTCCTGCCGGCTTATTATTTTTTTCTATGGTCTCCACGGTTTCTCCGGTTAATTTCAATAGCCGGATGGTGACATCTCCCCGTTTGGCCAGATTATACTTGATGTTGAGCGTGTTACTGACGGGGTTGGGGTAGATATTTAATTGATCTCCTGCCGCTTCAGAGCTTAATTCATCAACACCTGATGGTGCGCCTAAAACAACTTCTTCGCAATATTCATCACTTTCACCGGTAATAGGGTCATAAATCTCCAGGCAAGCATTAAAGGTGTCTGGTGTTGATTCAACCTCATATGTATGTGTAGGGTTGGTTGTTGTGGTATCTTCGTCGCCATCGCCAAAGCTCCATTTTAATTTGGCTGCATCACCATGAGAAACCGCGACAAAGTCGACAGGGTATCCGGTGGCTTTTAATGACTGCTCATTACCAACTTCATGGGCATATTCAGTCTTGAGGCCTTCATTGGCGCCTCCTACTTTAACAAGCCTGTATGCTTTGCTTTTACATCCTTCCGGGGTTTCTATTGTTAAGCTTACCCGGTAGAACCCTGAATCAGCATAAGTATAACGAGGATTTTCTTTATCGCTTGTATACCCATTGTCGAAATCCCATTCATAAGATAAATTCTGGCCAACAGAGCGATTGAGACATTGCACGGTATCATTGCGGCTGATGTACTCAAAGTCTGCATTGCAGTTGTAATTAGCATTATCAATGTTCAGGGTTATCTTTTTACATTTGGTATGGGAAATGGTATCTGCGTAGGCTGTTAAACAAACAGTGTAATGTTTGTCCGAAGTAGAATAGATGTGATCAGGATTTTCAGCGAATTTGTTGTCTGCTTTATTGCCTGTTCCCACATTCCAGTAATAATCAAGGTTTTCACCGATGGATTTATTGATGAAACGGACGCCTTTCCCATTAGAACCAGCTTTGATCGTGTATTCAAAATCGGCTTTAATGTCTTCACCTGCGGCTCCGACAATGACATCTTCTTCGTGGTGGTCTATGCATTGATTAAACAGGTTGACGGTCGTTAATTTTACTTTATAAAAACCAGGTTTTTTAAATTGGTGAACAGGATTTGGTTTTGTTGATACCGCTCCGTCTCCGAAGACCCAGAAATGCCTGGTTGCGAATCCGGAGGTATTGCTTCTGAAATATACCTGGCGGTTTGTTGTGTCAGCATAGTAATTGAAGGTGGAATTACATCTGACATCGCCGATTCTAATTTTACGGACGTGATATTCAACGTAAGGGTTGATATTTGTACCATCCCATCCTACCATAATTACTTTATAAATTCCGGGTTTTTTGTAAACATGAGTTGGCTTTTCACCTGTGCCTAATGTGCCGTCACCAAATGACCAAAAGAATTGTTTTAAGGTATCAGCAGAGTTGTTGAAAAACTGGACGGTGTCAGCGTTGATGTAATATTTAAAATCTGCATAAGCAATCGGTTGATTGATGGAGACTCTTTTGGTTTTGTTATAAACACGGTCATGAACCGTGTCATTGATGGTTAAGTTGATGTCATAATAGCCTTTGTATTGGTAATAATGAACCGGCTTTCTTTCATTGGATGTTTGCCCGTCACCGAATTTCCAGAAATAAGTAAGGCCGGAACTGTCGGGGGTGTAGTTGTTAAGATAAACGTAACCGGTGTCAACGTCTTTATCAACAAAAAAATCAACTTCCCAGGGTGAGAAGTACGAGTTGTTTAATGATATTGCATCTTCAACAACCACTGTCTGGCAGCGGGTGTCTTTCCCGTTATCTATATCGGTTACTGTCAGGCAAACATCATAGCTGCCTTGTTCTTCATAAGTATGAATGATTGAAGTAATTTGATAATCATTGATTAGTGTGTCATGCCCGTCACCAAAATCCCAGTGAAACTGATCAATGCCAAAAGCCTCTCCTGTGAAGAGGAATTCTAATTCTAGAGCATTACTTCCTGCATATTCAAAATCAGCAGGTACAGAGGATGAAAACTGGCCTTGTATATTTGTTGTTATTAGTTGAAAAAGGGATACTGCCAGAATTGCTTTTATAAAATAAGGTATAAAATTTGTTTTTTTCATGGTTTTTAATTTTTAAGTTGTTTTTCAAATTTACAAAAAATGGGTTTAATAAAGAAATTGATTATCAACTTATTTCCTTTTTTTATTTATACAGATTAATGATTTTTAAGTAACCCTTTTAATATGCATCATTTTTGTGGGATATGAACATCTAATAGTTTGCATTGAGGGTTTGGAATCAGTTTAAAGGTATTGATGGCGGCGGGGAATAAAATGGTTTCTCCCATTTGGATGGTTTCTGTTCCCCCGGGGTGTTTAATTGTAGCCTGGCCTTCCATGCACATGTATATAATAAATGAATCAATGGCATAGTAGTCTTTTTGAATAGGGACGTTAAAATTTAATATTTTTGTCTCAAAATATGGACATTGCAGCAATTTAACGGACTCATTCAGGATTTCTTTGTAATGTGTGCGAAAATCTTCAACTGATCGATAATCAATAGCATCCACGGCAAGGTCGGTATGCAATTCTCGTTGGTTACCATCTGCATCTGTGCGGTTCCAGTCATAGATACGGTATGTTACATCAGATGTTTGTTGTATTTCTGCTAAAAGAATTCCGGCTCCAATGGCATGAATTCTGCCTGCGGGGAGGAAAAATACATCGCCGGGCTGCACGGGTTCCCGGTTAAGGATTTGCTCGATATGTCCTTTTTTAAGTTCCTCAATATATTTATTCTTGTCAATGGTTTGGTTAAATCCGACAATGAGTTCGGCATTGGTATCAGCCTCAATAACATACCACATTTCTGTTTTTCCGAATGATTCATGTCGCTCCCGGGCCATTTTATCGTCAGGATGCACTTGTATGGATAGTTGTTCTTTTGCATCAATGAATTTAATAAGCAAGGGGAATAAAGTGCCGAATTGTTTAAATACATGTTCCCCAACGACCTCACCCATATAAATTTCAATAAGTTCTTCAAGGCTAGTGCCTTTAAGAAAACCGTTTGAGACGATGGATTGATTTCCTGGGACGCTGGATATTTCCCAGCTTTCCCCTGTGCCTGGTTTTGCATTCTTTCCAAGTGTATTCCTGAGCTTTTCTCCCCCCCAAATGGTTTCTTTAAAAATGGGATCAAATTTAAACGGATATAATTGTGTTTCTTTCATTTTTTGCTGTTTGTTTTTTCAATGTGTTATAGCAGAAAAATGTATTATAAAGAATTTTCTATAAAGTCGAAAATGATCATATATAATGCACTTCTATTCATGATGTTTCATTTGCAAAGTTAATCCTGCCCGGGAATGTCGGTTTATTTCGAATATAAAAGAGCAATCTCCAGAAAGAGCATAACGCAGCAAATGGGATATAATTGGACAGAAATAAATTATTTAACATAATCAACCACATGCGTCTTTTCGCAAACTTCCTGGATGTATTCAACCACTTGTTGATGGGCTGGGTGAACGCGATAGTTGTTCAGCATATCAAAGTTTTCAAAGTCACTGATGAGAACAACATCAAAAGCGCGTTCGGAAGGAGTGGTGTTTTCTCCTATTTCAAAGAATTTGATTTCTTCAATGATCGAGGGGAGTCCTTTTAATTGATGGATTAATTCTTGTTTGTTATCCTCCCTGGTCGGAAGATCTTCTTTCATTTTAAACATAACAATGTGTCGTATCATAATATATTTGATTTGATTTTTTTGTATGACAAAATTAGTAATAACTTTAATTGTTCATTATATTATTTGTTGATTTATGAGATTGATTGGAATAGCTGGTGGTTTTGGTTCCGGAAAAACCATCGTGGTTGAAGTTTTGAAACAATTATGTGGCGAAAATATGAGTGAAATCATCCCGTTGGATGTTTGTTCTTTCAGGGATAATTGATATTTATTTGTCAATTACAATTTTTGAAAGAAATGGGGAGAAGCATTTGTTTCATTTGATTTTTTATTTCTTTTTCATTAAGTTGGAGCCTGTGAAAAAAAGATGAAACAGATGTATATTTTTACCGGACACAATCGTTTTCTGCTTGCTGTTGACTACTTTCAAAGGTTTATTTTGACGATAAAAGAATGATAAAATACATAAGTAATAAAGGTAGTACGAAACTTTAAATAGCTTTTGTTATGTTAGAACACGTTAAAAAGGATAACGTGCTGTTTCTTGATATTGAAACAGTACCTGCTTCTCCCGATTTTGCTTCTCTGGATGAAGATTTCAAATTATTATGGGAAAAAAAATCGGCTTACTTTAGAAAAGAGGAAGATTCGGTCGAAGAAAGTTATGAAAGGGCTGGTATTTATGCTGAGTTTGGAAAGATTGTTTGTATATCAGTGGGGTTGATTATTAATCGGGAAGGGAAGCAGTTTTTCCGTTTGAAATCTTTTGCTGGCGATGATGAAAAACAGTTACTGCATGAGTTTGCTGAAATGCTTGAGAAGTTTTCAAGTAAAGGAGAGGCTTATTTGAGTGCACACAATGGAAAGGAGTTTGATTTCCCTTATATTGCCAGAAGAATGCTTATTAATGGACTTAAATTACCGGCTATTATTGATGTGGCCGGTAAAAAACCATGGGAGGTTAAGTTTATAGATACCATGGAGTTGTGGAAGTTTGGTGATTATAAGCATTTTACTTCACTCAACCTACTGACTAAAATATTTGGAATACCTTCTCCGAAAGGAGATATTGATGGCAGTCAGGTAGGTGCTGTGTATTGGAAAAATAAGGATCTTAACAGGATTGTTTCTTATTGTGAACGTGACGTTCTTGCTGTGGCACAATTATTTCTCCGCTTTAAAGGGGAGCCACTGATCCCGGAAAATCAACTTGAGCTGTCAGGTCAGGAATGATCAGTGTTCGAAGAAATAAATTTTTTTATGATCTCTAATAACTGACCGGGTTGCTCTGCATGTAACCAATGACCTGCATTTTTTATTATTTCCATCCGGGCAGTAGGGAATAGGGTCTGAATACTTGGGAGGTCAGTCTCTTTTAAGTAATTGCTGTTGTCTCCTTTAACAAATAAAGCTGGTAAATTATTGATAGAATCGGGTGATTGCTGTTTCTCTGGCACATCAATAAAGAGTTGGTCAAGATTTCTTTCAATGGCATCAATATTGATTTTCCAGGAGTAATTGCCATCTTTGTTTCGTTTAAGATTTTTTAATAAAAACTGGCTTATTTTCTTTGAAGTAAGATATTGGAATATGACATCTTCTGCCTGACTTCGTTGATAAATGGTTTGATGGTTTAAATCCTGTAAGGCCCGGATGATTTTTTTGTGTTGTTGGGCGTCAATCTGATCCCCGTGAATATCATAGCCTTTAGGTGCAACATCAAGCACAATTAGTAAACGAAACAAATCAGGTTTTTTTCTTGCAAGTGTCATGGCTGTTCTTCCTCCAAGCGAATGACCTGCAACAATTGGTTTTGATAATTGGTGGTCGTAAATAAATGTTTCAAGGTCACTGGCCATTTCTTCCAGATTCATCACGGGGTCATGGGCTGAGTCGCCATGATTTCTAAGGTCAGGCAGGTATACTTTATGTGTTTCTCCCAGTTGCCGGGCAAACTGAATCCAGTTGTCGGATGATCCGTAAAGGCCGTGTATGATTATTATTGCATCTCCTTGTCCAAATTTTTTGTAAGCTAATTGCATGTTTTTTTTATTTTGTTTAGACTATAAATTCAACTTTTTGGAGCATCATGTTTGATAACGATGCTTGTAGTCCAAAGATGCGGAGTTTACCTGTATAAATGAGGAATTTTGGGACAAGCATAATGAGGTTTAGCGGACATTATGGACGAACACTGTTTAAAACCATAACTTATACTGTATGATATGATGTGTTATGATGTTTGATGTACCTTCCTGGATTATTAATTATGGTTCTACTCTTATTTTAATGGTTAAATATTTAAATGATATAAGACACTG
>CAZSGN010000170.1:0-6374 GCA_964606415.1 uncultured Bacteroidales bacterium
ATGCAGGCCCAAGGCTGCCGGCACCAAATAAAAAGGCTTCATTCTTTCTTCTGAATCCTAAAAATTCTTCCAGTCCGTTAATAAGCTCTTCAACTTCATAACCTACACGGGTTTTGCCTGAAATGCCCGCATAGGTAATGTCTTTGGTGACCTGCGTTGGATCCATTTTAAGGTCTTTCCCGATATGGGGGGCAGAAATGTAGTTTTGTCCCTGGTTAAGCATGTCTTTTGCATATTGAAGATAAACCGGCAGTCTTCTAAGTGATGGCTCGGGAATTTTGATGATTTTTTTGGTTTTTTCCATTTCCTGTATTTTTAAAGGTGGGTTATTTATCAATACAAAAATAACAAAAAATTCTGAATTAAAGAAAAAAATCTTTAATTCAGGATATATATTTTACTATTCCGTTAAAAATCAACGAAGTATTTAATTTATTTATTGAATAAAAACCAGAAAAATATCTTTATTGATATGCTTTTTAATACCTAAGTTGAGGGTTGGAGCATAACGAAGATGGTGGACATTATGGACGAACACTAACCTCCGGCTAAAAACAAACGAGGGCTTGTTTAGGTGAATGCTTTTTAATTTGGTATATACAATTGATGAGTGAAGTTAAAGGCTTACATCTTCTTAGTTGCTTGAGCGATTTCTGATAAGAATCTCTCAATTTGGAGTCTGGTGAAACGAAAATCCCGACCCTTCGGGGCAAAAAAGAAAATAAAACATACGGAAAACACTAAATATTATAACAGGCATTAAAAGTACCTGCTATGGGCTGTCTGTGGTAATATTTATGATGACGATTCAGGAAAATGTTTATCGATATTTAAATGGGTGAATGACTTTTCCCCTGATGCATAGGGTGTTACGGTCTGGCCATGACCAATCATTTTCCATTTGTAGATCAAAAGCCCTTCCAGTCCGACTGGCCCTCTGGCATGAATTTTATTGGTGCTGATGCCTACTTCTGCACCTAGTCCATACCGGTAACCATCACTAAAACGGGTGCTGCAATTCCAGAAAACATTACCTGAATCAGTGAGATTCATAAATCCCATTGCTTTTTCTTCATTTCGGGTGACGATGCTGTCTGTATGTCCTGATCCATATTGGTTAATGTGATTGACCGCTTCGTTTTGGTCTTTGACAATCTTGATGGAAAGTATGTAGTCAAGGTATTCTGTTTTCCAATCTTCTTCTGTAGCTTTTTCACATTTAATGATTTTTTGTGTCTCAGCACACCCTTTAATGATCACATTTTTTGTTTCCAGTTCTTTTTTTAGTGCCGGAAGGATCGATTCTGCTATGTTTTCATGAATTAAAAGTGTTTCGAGCGCATTGCATACGGCGACATATTGGGTTTTGCTGTCAACGGTAATGTCAATGGCTTTTTGTATATCAGCATCATTATCAATGTAAACATGGCAAATTCCATCGGCATGTCCCAGAACGGCTATATTGGAATGATCCATGATGTATTTGACAAACTCATTGCTGCCACGTGGAATGATCAGATCTATGTAATCATCCAGTTCAAGCATTCTATTGACATCAGAACGGGATTCTAATAAATGAATCCATCCGGCAGGAATGCCAGCCTGAATGGTTGCTTCCTCAATAATTTCCGAAAGAATTTTGTTGGTTCTGCTGGCTTCACTGCCCCCCTTTAATAAAACCCCGTTTCCGCTTTTCAGGCACAGGGTGGAAATTTGTACGAGTGCATCTGGCCGGGATTCAAATATAACCCCGATAACGCCAATAGGGCAGCTCACCTTGTAGAGCTCCAGCCCGGAGTCCAGTTCTTTGGCGTCAAGAGTATGTCCAACGGGGTCGGGGATTTTAATCAGGCTGTGTATGCCTGCAATAACATCCTCAAGTTTTTGCTGGTCAAATTTAAGCCGTTTTAGCAGGGGGGCTGATAAATTGTTTTTCTCACTTTCTGCGATGTCCGCCTGGTTTACTTCAAAGATGTCTTTGGCCCTTTGTTTAAGTAGATGAGCAATTGCTGCTAAGGCTTTGTTTTTTGTTTCTGTATGGCAGCCTGATAGTTGAATAGCTGCATTTTTTGTTGTCTTTCCTATTTCAGGTATATCTTTCATCTGTTTTCATTTTAATGTGATGCGCTTTTAGAGTGCTATTGCATTTTATGCAAAAATAATAAAGAAATCCCCTTAATTTATTGAATGGGTGCATGAAAATGAATAAAAAAACCAGAATCTCCTTGTTTATTTAAGGTATAAGCGAAACTTATTACGTTGTCATAATAAGTGACAAGGTCAAGGCCTGTACTTATGCTGTACAGAGATGTATTTGCCAGATTATTGTTGAGAGAAGAATGATGTTGAAGGGCTTTTGCATATCCCCAGTCAAAACCGATATTAAAGTAAAGCGCATAGTGCATTTTATTAAATTTCTCAAGAGGGATTAGTTTGAGTTTTTGCACTGTTTTGGGAACGAGGGTGAATTTTAAATTATTTTTGGTGTATAAATAGTGTTCACATGGAATGACATAATATTCGTATCCACGTAGGTAATCACGACTATATCCAAGTCCGTTTTCGATAAAAAACGGTTGATTATCTTGAAGATGTATTAAGCCAGTATTGCCTGTGGAAAAATGCCAGCGGGAATTAATAGGGAGGTGATGATTGAATTTTACTTTTAAATAAGTCCGTTTTAATCCGTTATTTTGTTTAAACACGCCAAATCCCGAGTGAAGAATTTCGAAAATGGAGTAGCTACCATCCAGGGGATAATATTTTGAGTCTCTGTGGTCATGGGCAAAAGTATAGATAGCTGACAAATAGCTAATAGCATTTTTTCTTTGTCCAAAATAATCAGGATTTAATTGTGCAAGGGTATCGGTGCCATTCCCTCTTTTAAAATTGATGCTTAAATGATGGGAATTATAATATGCTTTCCGGTACTGATAGTTTAATGAAGTCTTGAAAGTTTCAAGGGTAAAGCCATTTTTGCTCTTGTAACTGACCAGTTGATTATCTGTTACCTGATAGTCAACGGCATCATTCTGCAGATATGACTGGTTTAGACTGATCGAGTGGTGTCGCTCTTTGTCAAGATAGATATTTGAAAGGCCAATGTGATATTTTTCATTATAACCGAAAGTGGTAATAAATTCAAGGGTTTCTCCACGGCCTCTAAAGTTTTCTTTTTTTAGACCGAGGCCATAATCAACTCTTGACCAATTCCTGCTGTAAATAAGATTGCTTAGATTGCGATCAGCATGGTCGAAGATAACTGATGGCCACCAGTACCAACGTTCTTCAACCAGGATATCAATTTTTTTCTTATTTTGATGATCTGAGAGTTCAATGGTGACAAAATTGAAAAGCGATAAGTTCAGTAAATTTTCCTCACTCTGTTTAACAAGGGTATTTATTTTTTTTTCCTGAATGGTATCCCCTTCAGAAAAAAGAAGTTCTCTTCGAATGATCCTTTCTTTTGTTTGTTCATTTCCTTGTATCTCTATACTGCCAATAACAAGAATTTCCTGGGTTGTTTGCCCGCTAATTGGAAGATTAACGACTGGCAGTAACAGAAGGATAAAAAGAAGATAATATGCTTTATTATAATTCAGAGATTTGGTTTTATAATGTTTTTACTTTGGGTTTCTGCTTTCTAAGTCCTGTTGTAAAAGTATATTTATAAATAACCTTATCAAAAATAAATCGATCCGGTATTTTATTTTGATGATGGCAATCATCCAGAATGTTTAAACCTAATAAGTTGAGCGATATGAGTAAAATAAAATAGCGTTTTACTTAGGTATCACCCCGACTTGGAAAATATTGGGTTTCACTGAATGAGTGAAGTGATAGCATCAGATATTCTTAGCCGTTTGTGTGATTTCTGATAAGAATTGCTCAACTTGGGTTAATGATAAACAATTAGTTGTCAGATATTTTTTAAATTTTAATAATGAATAATTCTTGTTTTGCTGCATATAAAAGGTTATTGAATAAGAAAGGATAAAATTAATAATAAACTTGGAAAAAAGGAAATTTGGATACTGTTTAATAAATTGTAAATTTACGAAAGAATTTATACTCATTAATTTTTTATCATGAACAATCATTGTATGTTCCGTAATTATTTATTGCCGGTGATTGGATTTGGCTTTATTTTTAGCTCATGTCAAGAGTTGGACAAACAAAATGATGCTGATAAACCAAATGTCCTGATTATTCTTGCTGATGATCTGGGATCATCAGGGAAACAGGACGATTCGTAAAGGCGACTGGAAATTGGTTTCTGTGTTTGATTATGAAGAGAATGATTATGGGCCCTGGGAATTATACAACATCGAAAATGATCCTTCTGAAACGAATAATCTTGTTATACAGAATAATGATATTGCTTTAATGCTTGAAGAATGGTATATTAAATGGACAAATAGGGTTGGCGTAATTGAACGCGATTCGATTCTCCAAAGAAGAGAGATGCTTTATGATTAAAGATAGTTATTCATTTTTTGGAAACATGCAAAAGAAACAACAAAAGGAACAGGACTTGATTCTTCTTCTGAAAAAGGAAGTTGAAAATGCACTTATGTGGTCAGATAGCAAGTTTTGGCGTCACAGGGATTTTATCTTGCTTTTCGAGCGGATAAAAGATAAAACCGGAAAAAAGTTAGCTTCTCAACGCTTAAACGAATATGGGGTACCATTGATTATGAAGGCAGTCCTGGCTATAACTCATTAAATGGTCTTGCACAATTTCTGGATACAAAGATTGGCCGGATTTTAAAAGTCAAAAAACATTATCATTTCGTAATCCGGGTAAAAGAGTTTTTACTTTTACTAAAAGAAAGTCTTTTAAGTTATTGCTTGGAGGGGGGATTATTATGGCATTGATTGCTTTTCTTATTTTTAATGTCGGCACAATAGGTTTATTTAGAAGTGATTTTACTGATAATGTATCTTTTCATGCTGTTTCCCTGCAAGGCATTGTTCCTTTTGTGGTGAAATTTAAGATGGATTTGTCTGCTTTAGATGATAAGCCGATATATTTAAAAGCAGGCGATGGAATGGAAAAGCGGCCTGTGAGTCGAACTGATACTTTCTTTTCCAGAATGTTTTTTGCTCCCGGGAAAAAGGAGGTGCAGCTTATTTATGGCGAAGAAGTGATCAAAAAGATTGATTTAATTGCTGAAACCAATGGCTGGCTTGGTTTGGTTGATAAGCACTACGAAGGTAGTCATCCTGTTTATTTAACTAAGGAGGCAATAATAAATGGAGATGTATTGTATGTGTCACCAAAATATTTGGAAGAGCGCCAGGTTGATATTGGCGCTAATTATAAAGTCAATTTTTATTATGTAAATCAGGAGTTGGCCTGTAATGGCAATAATTTTGATTTTCGTGCGGCTGTAAGACACTCGATAAAGAAAGGAGCGCGAACATGTCAACAAGTTAACCTTGGACTGCTTGCGACAGATGGGTTTGTGGTGATTCCTTTACTAAATGAAGGATGTGTTTCCCTGGCAAAGATCTTTTTTAGTGAGGTTTTTATTGATGGTTGGACAAATGATCTGGATGCTTTCTCCCGGGATCTGGATAAATGGCAAATGGTCAAGGTGAAGAATCGAAATCAATTTGTGAGGATTTATATTAATGAGCAAGAGGCTTTCTCTTTTTCTTACAATAAACCTCTGGGGGAAATTATTGGTTTTCGAATTGAATTTATGGGATGTGGAGAGATTGATTTTGTCGAACTGGTTGATGCAGGTGATCATTCTGTTGTCTATAATAACGATTTTGGTTCAAAAAGAAGTTATTAATACACTAAAATGGGGTATTCTTAAACAGCAATCGCCTAAACAGCCTGCCCTGGTTTTTCCGGGACATTAAATATTGTAAGGCTTTCACTTCACTTATGCAGTGAAAACAAACATCTTCTAAGTAGAGCCTGTCAATAAAGTCGAGAGTTTGTCTATAATGTCCACTAACTTCGTTATGCTTGTCCCAGGATTGCTCATTTACACCAGTAAACTCCGCATTTTGGGACTTCGCAAGCCTCGTTATCGAACATTATGATCCAAAACTTTCGTTTATTGACAGCCTCTAAGTGTCCGGTAATTTTTTGTTGAACAAATTGCAACCATGAGCAAAAGTACAAATTTTAACGGACAGCCCCTATTTAATTAGCTGTTGAGACAGATTGTTATTCTGAATGTAGCGAGGATTCATATTTTAATATTATCCATAAAACTTTTTATCGGATAACAATATTTTTTTAATATTCATGAAAGCCCGAAGGGCTGATATTGTTATAGCTAAATGTTCAAATTGAGGGAAACCCCGAAGGGGTGAAACTATTCCATTATCCAATTATTTCACCCCTTCGGGGT
>CAZSGN010000171.1:0-6337 GCA_964606415.1 uncultured Bacteroidales bacterium
TTCTTAAGCATGCTGTGAAGGTCGATTTCTGGGATATTGATGCCATGGCTGATGCTATTTATGGAATATTGAAGTATCCGGCATTGCCGAAGATGTTCAGGCAGCATGGTAAAGTGGAGGTGGATAATCTGAAATGGGAGAATTCTGCACGGGGAGTTCGTGCAATTTATGATAAAATGGTTGCAGCAGAGTAAATATAACTGATTATCATTTAAGTTGATCGATGCGTGTTATGAGAAGCATCGCTTGATTTTGTGTTAACTCCCGATATACAAAATGTTAGTTTTCACCTTTTTTTGTGAAAGCCTGCATTTTTATAAAATCATGGTGTGGAACCCCGGGATAAAGATAATAAGCAGGAGGAGGATGTTTTTATCCGGAAATCATCTTAATAATTAAGGATAAGATAATTTTAATAAAAAGATAAACAATGAAAACAGTTTGCTTGAACTTTCAGGTCCATCAGCCATTCCGGTTAAGAAGATACCGTTTCTTTGATATTGCTAATGATCATTATTATTATGATGATTTCTCTAACGAAACGATTATGCGGAAGGTAGCTGATCAATGTTATTTACCTGCTAATAAGATTCTTCTGGATTTAATTGAAAAATATAAGGGACAGTTTAAAGTGGCTTTTTCTTTTTCGGGAACAGCGCTTGACCAAATGGAGTTATATGCACCTGATGCGCTTGAGAGTTTTCAACGTTTAGTCCAAACCGGGGCTGTCGAGTTATTAAGTGAGCCAAATGCTCATTCGCTGGTCTCTTTAGAGGATGGTGATGAGTTCAGGCAACAGGTTAATGAACATAAAAAGAAAATCGAGGCTTTATTTGACCAGACACCAAACGTGTTCTCCAATACAGAGCTTATTTATTCTGATGAGATTGGGCAGGCAGTATTTAATATGGGGTTTAAGGGAATGATTACCGAGGGGGCGAGGCATATTCTCGGATGGAAAAGTCCTAATTATTTGTATTATAATGCCTTAAATCCCAGGCTTAAGTTAATGTTGAAAAATAATGAATGGAGTGATGATATTGCTTATCGATTTTCTGATCCGTCATGGCCGGAATATCCACTTACATCAGAGAAATTTGCGCTTTGGCTCGATCAGGCTGACCCGCAGCAGGAAGTCATTAATTTATTTATGGATTATGAAACCTTCGGCGAGCATCAACCAAAATCAACAGGTATTTTCGATTTTCTTAAGGCATTGCCTGGTAAGGTGCTGAAGTATGAAAATCTTGAATTTGCTACACCCTCAGAGGTGATCGATAAATATCAGCCTGTGGGGCCTGTTAATGTTCAGTATCCTATATCTGGTGCGGATGCCGAAAAGGATATTACGGCCTGGTTAGGAAATGATTTGCAGAAAGAGGCTTTTAATCATTTGTATGCTTTAAAAGAAAAAGTGAGAAAATGCAATGATAAGAATATTATTATTGACTGGAATTATCTTCAGGCCAGTAATCATTTTTATTATATGTCTACTAAATTTTTTGCCGATGGAGATGTTCATGCTTATTTTAATCCTTACCAAAGCCCTTATGATGCTTATATTAATTATATGAATATATTGAATGATTTTTCTTTAAGGGTTGAAGCTTGTGCCCCCGAAGGCAGAAGGGATATTGAAATGGCTGCTTTGATGGATGCCATTAAGGAGAAGGATGATAAAATATTAAGAATAGAAAATGAGTTGCAGCGGTTGAGCAAAAAGACCAATAAACAGCAAGCCGATTCAAAGACAAAATTAAAAAATACGGTGCGGAAATCAACTTCGTCAACCAGTAAAAAATAAAAGATAGATTTAATCTTTATTGAGCGGAATCGCTCAATTTGGGTTTTATTTAATTAATTATTTATTTGATCATTTATAAAAAAAATATTAATGGAATATAAAATGAATCCTGCGGACTATTTGTTTGAAACAAGTTGGGAAGTATGTAATAAAGTGGGAGGCATTCATTCAGTGTTGGCAACTAAATCTTTTTCTTTAACCAACCAGTTTAAAGATCATTATATTCTTATTGGTCCGGATGTATGGCGTGATACCGAAGATAATCCCGAGTTCGAAGAGGATAAAAGCCTTTTCTACTCCTGGCGTGAAATGGTTAATGCACAGGGATTACGAGTAAAAACAGGACGCTGGAGGGTGCCGGGTAATCCGGTGACTTTTATTATTGATTTTACCTCATTAATGCCTAAAAAAGACGATATTCTTGCCAGCTTCTGGGAAACCTATAAACTAGATTCATTGTCTGGACAATGGGATTATCTTGAGCCTTTGCTTTTTGGTTATGCTGCCGGTATGGTTATTGAAAGTTTTGTGGATTTTCATCTTTCTCCTTCGGCCAGGGTTATTGCCCAGTTTAATGAATGGATGTCAGGTGGAGGGGTGCTTTATCTTCATAATTTCATACCTCAAATAGCAACGGTATTCACAACCCACGAGACTGTACTTGGACGATATATCGCCGAGTATGATGAGGATTTTTATGAACGGCTGGAAGATTATAATCCTGCTGAAAAAGCCCGGGAAATGAATGTTAATGCCAAGCATTCACTTGAATCTAAAGCAGCTGCTTTTGCCGATATCTTTACTACCGTTTCTGAGTTATCAGCGCGTGAATGTTGTCATTTCCTAAATAAAGAACCGGATCTGATTACTCCGAATGCCTTTGAACATGGCGTTTTGCCAGGTAAAGAAGAGTTTGATGATCATGTTTCTACTGCCAGGTCGGTTTTGACACGGGTGACTGAAGCTTTGACCGGAGAAAAACTTGCTGATAATCCATTTTTCTTTTGTATAAGCGGACGGTATGAATGGCATAATAAAGGAATTGGGCTTTTTATTGATGTGGTTCAACGGTTGAAAGGACAAGCAGGAGAACAAGATAGAGATATAGTGGCCTTTATTCTTGTGCCGGCAAATCATAATGGCCCACGTAAAGATTTGCAGGAGGCTATAAATAATCAGGATATTCCGCAGGATTTTGATAATAAGATTTTGACGCATCAATTAAATGATCCTGATCAGGATCCTTGTATGAAGAAAATTGATGAGATGGGGATCACGAATGAAAAAGGAAATCGTGTTAAAATTATTTATGTTCCAGCCTATCTTAATTATTATGATGGTGTTTTTAATATGGTTTATAATAATATTCTGATGGGAATGAATTTAACACTTTTCCCTTCTTTTTACGAACCGTGGGGAGAGACAACCATGGAAAGCCTTAATTACAGAGTGCCGGCTATTACTTCTTCAAAATCTGGTTTTGCGACATGGGTCAGGAAGCATTACAATGATGAACCTGTGCCGGGATTAACAGTCATTGAAAGACATGCTGGGAATAAGGATGATGCTGTGAACGAGATTACAAAGGTTGTTTTCAATATGGCAGGATTTGATGATCAGCAATTGATGGAGGCCAGGGATAAAGCTTTTGATATTTCAAAAACGGCCCTATGGAAAGATATGCTGGCACATTATTTTAAGGCTTATAATGCAGCTTTTGAAAAGGTGGAAGAGAGAAGAGATCAAATTATGGATAAACAGCAAAAGGAACAAGTAGTGGAGCAAACTAATTTTGTAGCAAGGCCTAATTGGAAAAGGTTGGTGATTGAACCCAGCTTGCCGGAGCCATTGCAGCAACTGAATGAGCTGGCGAATAACTTATGGTGGAGCTGGAATCATGAGGCGGTTGAATTATTTAAAACAATGGATCCTGAGTTATGGGAAGATTGTGAGCAGAATCCTATTGTGTTGTTCGAGAATCTTAATTACAACAGATTAATTGAACTGGCAGGGGATAAAAATTATCTCAAGCAACTTGATCAGGTATATAAACAGTTTCGGGAATATATGGAACAGCCTCAGCAAGGCCCGGCTATTGCTTATTTTAGTATGGAATATGGATTGATCAATTCGCTTAAAATTTTTAGTGGAGGATTAGGTGTGCTTGCCGGGGATTATTTGAAAGAAGCTAGTGATGCCGGGGTGAATATTACGGCTGTTGGTTTATTGTATAGTTATGGTTATTTTAAACAGCAAATATCTGTTTCTGGCGATCAGATGGCAAGAAATGAGACCCAAATCTTTACCAAATTGCCTTTAAAGCAGGTGAAAGACGATGAAGGAAATCCGGTCTTTATTAAAATAGGAATGCCTGGGCGTACGCTTATTGTACGTATATGGCAGGTTAATGTCGGACGTATTAAACTATATTTGATGGATACGGATCATCCTTTAAATTCGCCGCAGGACCAGGCTATAACTCATTTTCTTTATGGGGGCGACCTGGAGAACAGGCTTAAACAAGAGATGCTTCTAGGTATCGGTGGTATAAGGACTTTAGATCAATTGAATCTTCGTTTTGATCTTTTTCATTCGAACGAAGGACATTCTGCTTTTCTCGGCCTCGAGCGTTTGCGTAAGTTAATTATGGATGAGCATCTCAGCTTTAGAGAAGCGAGAGAAGTGGTAAGGGCTTCAACGCTTTTCACTACACACACACCTGTTCCTGCAGGTCATGATGAGTTTCCCGAGGATTTGCTCAGAACGTATTTTGCTCATTATCCCGGGCGAATGAAAATATCCTGGGAGGAAATGATGGCTATGGGGCGTTCTGCAGAAAATCATATGGGAGAAAAATTTAATATGAGTTTTCTGGCGGTTAATTTATCTCAGGAGGTTAATGGTGTTAGCTGGTTGCATGAGAAAGTGACCAAAGATATTTTCGGGAAATTGAATCCGGGATATTTACCCCAGGAACTTCATATCGGTCACGTGACAAATGGCGTGCATGTTCCTACATGGACGGCTTCCCGATGGATTGACTTTTACCGGAATAAGCTTGATGAGCATTTTATTTCTAATATTGATGATCCATTGATTTGGAAGCGTATTTATAATGTGCCTGATTCTGAGATTTGGCAATTAAGAAATATTCATCGTAAGGAATTGATTAATGCTATCAGGAGCGAGGATCATGATGAGTGGATCAATTATCAGCAGGATCCAAGGCAGATGTTATCGCTTAGAGAAAAGCTTAATGAAGATTATCTGACTATTGGTTTTGCCCGGCGTTTTGCTACCTATAAAAGAGCACATCTTTTATTTAAAGATCTGGATCGTCTCAGGGAAATTGTTAATAATGCTGACAGGCCGGTGCAATTTCTATTTGCGGGTAAGGCTCATCCAAATGATAAAGCCGGGCAGGAGCGGATAAAAAGGATTGTCGAAATTTCCCGTTACCCTGAGTTTCATGGAAAAATTGTGTTCCTGCAAAATTATGATATGAATATGGCTAAAAAATTAGTCGCTGGTGTGGATATATGGCTTAATACTCCAACAAGACCTCTTGAAGCTTCGGGAACCAGTGGGCAGAAGGCTGTAATGAATGGCGCTCTTCATTTTAGTGTCCTTGATGGTTGGTGGTATGAAGGTTACCAGGAAGATGCCGGTTGGGCACTTACTGATCAAAGAACTTATGACGACCAGGAGATGCAGGATGAGCTGGATATTATGACGATCTATAACATTATTGAGCATGACATTGCGCCAATGTTTTATGACCGGAATGCGGAAAATATTCCTGAAAAATGGATCCGGTATGTTAAAAATAGTATTGCTGGTGTGGCTCCGATGTTTACAACCAGGCGCATGATCAATGATTATAAAACCCGGTTTTACAATAATCTGGCCATTAGATCCAAAGAAATGAGTCAGAACGATTACCATCGTGCGAAGGATATGGCTGCCTGGAAAAAAAATATTGAAAAGCACTGGGATAGCATTAAAGTGCTAAATGTTGATTTGTTAGGCAGGGAAACTGATATTCATAAGGTGGGGGAAGAGTATGTGGTCATGGTGGATCTTGATTTAAATCATTTACATGCTGATAATATTGGTGTGGAAATTGTCTTTTCTGATATTAATGAGTATTATATTGATAAACAGGAATTAGAATATGTCCAATTTGAAGGAAATAAGGCAACTTACAAAGGGACTGTGGTGCTTAAAACACCCGGGGAACTCAATTATGGCATCCGGCTTTTCCCAAAACACCCCAGTTTACCACACCGACAGGATTGTGGTTATGTGAGATGGGTTTAATGAAACAACAATCGCATAAAATTGATCTTTTATGATGTACCCAGCAGCCGGTCGAGAACTGCTTTTCACAAGTGATATCACAATAATTTATCCAATGATGATTTTTTTTGAGCGACATTCCGGCATTCAGGGATTTTTTGTTACAAGTCAAGAAAACTGTTTTGCGGGCTGTCCACGTAAGCAACACAGTCGGGACTTTTGAAACCTGGTGAT
>CAZSGN010000172.1:0-6305 GCA_964606415.1 uncultured Bacteroidales bacterium
CAATATTTAAACTACATGTACAACAATATTTTAACAATTTTAACAGTGTCTTATACCATATTAAATAAGAGTAGAACTTAAAATGTAAAGGCACAATTGAATCCAATCGCGTTCGCGTGGTGGACTCGCCCTACAACGCTTGGTTGAATCTTCATGGTCACGTCATCACTAATATCATAATAATAAAAATGGGCATCAACCATTGCGTCTACAATATTTAAGAAATAGATGACGCCGGTGGCAATGTAACTCAAATTCATGTAACGTTGATAATATTTACGCCCATTTATCAGATATTCTTTTAATTGTGGTTCATAGGTATTGACTAGTTCGGCGCCATCTTCTCCGTTCAGTTTATTCAGTTCGGAAATAACTCCTGTTGTATCTCTTTTTAGAACAAGATTATATGCATTCCGGAAAATTTTGTAATTGGTTTGGTTATAATCAATGTAATAGATGGATGTTGCTAATCCTGCCCAGACAATAGGCGTTTTCCAGTATTTCTTGTTATAGATTTGGCCTGAGCCAGGCACAACAGCTGACATAAGTGCTGCCAGTTGTGGAGAATGTTTTTTTGAAAATAAACTATCATGTTGCTCCTGATTGTTAGGGGCATTGTTGTTGACTTGCCCTTCTGCTTTAGGTGTAAAGAGTATTACACAGAGAGCACAAAAAAAAACGCTGGAAATTATTCGCTTTAAATAGGCCAATTTTAACTTTTTTCACTGTTATTCAGCGAATATAGAAATTTTTAAGTGTTTAATTGATCCAATAAACCGATAATTCGTTCCAGGTCGTTGTCTGATTTAAATGGGATAACTATTTTCCCTGATCCGTTATTGGTTCGTTTGAAGTCAATATTGGTATCAAATACTTGTTGTAGTTGCTGTTTTAGCTCAGCGAAATCATTTTCCTGGGATTCTGTATCCGTTTTTTCGTTGGTGGTTGATTTTGGCGGTTGATTTAATTTTCTCACCAGTTCTTCTACCTGGCGTACCGAGAGGTCTTTTTGGACAATTTGCCGGAAAGCTTCTTCCTGTTTCTCAGGATCTTCAATATTTATAAGTGCCCTGGCATGGCCCATTGACAATCTTTTATCCTGAAGGCCCATTTGTATGGCTGGGGGTAGCTTGAGTAAGCTTCAATAGTTGGTGATGGTAGATCTTTTTTTACCGACCCTGCCGCTCAGGTTTTCCTGGGTTAGCTGGCATTCATCAATTAATCGTTGATAGCTTAATGCAATTTCAATTGAATTAAGATCTTCACGCTGGATATTCTCCACCAGAGCCATTTCCAGCATGGCCTGGTCATCAGCTTTTCGAACGAAAGCAGGGATGGTTTCAAGTCCGGCGAGTTTAGAAGCTCTGAATCTTCTTTCACCAGCTATGATTTGATACTTTCTGTTGTTTATCTGCCGCACAGTAATTGGCTGTACAATACCTATCTCCTTGATAGAAGAGGATAATTCAGCAAGTGCTTCTTCATCAAATTCTTCACGGGGTTGGAAAGGATTGGCTTCAACCTCATTAATACTGATTTCAAAACTGGTCCTTAACTCGTTAACAGGATTTTGTTCTTCGCCCTGTTGCTCTTCAATCAGGGCTCCTAATCCTCTTCCAAGTGCATTTTTTCTTGCCATATCATTCAATTATAAAAAGAAATTTTGGTTTTATTCGTTATCCTCAATGACCTTTTTGTCGTTCTTGATCTTTGTTTGGTCATTGTTTTGCAGGATTTCGCGAGCCAGATTGAGGTAGTTTACCGAGCCTTTTGATTCGGCATCATATAGAAGAACCGGTTTCCCAAAGCTTGGTGATTCACTAAGCCTGATATTTCGCTGAATAATGGTTTCAAAAACCATTTGATCAAAATGTTTGCGAACTTCTTCAACTACCTGGTTAGACAGGCGTGTGCGGGAATCATACATTGTTAGCAGGAAGCCTTCTATCTCAAGGCTGGTATTAAGTCTGTTTTGTACAATACGTATCGTATTTAGCAATTTACCAAGACCTTCAAGGGCAAAATATTCACATTGAACAGGAATAACAACCGAGTCAGCACATGTTAATGCATTGACGGTTATAAGGCCCAATGAGGGAGAGCAGTCTATCAGGATGTAATCATATTTCGAATCATCAATTTTATTAATGACTTGTGTCATGATCCGTTCCCTGTTCGGTTGATTGAGTAATTCAAGCTCTGCACCTACCAGGTCGATGTGCGAAGGGATCAGATCCATGTTTTCTAATTCTGTTTTGAGAATAATGTCATTGGGATTTGCCTCATCATGAAGACATTCATAAATACTTGTTTTAATGGTTTTAACATCAAAGCCTGTCCCGGAGGTTGCATTGGCCTGAGGATCTGCATCTATCAATAGTATCCTTTTTTCCAGTGTCGCCATACTGGCGGCTAAATTAATAGCGGTTGTGGTTTTGCCAACCCCTCCTTTTTGGTTTGCTATTGCAATAACTTTTGCCATTCCATTTTTTTTTGGTTAAAAATTGATCGATTGAAAACAAATATAGCATTAAATGGATAATTACTTTTTTGCGGGTTCTTTGAGTTGTGAACAAAAAAATGCTTTTATCAACAAGTTTTTAACAAAATTGTTAAAAACTTGTTGATACGTTGCTGTTTTCTGTTATAATCAATTCAAATAGACGGGGCCAATTTTTTCCTGTAATAAAAAAGTGTTGATTATCGGGATTCCAGGCAATGCCATTGAGTACATCAAGTTCCCGGTGATGATCTGAAGGTGACAGAAGTCCTGAGAAATCAACTTTCCCCGTCACTGCCCCTGTTTCCGGATCAATACGGAGGATATAATCTTTCCCATAAATATTAGCATAAACCATGCCTTTAATATACTCAAGTTCATTCAGCAGGTTCACAGGCCCTTTGTTATCGTAGATGGTTAATTGGCGGATTTCCTTGAAATTATCTTTTTCATAAAAAAATAATTTGTCAGAACCATCACTCATGATCAGGTATTTCCCATCGAAGGTTAATCCCCATCCTTCGATATTAGGATAATAGGTTTCACCTGTTTTTTCAAATGTTTCAAGGTCGTAAAAGAAGGCTTTTTGTGCTTTATAGGTCAGTTGTATGATGTAATCATCAATAATAGTTATTCCTTCGGCAAAGTATTTGTCATCCAGCTCGATTTTTTGAAGAATCTTGTTTTTTTGATAGTTAACTTTTCGGAGCGAGGATTGTCCCCATCTGCCTGTGCTTTCGTAAAGAAAACCGTTTAGGTACACCAGTCCCTGGGTGTAAGCTTTTTTGTCATGGGGATAATCTGCGATTATTTTGTATTTAAGTTTTTGGGGCGGGGATTTAGGAAGCACTAAGACTTGAAGATGCTTTTTTTCATCTGGTTCTTCGTCATAAGAAATGCTTATTTTAATGTTTTGCTGGCCAAGAGCCAGGGTGTCTGTGGATAGATGGATGGTGTCATTTAATCTGGCTTTGGATACGGGTTTTTTATTTAAAAAGATTTGTATTTCGGCAGGATTTGTTTTTTCTTTTTTGGGAGTTAGCAAAAAAGTGATTGGTTCTCCTTTATTAAAACGGGTTTTATTGGCTTCCAGGTTGATTAAATTTGTTTTTTTCTGATCCTGATGCTTTGTTTTTTTCTGAGTTTGTTCCTGACATGCCTGAAAACCTGATAATGCTAATATAAGAAGCAATATGGCCAATATTGGGAGCGGTGTTTTTTTCATAATTAAGTGTAATATAAATAAGAATGACCAGGTAATTTTTATTTGCGAAAGAAGAGAAATTTTTTTTTGGGTAATGTTTTTATTTGTTTATTGATATCTGTATGATTATTTTCATTTTGAATCATTTTCCATATTTCTGACCATCCGGGAAATCCGCCAATATTCCGGTCATCAATATATATGTCAGCGTCAATCTTTCGGCTTACTGATCGATGATCAAATTGTTCTTCCGGATAATTGCTGTTGACGGCGTAAAATTCAATGCCGTTTTCACGGCAGAAAGAAATGGCTTCTTCTAAAGCTTCTCCATGCCGGTAGGTCCATAAAATCAATTGATGTTCTTTCTGAAGTTCCCGCAGGGTTTCGAATGCAAAAAGCATGGGTTTACCGATGGCCGGGAATTTATGTTCTACAATGGTTCCGTCAAAATCTACGGCTATTCTCATATTGATAAAAGTTGACTTATTGGCAAATTTATAATTTGAATTGATCAAACGCAATATTCAGTGAAAAAATATGCGAAAAGAAGGGATGTGATTGATTGCCAAAATGGGATAATGCATAATCCAGTTTAAACATTAGAAAATGAATACCGAGGCCGAGGGTTGGATTGGACGTATAATGCAAGCCCTCAAAATTTTTTGTTTGATGGATATTCCCGATTCCTCCGCGGACAAAAATGATATCATTATAATTGATTTCAAGCCCGGCATGTGGTGAGATGCTGGCGAAATTGGTTTTGATCAGTTCGTTCCTTTTGCCATCGAAAAATACATTGGCGTTGATTTCTGCTAATGCTGAAAATTTATTGAATAAATGAAAATTTCTGCCAATTCCCATGGATAATTGGGGGAGGGTAAGCTCAATTGAGTTCTGGGGCAAGGTGTTTCCTGTTGAGTCAAAGGTTGCTTCTAAGGGATCGGTATTAAAACTCCAGGCATTGAAAGTTGAGGTGATATCGTGAACCGTGGCGCCAAAGCGCCAGTTTTGATAATGGTATCGGGCACCAATATCAATGCCAAAGCCCCATGCTGTGGCAAAATCACCAATAATCCGATGGATGACTTTGGCATTCCCGCCAACATCCAGCCCTTTTACTACTGATTGCCGGGCAAAAGATAAAATAAATGCATAATCGGCCACGGAAAAACGGGTGATGTTGTCGTAATTAAGATTTCCCTGATCATCATAAATGTCCAGTGTGTTAAGAATATCATCAACTCCAAGACGTATTACGGAAAGGGCAAAGACATTTTGGGTATCGATTAAATGCGTTGCCAATGCAAGGTAGTCGTATTTAGCTATGTTATGCGCATATTCAAGGTGCATGATGCCTAACTCAATATCTTTTTCCATACTGGCTAATCCGGCAGGATTCCAGTAACCAGCCGTTACATCATTGACGGATGCCTGGTTGGATTTGGACATGCCTAACGAGCGTGCTCCTACCCCGATATTTAAGAACTCATTACTGTATTTTGGTGCCTGGGCAAAGAGTTCCGGAATAGTTACAAGGAAAAAAAGGAATAGAATAAACCTCATGTTAAAAATGTAAACATATTTTAGAATAATTTAACAAATAACAATCTTTTAATTATTTTTATTGCACGAATATATTTTATTTTTTATGTCTAAAAAAGCGCTGACCAAATATTTGCCTAATTTTATCACCTCTTTAAATCTTTTTTCAGGGTGTATTGCTATTTCTTATCTTGTGGTTTCTGATTTTCATTCTGCTTTTGTTTGGGTGGTCCTGGCGGCCGTTTTTGATTTCCTGGATGGCTTTGCGGCCCGGGTTTTTCATGCCTATAGTCATTATGGTAAATTGCTTGATTCTTTTGCTGACCTTGTAAGCTTAGGTGTTGTTCCCGGGCTTGCTTTGTATCAACTCATTAACCTGGTTACGGAGCATATGTCAATTTACCAGGGTGATGTGTTTGTTTGGGTGGCTTATATTTCGTTCTTTGTTCCTGTTTTTTCTGCTTTGAGGCTTGCAAAGTTTCATTATGATGAACGGCAAACTGATAAATTTATTGGATTCCCCACCCCGGCTAATGCTTTATTGCTGGTCTCTTTTACTGCTTTATACCGGGGCTCCTGGGGAACTTTACCAGAGCCTGTTTATCATCCGGTCATTATTGCTGCTTTGGCTTTTTTCACTTCTTTGTTACTTGTTTCGGAGATTCAGATGTTTTCTTTCAAAAAGATTCATCAAGGGTTTAAGGGAAATGTGGTGCCGTTTTCATTTATAATTGTGGCTGTTATCCTTTTTCTTGTGTTTAAGTTTATTGCTGTTCCTATTGTTATTGTGTTCTATATACTTTTATCTTTGTTAACCAATTGGAAAATGATTTCATTTTGATTTATGTGAATTTTTTAAACAGCTTGGATTGGAATGTGAAAACTTAAATTTTTTTATAATGAAACCCTCACCATAAGGCTTATAAAATGGGGAATAATTGATTTGAGACAAAAGGGATGAATATATAAGGACAGCAGTTTATTAAGATGACGTTATTGGTTGTCGGGTGACCGAGTTACCAGGATATTAAGTGATTGAGTTAATTGAGTTAAATAAGT
>CAZSGN010000173.1:0-6246 GCA_964606415.1 uncultured Bacteroidales bacterium
GATGCAATATAGTTGCTCATTTTTGGCAAACAATCTCCATTAAAATACAACCCAAATTGAGCGATTCAGCTCAATCGACCTTAAACCATATTTTATCTACATATAAACAAATTGCAAGCTTTCATTAAATTAGTGGTAGAACCGAATAAATAAACTACCTGAACAGCGCCTGCCCGGAAAACATACTGATAATTAAGCAAATATGCAGATCACAAGTCATGCAAAATGCCAACAACCTCAAAGCCGGCATTATTTTGATTTATACAACCAGGAAGGAAATAAAAAATCCTCTTGCTTTTTTATCGTAAGAGGATTAATCAGCTTTATTAAAAAAATTGAGGCAATCTCTCAATTTGGTAAAATGGAAAGTTATTTATTCAAATACTCCCAGGCTTCTTCAAGATTTTGATAAAACGCTTCTCCGTATTTACGCACAAGAGGCTCTTTCAAAAAACGGAAAACCGGCAAACGCTCTTTATCACCTAAAGTGACTGCTGGTTTACAAATTTCCCAACGGTCATAATGAATGGCCTCAAATTTTTCATACTTTTTTATACGGACAGGATAAAGATGACAGGATACAGGCTTTTTAAAATCAATCACGCCATCATAAAACGCCTTTTCGATGGCACACCAGGCAACATTATTCTCAAAAATAACATAAGCGCATTCCTTTTTATTGATCAAAGGCGTCACCCTGTCGCCATCATCATCAATAACATGAGTTCCTTGTTCAAGACAGGCCTTTACCCCCTTCTCTCTCATATAAGGACGGACAAAATCAAAAATCTCATCCAGTACAGCAACCTCCCCATCTTCGATCGGGGCGCCAGCATCCCCATAGACACAACAATTCCCATGACATTTTTCCAAATGGCAATGAAAACATTCAGTCAAAAGATCTCTCGAAACAATTTTATCATCAATTTGCAGCATAATCAATCAACCAACACTTTACCAGTCATCGCATCCGGCACTTCCAATCCCATTATAGAAAGTAAAGTCGGTGCGACATCTGCAAGGATACCATCTTTTAAAGACTTATAATCATCAGAAACAAGGATGCAAGGAACCGGATTAGTTGTATGAGCAGTATTTGGAGAGCCATCCTGATTAATAGCGAAATCGGCATTCCCATGATCTGCAATAATCATCACATGAAATCCTTTATCGCGAGCCACTTTGACAACTTCTCCCACACATTCATCAACCACCTCCAAGGCTTTTTTAATAGCATCATAAACACCAGTATGTCCTACCATATCACCATTAGCAAAATTAAGACATACAAAATCAGGATCTATTTCATCCAAACCTTTAATAATAGTATCTTTGACTTGATAAGCGCTCATTTCAGGCTGAAGGTCATAAGTTGCAACTTTAGGAGATGGGATTAGCAACCTGCTCTCATTGTCAAATTCCTTTTCGCGTCCGCCCGAAAAGAAAAAGGTAACATGGGCATATTTTTCAGTCTCAGCTATGCGCACCTGCTTCAATCCATTTTTTGCAACAACCTCACCCATTGACTCGGGAACATTATCCTTATCATAAATAACCTTCACCCCTTTAAAAGAATCATCATATCTGGTCATGGTACAATAATAAAGCGGCAAAGTTCGCATATCATGCTCAGGAAAATCCTGTTGAGTAAGGGCTGTGGTTATTTGTCGAAGCCGGTCTGTCCGAAAATTAAAACAAATCACAACATCACCTTCTTGAATCGTTCCAATGGGCTGATTATCTTCATCCACCATTACCAAAGGCTTAATAAACTCATCAGTAACCCCCTCATCATATGAACGCTGAATTTTCTCTTCAAGATCTCGGGTGGGTTCCCCGGCACCTTTAACCAAAAGATCATATCCTAACTTAATCCTTTCCCAACGCTTATCCCTGTCCATCGTGTAATATCTGCCAATAAGAGAAGCAATACGTCCATTGGAATGGCTAAGATGCTTCTGTAACTCACGAACATATTCCAATCCACTATACGGATCGGTATCCCGGCCATCAGTCAGAGCATGAATATAAACCTGATCGAGTCCATAATTTTTTGTTATATCGCATAAATGATATAAGTGGGTATTCATTGAGTGAACACCCCCATCGGAGAGCAGGCCAAGAAAATGAACCGCTTTATTATTATCTTTGGCATACTGAAGCGCTTCAGCCAGAACAGGTTTCTCTGCTAACTCACCTGTTTCAGCATCTTTGGTTATCTTAACAAGATCCTGATAAACAACCCTGCCAGCACCAATATTCAAATGCCCAACCTCTGAATTGCCCATTTGCCCTTCAGGCAAGCCGACATTCTCTCCACTGGCCATCAACCTGGATGTAGGATAATCTCGTGATAACTGATCCATATTAGGCGTATTAGCCATTGTCACAACATCAGATTGATCAGATTTTCCACATCCCCATCCATCAAGAATCATCAAAAAGGTCTTCTTACTCATTATTTTTACTTTTTAAAACATTTATAAAACAACGCCTGCGGTCATTAATAAAGAATTTCGGGTTAAAAAATATTGCTAACCATATTTAATTCCGAATTACAGATTCGCAAAATTATCCCTTTTTTCAAATTATGCTTGTATTTTTCCTTTATTTTTGAAATTAAAAAACCAAACGATTTGGATTATGCATTTCATTAAAACGCTATTTATTATTAGTGTCTTGGTTTTTTCTTATTGCGGGGCTCAAAAGAGCCGGCAACAAGCCAAGTCATTGGAACAAACCCAACCGGATACAAATCATAATATATCCGATTCTCTCAATCACTTAAGCATCGAATTATTACAAAAACACACCACCAGCAAAGAAAATACCATCCTTTCCGGTTACAGTATATATTCTGCTCTCGCTTTAACTTATGCAGGCTCAGCAGGATTGACAAAAAAAGAAATGGCGTCAAGCCTGCACTACCCAGCTGATGCATCCCTGCTTCATAAACAAATGAAGAATAAACAACATCAATTACTTTCCACGATAGACACTAATCAATCTATAGCCATTAAAAATATGATCATTTATGACTCGGCATTTTCCCTATTACCCACTTATCTAAAAACAATTTCAGATTACTACGATATCACCCCGGAAAAAATTAATTTCAAAAAAAGTAAAGAACGAGATAAAGCAAGGCAACAAATCAATAAACAGATAAAAGAAGTTACCAACGGGAATATTAAAGAACTAATCCCTCCACAAGCTCTTTCTCCTTTATCTAAAATGGTCATCGCCAATGCCCTGTATTTTAAGTCACCCTGGCAAACGCCTTTCGCCGAAAAAGCAACAACAAAACAAAAATTCTTCTATCTGCCTGACTCGTCAATACTCACCCCTTTTATGAAGCAAAGCTCAAAGCTTCCCTACTTTAAAAACAAGCAAGTGGAATTAGTTTCAATTCCCTTTCAATCAGGCCAGTATTATTTTCATATTCTTATCCCACGATATACCTATACCCCCTCTCAGTTTTTGGACGAACACACTGCTGACGAACTTATTCAGTTGTTTGATTCAACCCGCCACAAACATATAGATTTACAATTACCCAAGTTTGGTTTTCAATCAAAATTTCAATTGGCTAAGACATTAAAAATGATGGGCATGAATAATGCTTTTAATGAAAAAGCCAATTTTAAAAAGCTTAATGGCAGGAAAAACCTTTTTATTGATAATATTTTTCACGAAGCAACCATTGACATCAATGAAAACGGCGCTGAAGCAAGTGCAGCAACAGCAGCCGTCATGGCTGTCAAGTCCGCGCCTGCTGAAAAAATTTCTGTCAGGGTTAATCAACCTTTTCTGTTTTTTATCCAGGAAAAACAAACAAAAATTTTACTTTTCCAGGGACAAATTATCAAACCAACCACCAAATAATGACACCGGAAGAATTAGAAAACAATCCGCAGTTTGAGATCGCGCTTAAATTAGCTCATTCATCAATTACCCCATTTATCATTGAGCAATTAAAAAACAAGCATTGGATGACCAGGGTTCTTTTCCTTATCAGTTTTATATTTTTCCTGCTCTTCATTCATTACATCATACAAAATATTGCATTAGACTTGGTTAACTGGGGAACAATGCTCCTGTACACTTTAATAGGCATCGTTTTCAGTTTCACCCTGATTATCCCCATCCATGAATTCATTCACGGAATAGCCTATTGGCTTACAGGAGCGAGGAAAATTAATGTTGGCGCCAAACTCAGACAATTTATTTTTTATGTTTCAGCAGATCAATTTGTGATCGATCATAAAAAATTCACTTTCGTGGCTCTTCTTCCATTTATTATAATAACAAGTGGTTATATTTATCTTTTATTCAATCTACCTACTCCCTGGCATTTTGCCATAAGCATATCCCTTTTCCTGCATACCCTTAACTGCATTGGCGACATTACTCTCTTAGCCTTTATTCATGATCAGGACAAACCTGTTTATACTTTTGACGACATCAAACAAGAAACATCTTATTTTTACCGTTCAATTAAAAACTAAAAAGACATTTACCCAAGTGCATACAAATTAAACAAAGGATTACTATCTTTGGGTTTTAATATAGATTGCTATCATATCCAATTAATCTTTGAAATCATCAATCATTCATTTTATTAAAAAAAACTTTGCAAGAATATCGCTAAAGGAATACAGTAACAAAACAATCAATCATGAAAAAAACACGGTTTAAATTAATATTTAGCATTTTATTTATCATTCTTCTTATCGGTAGCGTTTATATTTATATTATTCATCAACGCGTTTACGGCAACAACCTGGTAATCCAGACTCGCACATCAATTCATATACCCTCAGATTCTGAATATGAAGATGTTCTTCAAATCATTGATTCAGCATCAATAGTCAAAAATATATCTTCATTCAAATGGGTAGCTGAAAAAATGGATTACCCTTCTAATATCCATGCGGGACACTATATTATCGAACCGGACATGAATAATAAAGAATTTATTGCACGTCTAAGATCCGGAACACAAACTCCTGTTAATATAACCTTTAACAACATTAAAACCATTAAGGGACTATGCAGCAAAATAGCCAGGCAACTTGAGCCAGACTCAGCAGCTTTCAGTGAAACCATACATGATAAAGCCTATATAGAATCATTAGGTTTTACAGAACAGACAATCATTGGTATGTTTATACCCAATACTTATGAATTATACTGGAACATAGGCCCCAAAGATTTTTACAACAGGATGGCCAGGGAATATGAAAAATTCTGGACTCAAACACGCGAAAAAAAGCGAAAAAAGCTAAACCTCGAGCGTAATGATGTTAGCACATTGGCCTCTATTATTGAACAAGAGTCTTACCATAAAGATGAATATAAGAGAATCGCCGGTGTTTACATCAACAGGTTAAGAAAAAGGATGCATCTCCAGGCAGATCCAACCATACGTTACATCATTGGTGATTCCACACGACGGGTGCTTAACCATCATTTAAAAAAAGTATCCCCTTATAATACATATCTGAACTATGGTTTACCTCCAGGACCAATATCCATTCCTTCTATTTCCGCAATTGATGCAGTATTAGATTTTGAAGATCACGACTATATTTATTTTTGTGCCAAACCGGATCTCACAGGATATCATAATTTCACCCATACATTAAAAGAGCATAACCGGAATGCACGGGCATATCAACAAGCCTTAAACAAGAAAAAAATTTGGAAATAAAACAAGTACTAATACTGTTTTTGAAAAATCAGGTATAAGTACTTAAAACGAAATAAACGTTGCATTTAAACATGATTTATTGCGCTTTGCATTAGTAGCAAACATTTACCTCCGGATCCAGCAAAATACCAAAATGGTCTTTTACTGACTGAATAATACGATCAGCCAGACTCATTATCTGCGCTCCGGAAGCCTTTCCATAGTTGACAAGAACCAAAGGCTGCATATGATGAACCCCTGCATCTCCATCTCTATATCCTTTCCAGCCCAGCTGGTCAATTAACCATGCAGCAGGTATTTTTATCTGATGATCATAAATAGCAAAACCAGGCAAACCAGGCGATTTGCGTCTCATCATGTCATAAACATCGTTTTCAACAACCGGGTTTTTAAAAAAACTACCAGCATTACCTAATTGATCCGGATTAGGTAGTTTCTCCCTGCGAATCCCGATCACAACTTCACGTATTGTTTGAATACCGGGATGCTGAATGTCCTTTATTTTCTGACTAACGGGCCCATATCCTAATTCC
>CAZSGN010000174.1:0-6217 GCA_964606415.1 uncultured Bacteroidales bacterium
AAACAATATGCCCGTACGGATTTCCACTTGTCTGAACAACACTGCAAGAGCCGTCATCATCAACACCTATGAAGCTATGAGGGTTGGCAGCAGTCTTAATGGCATTCAATGCAATTTTAATATCCCCATTGGTGCCATTTTTGAATCCAACAGGAGCAGAAAGGCCACTGGTCATCTGCCTGTGCGTCTGGGACTCCGTGGTGCGCGCGCCAATAGCCACCCAGGCAGCAAGCTGCCCAACGTATCCTGCGGTAATAGGGTCGAGCATTTCGGTAGCAGAAGGCAAACCCATATCGGCAATTTTAACAAGAATCTCCCGGGATCGTTTTAAACCCTCTTCTATATCGTAGGTATTATTTAAAAATGGATCATAAATCAGGCCTTTCCAACCACCAACCGTTCGTGGCTTTTCAAAATAGACCCGCATCATAATCAATAACTTATCCTCATATTTTTGCTTTAATTCATTAAGTTTCCTGGCATAATCAACCGCTGCATCCGGATCATGAATTGAGCATGGGCCGGAAATAACAATGAAACGTTCATCTTTGCCCTCCAGAATATCAAAAAGCTCTTCACGGGCTTTGATAATAGTCTCGCGAGCTTTTTCCGTCAATGGCATCTGATGCCTCAGTTCTTTTGGGCTAATCAAATTTTTAAAACTTTTAATGCGTGTATTACTTAAATTCATTCGATATTGTTTTATTAAACGTTTGCAAGATAATTAATTACATTTTGATTATTAAGTGCAGGTAATATTTTTACCCACACATAATTCTTAAAGCGTCCACAAGCACTTCACTCATGGTGAAAATCTTTTAAGCCGGGAGCATATCTAAGTAAAACACTACTTCTATCATTCATATCCTTTAACTTAGGTGAAACCTGGCTTGATCAATTCCGCTCAATCATAAGTTTGACCTGTTGAATTTCATCCATGATCATGGGCAAAAATAACACTACTTTTCACAATCTCAATATTTTTCTTAAAACTCCTTGCACAAAAAGAAAATAATTCATCTTTTCGATGATCTTAAAATCTATCTCCTATTAATCTTGTGGAATTTTATCAACAGATCCCGCATCCTGAAGGCTTTGGAATAAAATTTGGTACTATATTGATTAATTGTAAAACTAAAAAATCAATCATTATGAAAACAATGAATCTTTTTAAAAAAAGTGTATTAACACTCATTTTATTAACAGGCTTAAGTATTCCGCCAGGGAAATGGCAACGTTGCCGAATCTCTCCCCATTCGTAAATTATAATACTTAACCTTAAAAGAGGTTGGTAGGGAGAATCTTTCTGTTCCAACCCTTATTTTATCTAAAAACCTAAAAAAGCGCTTATGATATTGATAAACAAAATAATATTCAGAAAAACAATTCCTCCTCTTCGGGCATACCTCTTCCTATTGGGTTAGCCGGATCATTAGACCACTCGAACCATCCCCCGTCATAAACAGCAATATCAGGCCATCCCATTAAATATGCATTAAAAAAAGCTTCTGCTCCCCGCCAGCCTGTGCCACAATAAAAAGCCAGTTTTTTATCAGGTGTAATGCCTTTCTCTATCCACTCATAGGCAATTTCATAATATTCTCTCGTAGTATGATCCAGATTGCGATAATTCTCCATATGATAAGCATCACTCCCACCATTACCAAATACAGCTCCGGGAATGCGGCCTTTTTTTGCTATATAATGATACCCACTTACCTCACCAATAATTTCCGGCCAGCTTCTTACACTCACCAATTTGGCATCCTGTTCTTGCAAATACACTTTTGCTTGAGGCAAATCAATAAACACTTCCGGATTTGCAGGTATCTCTTCTCCAAAATCGGCTACAGGATCAGGAATAGTCACTTTTTTGGAGACGGCATAATTTTCATCCTCCCAAGACTGTATGCCGCCATTTAAAACCCGGACATCTTTAACCCCTGCATACATTAAAATAACAGCAGCCCGGATTGCCCCAAGATGCCCCGCGCTACTGCCCGGATAAGGATCCTCACTGCTGGGAAAAGAGAATCGTCCATACATCACAACTGTAGAATCTGAAGTAATGCCATGCCTTTCAAGCACTTCTCTCAACTCCCCCGGTGACTTACGATTCCAGGTTTTTTGAGACTCCAGCTCATTGGTGTCCAGTGCAATAGCTCCAGGTATATGTCCCTTTTTATAATCATTTTTATTTTGATAATGAGCATGGCATACAACCAGCTTACCAGAAATATTTTCTTCTTCTAAAAAAAGTTTCGAATAAAGCCATTGCGGAGGAACCAGCTTGTCAAATCTCGGCATATGATCCACAGGGCAATTTAAATCAACAACCCACTCATCTAAAAAATGAGGATAAATAAAGATCGGACCAATTCCAGCTTTTCTGAATTGTTTCTCAACCTGATAAACCTCATCATCATCATATCCATACAAAACAAGATTCTTTTCACCTGACAACCCTTTCCCCCGGGCAATTTCAATCCAGTCAATGTATTCGGCCCACTTAGCAGGAAAACTTTTTGCATTCCTGATATGCCCTCCTCTCTTCTCCCCTTTTAACTTCCATCCATTAAATGCATCTATAGGGCGAGTATCCACCATTAAATAATGAGGGTCATCCAATAATTTTATTAATTCGGCAGTAGAAAGTTCTTGTGATTGTGAGGTCATTTTTATCTGCATTTAACGATTAAATAAACCAATAGCAATAAATATACCAAATAATGTACTTATGATTTATTATGATGTTTTAGTGCTTTTTAATGGCTTTTGGAATTCCTGTGTTGAAAAATTCAAAAATCAAATAGCTCAATAGATGAAAACAATTAACTTTGTGGGCATGAAAGCAACATGCTTTCCCGGGATGTAGCGCAGCCCGGTAGCGCGCCACGTTCGGGACGTGGAGGTCGCGAGTTCGAGTCTCGCCATCCCGACAAATACATAAAGGGTACTGTAAAAAAGTACCCTTTATGTATTTTGAGGATAATAAATGAGTGCATAAACACTGTCAATATGGTCTTCCGGATCAATTAACTTATTCCTGAGTTGAGTGATCAACACTTGGTCAACCTGGTCAGTCCATCAACCAGTTGTTTCGGGGTAATTGGAACAACGCCGGCTTTTTCACACACCAGTCCACCAGCCAAATTGGCAATGGCTGCAGTATCTTCCAGATTAACGCCAACAACCAGGCACAATGTAGCGATACTAATCACTGTATCACCGGCCCCGGAAACATCGGCGACATCAAGTTCAACTGAGGATGAAACATGATGGCTTTCTTCATTGTTACACACAAAAATCCCTTTCTCAGCAAGCGTAATAAACATATTGCCAATCTGATGCGCTTCAATAAATTCCAACGCATTCCGACTAATAGCAGCTATATCTTCTTTATCAATATCAATCAAACAACCCTCTTTAAATTCTTTAAAATTAGGTTTAAATAAAGTCACTCCTTTATATTGATCATAATTCCGCTTCTTGGGATCCACGAGCGTTGGCAAGCCTTTATTTCTTGCGTAGCTGACTACAGATTCAATTACAAAAGGCGTAATGGCCCCTTTATCATAATCTTCAAAAATAACAGCATCAATATCTTCAGTCTCAAGAATAATTTTTATCCTGTGTGCAAATTCTTTTTCTTTATCATCCGCTACAGGCTTCGTCGCTTCTTCATCCACCCGTAATAAATGATGATGGTCACTAATTATCCGGGTTTTTGTTGTTGTGGGCCGATCTTCTGATGATATAATGCCAGCTAAAACTAATTTTTGCTCCTTCATCAGTTGCTTAAAATGTGAACCCTGCGCATCGCATCCAATAATGCCACATAAAAAGGGATTGGCCCCAAGGGCTTTGATATTCAAGGCAACATTGGCAGCTCCACCCAGTCGCATCTCTCTTTTCAACCCTGTGACAATGGGAACAGGTGCTTCCGGAGAAACTCTGTTAACTTTCCCCCAAACATAAGAGTCAATCATAACATCACCAATAACAGCAATGTTTTTACCTTTGAATTGATCGAGGAATTGTAATAACTGATCTTTTTTCACACTAATAATTTTTCTGCAAAGATATCATTTTTGACTGTTTATGAATTTCTTTGAGCAAAAATCCCTTTAGACAATAAAATATAGGTTCTGCCACTAATTTAATGAAAGCTTGCAATTTGTTTATATGTAGGTAAAATATGGTTTAAGGTCGTTTATATGTTGTATTTTAATGGAGATTGTTTGCCAAAAATGAGCAACTATATTGCATCAATCTGAAAACGCAATATTTAAACTACATGTACAACAATTTTAACAGTGTCTTATATCATTTAAAATAAAAGTAGAACCAAAATATAGAAGTAAAAAATACAACGTATAAATAACTAACAAAAGTATCCGGATCAAAAAACAATGACAAATCAATCAAATAATACAAAGATCATTTTTTTAAACCCTTATTTTTTTGTAAATTAGCTTAGAATTTAATGGTGTTTTTGTATAAAATAAATATACGGAGGTTTAATATGATGAAAAGAAAACTTACACTTATGCTTGCAGCCGGACTTATTAGTTTTTCCGGCTTATTGGCCCAAACGACACTTACTTATAAAACACATGCTATAAAAAAAGGTGATGGGCACCACTTTATGATAACCAACAATGCAAACCCCGGAGAAGGAGGCGCTGATATGGTATGGGACTTTTCTGATCTTGAATACAAAAAAGATTTAGTCAGCCACATGCTACCTCCTGCCGATGTAACCAAAGGTGGTGAAATACCTGAAGCCAACGCCATCATCCAGGAATACCAAAATAAATTTGCTTTTAAAGTCAGGCCTGACCGGATAGAACAATTTGGTTCCATCACTTGTGGTAACAGCATCATCAAATACAATGATCCTTTTGTAAAAATGATATTTCCTTTTGAATATGGAGATATCCACACAGGAGAATTTAGTGGTGTGATAAAAAACAATGGCCATGACAGGCCATTTACCGGGCATTATGAATTATTGGGAGATGGCTATGGAAAATTAATACTCCCTGACGGCATTGAAGTAGAAGATGTATTAAGACTTAGGACATCCAAAACAAAAAATTATGGCAACTGCGGTGAGGTAACCACGGTAACTTACAGGTGGTATTGCCCGGATGTTCGTTACCCGCTGCTAAGCATTATTACAAGGGAAAAAGACGACAAAACCAATGTCATCCGTACGGCTTACCATGCAAACATTAAAGAAGAACTTGAAAAATCCAAACCCCATAAAAAATCAATCCAGAGCTTGAGTCAAAACAATCATACGCTTGACGTTTTCCCAAATCCTTACGAGGACCATTTTGCCATTCGCTACAACTTATCAGAAAACAGCGATGTGAAAATTGCCATTCTCAATAATACAGGAAAAGAAGTATTGTCTGCTAAATTGGGGAAGCAAGAAGCAGGAAGTCATACCTACCAGGTTAATGCCGATCAGAAAGGCATGAAATCCGGACTTTATTTCGTCAAATTAATACTGGACGATACTGTTCTTACTGAAAAAATTGTTGCCGTTGAATAAATAAAACGCTAACTAAGCGATACTTATCAGAAATCACTTAACTTAAGGAAAAATAATGCTTTTAAGCAAAAAAAGCTGCCTGTGAAATAACAGGCAGCTTTTTTTTCTGAATGGATGAGTCTCATTTATTGTGATTACCAACTGTTCAGGTAAATAAATCGGACAACAGTGATTTTATTAGAAAAAGGGCTTCCGGCAAAATTATTTTTTTGATTACTTTTGGCAATAATACTCGATTTTTATATCTAATCAGATACTAACCAAAATCAATTTTTATGCTTCGGGAAACCGATTTTCTAGTTATAGGCTCCGGTATTGCTGGCTTATCATTTGCATTAAAAGCTGCCGAAAAAGGGAACGTCCTGCTAATTTCAAAAACGAAAATGCATGAAACCAATACCCGGTATGCGCAAGGTGGCATTGCAAGTGTAACACTCAATAAAGATAACTTTTCCAAACATATAGAAGACACCATGCGGGCAGGTTCTTTTCTTGGCAAAAAAGAAATCGTTGAAATGGTTGTCCGGGAAGCACCGGAAAGAATTAATGAATTAATTTCCTGGGGCATAACATTTGACAAACAAAAAGACGGATCGTATGATCTTGGGATGGAAGGAGGTCATTCAGAGCCACGCGTACTTCATCATAAAGACA
>CAZSGN010000175.1:0-6159 GCA_964606415.1 uncultured Bacteroidales bacterium
ACTGTAAAAACTTCTGCTTCCTGCATCATAAAAAGCCATGCCTCTTAGCCAAAAGGGAGTGCCAGCAAGTAATATTTCCTGGCCAATTTCACTGTCCAGAACTGCGTAAGCATGTTCTTTGTTTCTAAATAGATAAGGGAGTCCCAGGGCTTTGTATTTTGGAACAAATCCTTCCATAACGGCTGCTGATACTTTGGTCATGTCCAAACTACCTATTTGTAGCATTTCCAGGCATTGGCGTTCTGTGCCAAGTTGTTCACTGGGGTAAATTTTTACTTGCAATTGCCCTGCTGATATTTCATTAACACGGTTGCTCATATACTCCATCCCTCGATGTACCGGGTGATTGATGTCAAGCCCGTGTGCTAATCGTAATGTTTTGTTTTTATTCAAAGGGGTATTTTGACAACTGGAAAGCAATAAGTGACTTATCAGAGTCAGGATGACAATTTTAATAATGCTTGTTTTTTGATTCATCTTTATGTTTGTTAGTTATTATGTTTACAGGCATTAAATATGGTGAGCGCCTTTTTTGTCAAGGACTGAAAGTCCTTCTGGCGTAGAATGTCTTTACTGATAAGGGCTGAGCCCATACCGATACAAAAGGAGCCCGCATCAAGCCATCTGTTGATGTCTTCTTTCTCAGGTTTAATGCCTCCGCTGGGCATTAATTTTGCATCAGGAAAAAGGGTTTTAATTTGGTGAATAAATGCGGTGCCACCGGCAGATTTAGCAGGATTGATTTTGATAATCTCTGCACCATATTCCCAGGCTGAAGCAATTTCATTGAGCGTTTTACAACCGGGGATCCAGAGGGTTTTAGTACGGTTGCACCGATCAGCAATGTCTTTTTTGAACACTGGTGAGACAATAAATTCAGCTCCCTGGCTAATAAAAAAAGAAGCGCTTTCGGCATCAACAATTGAACCAACTCCCAGTGATAATAAGGGAAAGTGATCTTTTGCAAAATGACTCAGGGAAGGAAATATTCTGCTCGCTTGATCATCCCGGTTCGTATATTCTAAAATGCTTAATCCCGAATCATATATTGATTTTAATACATTTTTACAAGTATCAATGTCTTCATGGTTAAAAAGAGGAATAATCCTGTTTTTATATATTTTATCAATAGTATCGAAGGAACAATTCTGGTTCATCATAATCCTTATTCTTCGCAGCTCATAAAAACATCTATGAATTATGCTCACAAAAATATAAAAAAAAGCTGCTCTGCCATGATAATTTATTATAATCAGTCATTAAAGTTTTATATGTCGGTTCTACTGCGAATTTTGTGGAAATACTTTCATTAAAAAATAAACCAATATGTTCTAAAATGTTTAGTTTGAAGATTAATATTTAGCATATTCTTCTTGTAGGGTGCAAATATTTATTTTTTCTGCTATGTTTCACGTTATAATGTGAAAAAATCATATGTTGGAGGAGGATGAAGTTGTTGGGAGGTGTAGATGCTGCTTAATGAATTTTTTCACATCAAATTTTCGCTGACATCCGGCATAATTCATGTACCGGATTTTCCCGAAAATAGATCTTTCAGCCCATCCCCGGTCATGTATTCCACCGATTGACCAGGCACAGCCAGTATATCCATTAGGGTCCTGTCCATCCAATTCGTATTTATTATTTAGAAAGATACTGGTCGCTAGTGCCTCTGAGGGGCTTGCACTCCATTCAAGAATTTTTTTTGACCAATACATTCTTAAATAATTGTGCATCTTTCCTTGATGAATCATTTGTTTTTGCGCAGCATTCCATAGATCATCATGTGTTTGAGCTATTTCAAATTCATCCCGGGTGTAAAGAAATTCCCTTTCATCCCGGGAATGCTTTTGCAGGGTTTCTTGTGCCCATCTACGGAAACCTTGTAATTGGTCATACGATGTATTGTAATAACAATAATTATCCGCCAGTTCTTTTCGGATGATGAGTTGTTCTAAAAAGGCTTGCCGATTTTCGTTATCCGGATATCTTTGACGTGTTTCAAAAGCAATTCGTTGGGAAGAAATATGTCCAAAATGAAGGTAGGGAGAAAGTCCGGACTCTCCGTTTAAATTGGGATCGTTTTTGGTTGAGGCATAATAGCTTAGTTTTTTATCCAAAAAGGATTCAAATAACTTAATTGCGCTTTCCGGACCTGCTGGCATTTGATAAGGTAGTGTATCCCAGTTTTCTATTCCTGCTTCGTTGGCGATATCTTCTGTTATTAATGTATCGATATCCGGGAAATAATCACCTTGTTGATAGGTGGGAAGGGGGATGTCACGAAGAAATCTGGGTAAGTGTTTGTGTATTTTGGGGCGTAGCGTGTAAGCTGCGAATTCTTCTTTCTCTGAGGCATGAAGGCAAGGCACGATATTATGGGAGTCTACAATGAAAAAGGGAACGTCAATATGTTTTAATAGGGTATGCTGCTGTTGTTGCTTATTTTTTAATGGGTTGAAATCAGTAACGATGGATGAGCATTTATTTTTTTTTATCAGTGAGGGAATTGCATGAATAGGTTCTTCTTTTAAAAGGAGAAAAGGAAAATGGAAAAGATTCGCTTCTTTAATAGTTGCTTCCAGTCCTTTTAATAAGAAATGTAGCTGCTTTTTGTTGAGTGTTTTAAGTTCTTTGCAAAGGGTGAATAAAATTATAACGCCGGAATGATTTTTTTTTGCTAATTCTTGTGCAAATAATAGACCCCAATTATCTTTTATTCGTTGCTCCCGGTTCATCCAATAAAGGACAGGCCCTTGCCCTGATGAGGAATAATTGTGGTTGTTGAATGCTTGAATTCTTTCTTTGTCTACCATTTAAGGCATCTTTATTTTTATAAGAGGTTTATAACCTTTTAAATCGCCGTTTGTTTTGTAAACTTCATATCCCAGGATAAGCGATTCAATATCTTTTATGATCTTTCCTGATGTAGAGTCATAGTACCAGTCTTCTGTAAATAGAATACGTCCAATTTTATCCCGTTGGTATTCTTTTGTGTTTTTCTCGATAGAGTCAACCTGGCTTATTGTTAAGGGCGTATTAGTATGATAATCATAAGCATTGGCTTTGCCTGTTTGCAGCGCTTCCATTAACAGGGAAATGATTTTTTTTTGTTTAATTCCTGATGTAAATGCTTCAGGTAATTTACCATCATTCTTAATAATAGATTCATATGTGATGGATGAAGCAATTTTTGTGTAGGAATTTCCTGTTTCTCCGTCAAGGTATACAGTGTCATATATAAGCTGCTCCTTTTCCTGCTTGTTTATGCTATTGCAGCCAGGCAAAAGAAATAAGAATAAAAAAATAAGGATAAAAAAAGATAAGGGGTGAACGAATCTGGGTTGTTGTATGATTTCCATATGTATCTTTTTTGATTTCTAATGTTGGAGCCTAATCCCTAAAAGAGACGGGGCGATGTTTGTCATTAAGCTGTTTTTAGTTTAACAGACTTGTTTATGTTAGAAATTTTGTCATCGCTTGGTTTATGCCATAAATGTTAATGGCTGACCTGTATATTGCTCATTAATCTGTCCTTTATTATATATGATATTCCCGTTGATTATTGTGTAAACGGGTAAAGTTGTAAATTGTTTGCCCATAAGAGGGCTCCACTGACAATGGTAGAGGATGTTTTCTGATGATACAGCCCAGTGGTGGTTTGGGTCGAATATGGTTAAGTCAGCAGCATAATTTTCTCTGATATATCCACGGTTTTCAATTTTGAATAATTCAGCTGGATTGTGGCACATTTTCCAGACAATTTCCTCAAGTTTAATTTGATCCTGTTTCCATAATTCAAGCATTGATGGGAGGGAATGTTGGATCATGGGAGCGCCGGATGGGGCTTTCAGATATTTGTTTTGTTTCTCCTCATAAGTATGGGGGGCATGGTCGGTGGCGATGATATCTATTTTGTTTGATCGAATAGCTGCTGTTATTGCTTGTTGGTCTTTTTCGCTTTTAATGGCAGGATTCACTTTTATAAGGGCACCAAGTTTTTCGTACATCCTGTCATTAAAAAGGATATGATTCATGCAGGCTTCTGCGGTAATTCGCTTTTCGTTAATGTTGCCGGCAGAAAAAAGTTGAAGCTCATCATACGTGGATAAGTGTAATACGTGTAGCCGTTGATTATATTTTTTTGCTAGTTCAATAGCAGTGGTGGTTGATTTCATACATGCTTCTCTATTCCTGATGTGCGGATGGGCAGAGAATGGTATATCTTCCCCGTATTGATGTTTTGCAACTTCAAGGTTGCTTCTTATGGTTGATTCATCTTCTGAATGAATGGCAATAAGTAGAGGGCTTTCATCAAATAATGCTTCCAGCGCTTTTTTTTCATTAACAAGCATATTTCCTGTAGAGGATCCCATAAACAACTTAACCCCGCATACCCGTGATGGATTGCAGGATTTAATTTCTTTAATGTTCTCGTTTGTTGCCCCAATATAAAAACTATGATTGGTCAGGCAATGTGAAGAAGCAATATTGAATTTGTCTTCAAGTGCTTCAATGCTTGTTGTTTGGGGATTTGTGTTAGGCATCTCCATAATAGAGGTGACGCCACCTGCCACGGCCGCCCGTGATTCTGAGTGCATCGTTGCTTTATCGGGAAAACCGGGTTCCCGGAAATGCACGTGGTCATCAATAATTCCCGGGATAAGGTATAAGCCACGGGCATCAATGACATTTCCTTTGTAAGTGTTTTTAAATTGTTGCTCTTCTTCAGGATTTTTAAAAATCCTGGTAATAAAACCGTCATCTATGAATAAGCTGCCGATAAAAGTCTCTCCTTCATTAACAATGGTAGGTTGATATATTAATAGCTGGTTCATGCCTGATAATTATTAAAAAAGCTTCTTATTTTCATAGTAATCACACCCCAAAGTGCTTCATTAAATATACCTCCTGACATCTTTGATTGACCTAATTTCCTGTCTGTGAAAATAATAGGTATTTCAATGATTTCAAATTTCTTGATCCATGTAATGAATTTCATTTCGATCTGGAAGGCATAACCCTTAAACCGTATTTTATCAAAAGGGATTGTTTCAAGGACTTTACGGTGATAACATTTGAAGCCGGCTGTCGTGTCATGGATTTTCATTCCGGTTATTACCCGCACGTATTTTGATGCGAAATATGACATTAAAACCCTGCCGATAGGCCAGTTTACCACGTTCACCCCACTTTTGTATCTGGATCCGATAACTAGTCCGGCATTCTCATTTTTGCAGGTTTCGTATAAGCGAATCAGGTCATAGGGGTTATGTGAGAAATCTGCATCCATTTCACATAAGTACTCGTAACCTTTATCTAATCCCCATTGAAACCCTTTTAAATAAGCAGTCCCCAGTCCTTGCTTCCCTTCTCTTTCAATAAGATGTAGCCTGTCAGGGTAATTTTTCTGCTGGTCTGCAATGATTTGTCCTGTGCCATCCGGGGAATTATCATCAATAATTAACAAATCAAATTCAGGATTCAGGGAAAGGACAGTGTCCACCATCTTTCTGATATTTTCCTTTTCATTGTATGTGGGTATAATAACCAGAGGGTTTTTCACTTCAAATATGTTTTTGTATTAGTATAAGCTTTAAAGATAATAAAATATTGTCTTTTTTTGCTAGTATTTTGTTTAAAGATAGGAGGATTAGGGAACAATACTTCTGATGTATATAAAGTATAAGCCAATAGATCAATATGTTAATATTTAAGGTAAATTTTTTGTAAAAAAAAGTTGAATAAATTATTGTGTTAATTAAAATAAATATCATATGTTTGCACCCGCTTTTGAAATAAGCAATGTTCTTTGCAACCATTTATTGATCGGGGATACATTTATTTAATCATGGTTTAAATTGATAATGAACCCTCTTTCAAAAAAAAAATAAAAATAAGGTTGTATGTTTTGTTACTTTAAAAAAAGGTTGTATATTTGCAACCGCTTTTAGAGAAAGTAAAGCGATCACAGTCCGATAGTGTTGACAGATAGGCTTGAAGGAAGGATTCGTGAGAAAAAGTTCTTTGAAAAGATTGAAGAGGAAAAGCACTAGTAAAAAGCTTGAGTTTGGTCAAGAGATTAATAAACTTCATATTACAATGAAGGGTTTGATCCTGGCTCAGGATGAACGCTAGCGGCAGGCTTAACACATGCAA
>CAZSGN010000176.1:0-4399 GCA_964606415.1 uncultured Bacteroidales bacterium
CCTAAGTTATAAAAATATTTTTGTAATTCCTTGCTTTTTCGCAGGCACTTCACCGTTACATCTGCTGGTAACTGTGAATTTCTCATTATAATGGTTATATTTGTGTATCCGAAGAAGTAGTAATAATAAAAAAATAGAAGAAAATGGTTTTTGATCTGGATATGATAAAGCGGGTTTATAGTGGAATGACTGAAAAGATTGACCGTGCAAAAACGCTCTTAAACAGACCGATGACATTGGCCGAAAAAATTCTTTATGCCCATCTTAGCAGTGAATTGCCCGATAAGCCTTATACTAGAGGAGTTGATTATGTGAATTTCGATCCGGATCGGGTGGCTATGCAGGATGCAACGGCTCAGATGGCTTTATTACAGTTCATGCAATCTGGCAAAGATCATGTTGCTGTCCCTTCAACAGTGCATTGTGATCATCTGATTATGGCTAAAAAAGGGTCAGGGGAAGATTTGGAAAAGGCGAAGGTGACCAATCAGGAGGTGTATGATTTTTTAAGTTCTGTATCTAAAAAATATGGCGTTGGTTTCTGGAATCCGGGTGCCGGGATTATTCACCAGGTGGTTTTAGAAAATTATGCGTTTCCCGGAGGGATGATGATCGGAACTGATTCACATACAGTTAATGCAGGTGGCCTGGGAATGATCGCTGTTGGTGTTGGAGGTGCGGATGCGGTTGACGTGATGGCTGGCATGCCATGGGAATTGAAATTTCCCAAAATGATCGGCGTTAAGCTTACTGGTCAATTAAATGGATGGACAGCTCCTAAGGATGTAATTCTTAAAGTTGCCGGGATCTTATCTGTTAAAGGGGGGACAGGATATGTTATCGAATATTTTGGAGAAGGTGCTGAAAGTATTTCTTGTACAGGCAAGGGGACTATTTGTAATATGGGGGCAGAAGTAGGAGCGACTACTTCTTTCTTTGGATATGATCAAAATATGGCCGAATACCTACGCCAGACAGAAAGAGCTGAGGTGGCAGATGCTGCTGATCAGATTGCATCATATCTCAGGACTGATGAGGAGGTTTATGCTAATCCGGAGAAATACTATGATCAGGTTATCGAGATCGATCTTTCTACACTTGAACCACATGTTAACGGGCCATTCTCCCCAGATCGGGCATGGCCTGTAGGTGAGCTGGCAGAGGCTGCAAAAGAGAATAAGTATCCCCGCAAGCTGGATTATGGGCTTATCGGGTCATGTACCAACTCATCATATGAAGATATTACCCGGGCTGCTTCTGTTGTTAAGCAGGCGCTGGATAATAATATAATAATTAAATCAGGATTAATAATTACACCTGGATCAGAGATGATCCGTTATACAATGGAACGGGATGGCTTACTTGATTTGTTTGAAAAAGCCGGCGCTGTGGTGATGGCCAATGCCTGTGGGCCCTGTATTGGCCAATGGGATCGTGAGGGTGCTGACCGGGAGGAAGAAAATGCGATTATTCATTCGTTTAACCGTAATTTCGCCAAACGAGCTGACGGAAATCCTAACACGCACGCTTTTGTTGCCTCTCCGGAAATTGTTGCTGCTATGGCTATTGCTGGTTCGCTGGATTTTAATCCCCTGGAAGATAAATTAGAAACTCATGATGGCCGGAAGATACGTTTAGATCCACCACATGGCTTACAGTTTCCCGAACAAGGCTTTGATGTTGAGGATGCGGGTTACCAACCACCTGCAGAAGATGGCCGCGATATAGAAGTCATCGTGAAGCCGGATTCCGAACGCCTGCAGATACTTACCCCATTCCCTGCATGGGAGGGGGCTGATTATAAGGATTTGAATCTTTTAATTAAAGCCAAAGGCAAATGCACGACTGACCATATATCAATGGCTGGACCCTGGCTTCGGTACCGTGGTCATCTTGATAATATATCCAATAATTTGCTCATGGGGGCAGTGAATTTTTTTAATGATAAAACCAACCATGTAAAAAATCAAATGACGGGCGAATATGTTAAAGTGCCCGAGGCTGCAAGATATTATCAGAAAAATGGAAATGGTTCCATTATTGTTGGTGATGAGAATTATGGTGAAGGGTCATCCCGCGAACATGCGGCCATGGAACCACGGAATCTTGGTGTCAAAGCGGTGCTTGTTAAGTCTTTTGCCAGGATACATGAAACCAACCTGAAAAAGCAGGGCGTGCTGGCTTTGACTTTTGAGAACAGGGAGGATTACGATAAAATTCTCGAAGATGATCGTTTAGATGTTGTGGGTCTGACTGATTTTAAACCCAATCAGCCATTAAAAGTTGTATTGCATCATCAGGATGGTGCCGAAGAGTCATTTATGGTTGATCATTCATATAATCAAAACCAGATTGAATGGTTTAAAGCAGGTTCTGCTTTGAACCTTATAAGGCAAAAGAATAGTTAAAATGGTGATTTGGCAGGATTTGATCCAGTGGTTTGAAAAACATCAAATGCCTTGCCAGTACAAGGAGTATCTGGGTTTGTCCTGCCCGGGCTGTGGAATGCAAAGTGCTTTTATTGCTCTTTTAAAAGGCGAATGGCGCGAGAGCATCGCTTTCTTTCCTGCTTTAATTCCGCTGGGGATAATGCTTGGGTTTCTTGTTCTGCATCTTTTTATTAAGGTTAGAAATGGTGCCAATATTCTAAAAATACTTTTTATTTTTAATGTGGTATTAATCTTGTTACATTATTTTTCTCATATAATCCAATTATCATGACAGAACAAAAAGTTTTACCCAACGCTAACGCTGTACTTACAATGGGGATTCTTTCTCTTGTATTTACTTTTTGCTGTTTTTTCATTTCTTTTATTGGGTTGGGATTAGGAGTTGCTGCGGTGGTTATGTCAAATCAGCCGATAAAATTGTATTATCAGAATCCTGATGCCTATCAGGTCTCCAGTTTTAATAATTTAAATGCTGGACGCATTTGTGGTATAATAAGTATTGTCGTGGCAGGTATTATTTTATTATTTGCAATAATACGGCTTATGTATATTGGCGATGATTTTTCTTTATTGTTTCAGCAGTTCACGAATTCTATTTGAATATTTTTTATGACACAAAATCAGTACAAATATCTTCTTTCTTCTTTAGGTGAATTTTTTAGCCAATTTTCTTCTCCTGATCAGGAGGCTATTGATCATCCTCTTAATGCTTCTTTTTATGATTCTTTCCTGGAAATGATCCGGACAGAATCCCAGTATAATCCATGGTTTACAGAGCACTTTGTCAGATATGCTTTAGATGGATTGTCAGCTATGCTGAAACCTGAAAGTATTGATCAGTGGCTGCAGATGTATGATTTTCCGAATTCCCCTGCAAAGCGGGTTGCTGTTATAATGGCTGGTAACATTCCAATGGTTGGCTTTCATGATTTTATTACTGTTCTGGTTAGCGGTCATTATTTTTTGGGGAAAGCATCAGGCAAAGATCAACGGTTGTTGAAAAAAGTGGGGGAGATGCTGCAATTTCTTCAACCTGAAATCAAAGAAAGAATAGCCTGGTATGATGAGCGGATTTCTGATTTTGATGCGATTATTGCTACAGGAAGCAATAATACTTCACGATATTTTGATTATTATTTTGGCAAATATCCTAATATTATCAGGAAAAACAGAAATTCGGTGGCTGTATTATCCGGAGATGAAAGCCCTGAGGATTTAAGTGCCCTGGGTGAAGATATCTTTGCTTATTTTGGGTTGGGTTGCCGCAATGTCGCTAAGTTATTTGTGCCTGAAGATTATGATTTTGATGCTTTTTTTAAAGCGATACAGTCTTATCAGCATCTATATGATCATAATAAATATGCCAATAATGTGGATTACTATCGTTCTGTCTTTTTATTGAATCAGATGCCGCATTTGGATAATGGTTTTTTAATTTTACGGGAAGATGCTTCAGTGTATTCGCCGGTAGGTGTTTTGCATTATCAGAAATATAAAGATACTGAAGATATTAATGCTTTGTTGTCTTTTCAGCAAGCGGATATTCAATGTGTGGTGGGAGCGGGGGATCGACGCATACCCTTTGGAAAAGCTCAAAAACCTGCACTTTGGGATTATGCTGATAATGTGGATACCATGGAGTTTTTGATTAAAATATAAGGTTGTACCATGATTATTTATCTCTTGCGAAGCAAGATTAATGATTACTTGCAAACTGTTTATATGTAGTTTAAATATTGTTTAACGTATTTGATTAAGATGGCAGGTTGCTGTTTTATCAGGATATTGAGTTGATTGGGTATAGTGGATATTGGTACTTGGTTAATAGTCAGGAGACAGAACCAAAAAACAAAAATCAACGAACAACGAATCCGTCAGTGGACGGACAGGCGCCGAACAAAGAACAAAAAACAGTTGTATGATTTTTAAATTCAGAATGATTAGTCATG
>CAZSGN010000176.1:4499-6072 GCA_964606415.1 uncultured Bacteroidales bacterium
GAACAAAGAACAAAAAACAGTTGTATGATTTTTAAATTCAGAATGATTAGTCATGAGGACGAAGATTTTTTCCGTGATTTTGAGATCAGGGATGAACAAAATTTTCTGGATTTCCATTATGCTATTCAGGATGAACTGGGTTATGATAAGGGGCAGATTGCTTCTTTTTTTATTTCAAACGAAGAGTGGGAAAAAAAAACCGAGATCACTTTGTTTGATATGACTGATCCTGATGATGGCACTTCTGAGGCAGTTACAATGGAAAATACTCCTTTGTCTCAATATGTTGTAGCAAATAAACAACACTTGTTGTATGTTTTTGACTTTTTTTCGGAGCGTGCTATGTTTTTGGAGTTGGTTGATGTGCGTGAAGATAACACTGCTAAATCTTTTCCGGTTTGCATTCAAAGGCGGGGTGAGCCACCGCAACAAATTGTCCTGGATGATAGTGGCGCCATATCTCTTGATGATCTGGAAGGCTTTGATGATTTAGGGGATGAAAACAATGATGATGATTACCGTGATGATTCGATCAATGACCTGGATGATCTGCCATGGGAGTGAATAAGCCTCTTTTAATTGTATTTGCAGGGCCTACGGCTGTTGGCAAAACTGCTGTTGCTGGTGAAATTGCTGGCTGGCTGAATACATCGGTCATTTCTGCTGATTCTCGTCAGATTTATAAAGAAATGTCCATTGGCACGGCTGTTCCTTCTAAAAATGAAAGAAATAATGTACCTTATTATTTTGTTCAGAGTCATTCGGTATTGGATTATTACAATGCCAGCATGTTTGAGCAGGAGGTACTTGAGCTTTTGCATCGTTTGTATCAGCAGCATGATAAGGTGGTCTTGGCTGGTGGTTCGGGCCTTTATGTTCAGGCTGTATGTTCGGGAATTGACGATATTCCTACTGTTAGGCCGGATGTACGGAAGATGATGGCTGCCCGCCTTGAGCGCGAAGGGCTTGATACTCTTACCAGGGAATTAAAGAAATGTGATCCATTATATTATGAGCAGGCGGATCTGAATAATCCGAAAAGGGTGCTTAAAGCCCTTGAAGTATATTATCAAACAGGGTTGCCGTATACATCTTTTTTGACCGGGAAGGAAAAACAAAGGCCCTTCCGTTTGTTGAAAATAGGCTTGAACATGGAGCGGGATAAATTATATCAGCGGATCAATGACCGGGTTTCACAAATGGTGGATAATGGCCTGGTAGAAGAAGCTCGTGAGGTTTATCATATTTATCAGCAAAATCCTGTTGTTGGCTTGAATACTGTAGGATACAAAGAGTTATTTGCATATTTTGATGACCGGGATTCACTTGATGAGGCCATTGAAAAAATACAGAATAATACCCGGAAATATGCACGTAAACAATTAAATTGGTTTGCAAGAGATTCTGACATCCAGTGGTTTCATCCGGAGGATGTGGAGTCGATAAAAGACTTGATCAGGAATTACTGTTTCGATAAATATTGATCTCCCCGAAAAGCTTTATTTATGATTCTCCCAGTAATTTAATGAAAGCTTGCAATTTGTTTATATGTAGATAAAACCCAAATTGAGCG
>CAZSGN010000177.1:0-6040 GCA_964606415.1 uncultured Bacteroidales bacterium
ACTGGGGCAGTGTAATTGGTACTTCAGGCGTTGGTAGAATACCTTCTTTTTCTATTGACGGTAATACAGTAGATTATAATGCTTTATGGGATGTCTTTAATGGCCCTGATGTTAAGCTTCAGGGTGAAGTTCTTACTATTGGACAAGGGGACTCTGCCTATAATGTTGATTATACGGGGAGTGTGCCTGCTTTTACTACAGGGCCAACAACAATAGAAGATCAGATTGCCGGGGATGTTATTCCGGAAGATATATCTGTTTATCCCGTTCCATCTTCAGGTGAAGTTAATATCTCCGGTGATATTGTTAACGGAAAGTTGGAGTTGATTAATTCATCAGGAATAATTGTTCAGCAAGAAACGCTCAATGAAAATGTTAAATCAATGAATATCGAAAATAAGGGTGTATATATTTTAAAAATTGAAAAAGATGGTACTCTTATGACAAAGAAAATTTTAATTAAATAGTTTGCCCATAAAATAAAGTAAGGAGTTTGATCGGTTCTATAATGTTCAATAATTAATACCTGCTTTATATTTGTTGGGGGGCTCTTAAAATTTAAACCGTATTATTTGCTAAATGCAGGATAATACGGTTTAATTTTTTTATGGATTGAGCAGCTAACTTTTAGCTCATAACTGAAAAAATAATTGCTCATTTTGAGTGTTTTTAAAAATGGTTTTAATGAATCTATGATATAACTTTAAAAAAATGATGCAAAAAAAGAATATATTTATTAAATTTGCAGCAAGTAATTGATGATTAAGGATGCAACATAATACAACCATATTGGCCATTATTTTTTTTGGTATTATTATTTCAGATACCTGAGGGAGGATGGTATAACCTTATTTTAATGAGCCATTCTCCATACGGGAATGGTTTTTTTTATAAAAAAATGATTGTTTAATTAAAAAAATATAAAAAAGTGGCTGGAAAGACATTATTTGATAAAATTTGGGATAGTCATGTGATTGATCAAATCGGGGATGGACCTTCTGTGCTTTATATCGATAAGCATATGGTACATGAAGTGACCAGTCCGCAAGCATTTTCGGGTCTTGACCAAAGAGGGGTCAAGGTGCTTAAGCCTCAGAATACTTTTGCAACACCGGATCACAATGTGCCTACGAAAGATCAGCATTTATCTATTAAAGATGAATTGTCAAGGGTGCAAGTGGATACTTTAACTAAAAATTGCCAGAATCATGATGTGACGCTTTTTGGTTTGAATCATCCTTATCAGGGCATTGTTCATGTTGTTGGCCCGGAACTGGGTATTACGCAACCCGGATTGACCATGGTTTGCGGTGATAGTCATACTTCTACGCACGGGGCTTTTGGCGCTGTTGCTTTTGGTATTGGAACCAGCGAAGTCGAAATGGTACTTGCTACTCAATGCATCTTGCAGCCTAAACCCAAGAGTATGCGCATTGTTGTTGACGGGGACTTAAAAGAAGGGGTTACGGCAAAAGATATCATTCTTTATATCATATCAAAAATTAGTACCAGTGGAGGGACCGGCCACTTTATCGAATATGCAGGATCGGCCATCAGGAGCCTTTCCATGGAAGGGCGGATGACTATTTGTAATATGAGTATCGAGAGCGGTGCAAGAGGTGGTTTCATTGCTCCTGATGAGGTAACTTTTAATTATCTTGAAGGGCGCGAGTATGTGCCTAAAGGAGACAAATGGAATGAGCAGGTGGCTAAATGGCGGGAGTTAAAGAGCGATGAAGATGCTGTTTTTGATACTGAATATCATTTTGATGCCGCTGATATAGAACCTATGATTACCTATGGTACCAATCCTGGCATGGGGGTGAATATTAATGAAAATATTCCGGAGATTAAAGATATCCAGGGCAACCCTGAATCATTCAAAAAATCACTTGATTATATGGGGTTTGAGCCTGGGCAAGCGATGAAAGGAAAACAGATAGATTATGTTTTTGTTGGCAGTTGCACGAATGGACGTATTGAGGATTTGAGACAATTTGCAGATTTTGTCAAAGGGAAAAAACGTGCCAGCCATGTTACTACATGGATTGTCCCCGGTTCCAAACAGGTCGAAAAACAAGCTGTTGACGAAGGCATTGGAAAAATCCTGGAAGATGCAGGATTTGAACTACGACAGCCTGGCTGCTCTGCATGTTTGGCTATGAATGATGATAAAATTCCTGAGGGCAATTATGCTGTTTCTACCTCTAACCGGAATTTTGAAGGACGACAGGGGCCGGGTGCGCGGACATTATTATGCAGTCCCCTTGTTGCTGCTGCTGCGGCTGTAACGGGAAAATTAACGGATCCGAGGGATTTAATGTAATTAATTGTTAATGTGTTTAGTATAAAAAAAGTTTTATAAAATGGCAATAGATAAATTTCATACCATAGAGTCGTCTTGTGTTCCTTTACCTTACGAGAATATTGATACGGACCAGATTATCCCTGCTCGCTTTCTTAAAGCTGTAAGCCGTGAAGGATTTGGCGAGAATCTTTTTCGCGATTGGCGATATGATGCGATGGGAAGGCCTAAAGAAGATTTCATTCTGAATAATCCTGCTTATAGTGGCTCGATACTTGTCGCAGGGAAAAATTTCGGAAGTGGCTCTAGCCGTGAACATGCAGCATGGGCTATTCATGGTTACGGGTTCAGGGTTGTGGTTTCTAGTTTCTTTGCGGATATTTTTAAGAATAATGCGTTGAATAATGGTGTTTTACCTGTTCAGGTTTCAGATGAGTTTTTGCAGCAAATATTTGAGGAGATTGGAAAAGACCCGCAAACCAAATTAAAAGTTGACCTTGAAAATCAAATCATAACAATCATGGCAACCGGACAGCAAGCGTCTTTTGATATTAGTGATTATAAAAAAGAATGCCTTCTGAATGGGCTCGATGATATTGATTATCTGCTTAAGTTGAAGGATAAGATTGCTGCTTATAGCAATCCATGGATTGTTGAATAATTTTAATCTTAACTGTTTTGGCTGATTTAAGAAATATAGAATTGATGGATACTACTTTAAGGGATGGGGAACAGACCTCTGGTGTGTCATTCCCGGATACCGAGAAGTTGAGTATTGCTCAAATGTTATTGGAAAAAGTAAATGTCAACCGGATCGAGATTGCTTCTGCAAGGGTTTCCGAAGGTGAATATAAAGGAGCAAAGAAGATCATCGAATGGGCCCAGGATAATGGCTTTATTGATAGGATTGAGGTGCTTGGGTTTATTGATGGAGGTAAGTCATTAAACTGGATTCATGAGGTTGGCGGAAAAGTAGTGAACCTTTTGAGCAAAGGATCCATGGCTCATGTTACTAAACAGTTAAGAAAAAAACCGGAAGAACATCTTGCAGATATTAAAGAGGTCATTAAACAGGCAGAAGCATTGGGAATTAAGACCAATCTTTACCTGGAAGACTGGTCTAATGGCATGAAGGATTCTGAGGAGTATGTTTATTTTCTTGTTGATGGTGTAAAAGACTTGCCTGTTGAGCGTATTATGCTGCCTGATACGCTGGGTATTCTTAACCCGGATATGACCTCCGAGTATATTCAGAAGATGGTTCAGCGTTATCCGGAGTTGCATTTTGATTTTCATGCACATAATGATTATGATCTGGGGGCAGGGAATGTTTCTGCTGCTGTTAAAGCTGGTGCGCATGGTATTCATACGACTGTTAATGGCTTGGGTGAGCGGGCAGGAAATGTAGCATTATCCAGTGTTGTCGCGGTGTTGCATGACCATAATCATGTTAATACCAACCTGCATGAAAAACAGATTATCGAGATAAGTAAACTGGTTGAAACTTTTTCAGGTATCCGTATACCCAAGAATAAACCTGTCATTGGTGAAAATGTTTTTACGCAGACTTGTGGGGTGCATGCGGATGGAGATAATAAAAATAATCTTTATTATAACGAGTTGCTACCGGAGCGTTTTGGTAGGGTGAGAACTTATGCGCTTGGAAAAACATCAGGTAAAGCAAATATCGAAAAGAATCTTCAGGAATTAGGTATTAAACTTGATCCGGAGTCGATGAAAAAAGTCACCCAGCGTATCATTGAACTTGGTGATAAAAAAGAATCTATTACCCCGGAAGACCTCCCTTACATCATTTCCGATGTGCTTAGAAGTAAAGCCATCGAGGAGCGAATCAAAATAAAGAATTACTCACTTTCCAGTGCTAATGGTTTAAAACCTGTTGCTGCTGTAAGTGTGGAGATGGATAATAAAGTTTATGAAGAAAGTGCTTCCGGAGATGGACAATATGATGCTTTTATGAAAGCCATTTGGAAAGTTTACGATCGTTTGGGAAAAGAACATCCCGTCTTAATGGATTACGTGGTCACCATTCCGCCGGGAGGAAAAACGGATGCTCTTGTTGAAGCCATTATTTCCTGGAGTTATGCGGGTAAAGAATTTAAAACCATTGGCCTTGACAGTGACCAGACTGTGGCAGCGATAAAGGCTACAGTTAAAATGCTTAATCTTATTGAAAATCTATAATCCTGACATTTTTTCCTTGTAAAATATTTAAATAAAAAATTGAAAAATGAATTTTAAAATTGCTAAACTCCCGGGCGATGGCATTGGCCCGGAAATTATCGAACAGGCAGAAAAAGTATTGAATGCCGTAGCGCAAAAGTATGGACATCAATTTGTTTATGAGCATGGTTTTGTTGGTGCAGCTGCTATTGATCAAATGGGCAATCCTTATCCGGAAGAAACGCATAAGATTTGTATGGATGCAGATGCGGTTTTGTTTGGTGCTATTGGTGACCCTAAGTATGATAATGACCCGAAAGCAAAAGTAAGGCCGGAACAAGGATTATTAGCTATGCGGAAGAAACTGGGCTTGTTTGCAAATATTCGTCCTGTCAAAGCTTTTAAGTCTTTAATCCACAAATCGCCTCTTAAGGCGGAATTGGTGGATGATGTTGATTTTATTGTGATTCGTGAGCTGACTGGGGGTATTTATTTTGGTGAACCCCGTGGCCGTTCGGAAGATGGCGAAAAGGCTTTTGATACTTGTGTGTATACAAAAGATGAAATTTACCGGGTCATTGATTTGGCTTTTCAGTATGCACGGAAAAGAGATAAACGTTGTACGGTTGTTGATAAAGCGAATGTGCTTGGTACATCAAGGTTGTGGCGTGAAGTTGCTCAGGAAATGGAGAAAGAGAATAAAGATGTGGAAGTTGATTACATGTTTGTGGATAATGCGGCCATGCAGTTAATCCAGTGGCCCAAGAAATTTGATGTGATGGTTACTGAGAATATGTTTGGCGATATTTTGACTGATGAAGCAAGCGTGATTACCGGATCTCTGGGAATGCTTCCTTCTGCTTCGGTTGGTCTTTATACTTCTGTATTTGAGCCTATTCATGGTTCTTATCCGCAGGGTGCGGGTAAGAATATTGCTAATCCATGTGCGACAATTCTTTCGGCAGCTATGCTTTTAGAGGCACTACAACTTACAGATGAAGCTGAAATTGTGCGTAAGGCTGTCGATGCTTCTCTGGAAAATGATGTGACGACAATTGATATTAACCCGGATAATGCGCGCTCTACATCTGAAGTAGGTGACTGGATTGCTGATTTTATTAAAAAATAGTTATTCGATTATATATTTTGATTATTTAAGGTTGTCTGGTGAAAAGTACAAAAACAGGCAGCCTTTTTTTTATCCAGGATGGATATTATTTATTTTGGTTCTACCACGAACATTTATCTCTTGCGAAGCAAAATTTAATGAAAGCTTGCAATTTGTTTATATGTAGATAAAATATGGTTTAAGGTTGTTTATATGTTGTATTAAGGCAAACAACTGACTGTGAAAATGAGCAACTATATTGCATCAATCAAAAAACGCAATATTTAAACAATATTTCAACTACATTTACAACAATATAATTTAAATATTTAACCATTAAAATAAGGGTAGAACCTTTATTTTGGGTTATATTTGATTGCTGTCATTAATCAATCATTTTTATGATAGGTCGTGTTGTCTAATGTCAAACTAAATTTTATATA
>CAZSGN010000178.1:0-6030 GCA_964606415.1 uncultured Bacteroidales bacterium
TTTATCTACATATAAACAAATTGCAAGCTTTCATTAAATTAGTGGTAGAACCTTATTTTTTATTAGTGTCCGATAAAAAACAACAGGTCACCGCTACGCGGTTATGTTACTTTATCTATTTTAATTTTCTACAATCAGGACGCTGTTACGCAGCTTATTATAGGGACTGTCTCAAAAGCAATTTTAATGTTAAAAATCGCTTAATATTTTATAGCTAAATCCATATAGAGTAATAATTTATTAGTTATTTTCAAAATTGATTATAAATTAAAATTGGCTTATGAGTATTGAGACAGCCCCGACTTATTTGTAGTAAGATACAATCTAAACAAAATAGAGCCCGGCCAGGGGTGACCTGTATGAATAAAACCATTTGCAGTAGATGCAGGGTTGTGCATTAATTTTTACCCGACAACAGTGATTTTATTTAATCTACCATCGAAAAATGATAGCTGATTTACACAAAAATTATTATTTTTAGGCTTTAATATGTTTATAATTAACCATCTAAAATCTTAATAGTTATGAGTCAAAAAGCAGATATTGGCCTGGTAGGGCTTGCCGTAATGGGTGAAAACCTAGTGCTTAATATGGAAAGCAAAGGGTTTACCGTGGCTGTTTTTAACCGGACTGTAGAAAAAGTTGATAATTTCGTTAAAGGCAGGGGAAAAGATAAAAATATTATTGGTTGCCGGTCTGTTGAAGAATTGGTCAATAACCTCGAGCGCCCCAGGAAAATCATGGTTATGGTTAAAGCCGGTAAGCCGGTGGATGCTTTTATTGAGCAGGTTATTCCTCATCTTGATGAAGGGGATATCATTATTGATGGTGGAAATTCTCATTTTCCTGATACCATTCGCCGTACTGAATATGTTGAGAGCAAAGGGCTTCTTTACATTGGGACAGGCGTTTCCGGTGGTGAAGAGGGGGCGTTAAAAGGCCCGTCAATTATGCCTGGTGGTTCTGCTGATGCCTGGCCGCATGTTAAACCTATTTTCCAGAGTATTGCTGCCAAAGTGGAAGATGGTTCTCCTTGTTGTGAATGGGTTGGCGCTAATGGTGCCGGACATTTTGTTAAGATGGTCCATAATGGAATTGAATACGGAGATATGCAACTTATCTGTGAGGCTTACCAGATCATGAAGGAATTACTGGGTATGTCTGCCGATGAAATGCATGAAGTATTCAAAGAATGGAATGAAGATGTGCTTGATAGTTACCTGATTGAAATTACCAGGGATATTTTGGCTTATAAAGATGAAAACAATGTTCCTATGGTTGAAAATATTTTGGATACTGCTGGCCAAAAAGGAACAGGAAAGTGGACAGGGATTTCTGCACTTGATCTTGGTATTCCATTAACTTTGATTGGTGAAGCCGTTTTTGCACGTTGCCTTTCTGCTCAAAAAGATGAGCGTGTGGCTGCTTCTAAACAGCTTAAAGGCCCTGCGCCTAAATTTGATGGTGATAAAAAACAATTTATTGAGGATATCAAACAGGCTTTATATGCTTCCAAAATTGTTTCTTATGCGCAAGGGTATAATCTGCTTAAGGAAGCTGCCCAAGAATATGACTGGAAACTTAACTATGGTGAAATCGCTTTGATGTGGCGGGGAGGATGTATTATTCGTTCGGCATTCCTCGGAGATATCAAAAATGCCTACGATAAAAATCCTGATCTGCAAAACTTATTGTTGGATGATTTCTTTAAAGAACAGGTTATGGGCGCTCAGGAAGGCTGGAGGAGAGTAGTAGCTACTGCTGCTTATAACGGTATTCCTGTTCCTGCTTTTAGTACGGCGCTGGGTTATTATGACGGATACAGAACCGAAAGGCTACCGGCTAATTTACTTCAGGCACAAAGAGATTATTTTGGCGCCCATACTTATGAACGTGTAGATAAGCCTCGTGGTGAATTTTTCCATACAAATTGGACAGGACGCGGAGGAGATACTGCCGCATCAACCTATAATGTCTGATTTTATTTTTTATATTATTAAAAGCTGATTACATATTTAATTGTTAATCAGCTTTTTAATTAAATTTAATGAAATTAATTATTTATATAAAGTAAAACAATCAATTAAAACAGGAGGTTTTATGAGTATTGATCTTAAAAAAGAATATGCTTATTCATTATTAGTCCCTACCAGTATGGGAATACGGATTACCCCGGAAAACGGGCAGCCTGTGCATACCAGTGACACTTATAAAATGCAGGCAACCAGTGCTGAGACCAATGTGGCCAGCGTTTCTTCTTACCTGGGCTTACCGGTTAAAGTATTGACAACTTTTGTTAAAGACAGTCCTATTGCCAGGTTTATTAAAGATAACCTCAAAAGCCGTCATATGGATTATGAGGGTGTTGAATTGGAACAGGGTGATCCGTGGGGATATCGCCATCAAATCAATATTGCTGATAGCGGTTATGGTTCGAGAGGCCCCAGGGTTTTTAATGATCGCGCCGGAGAAGTTGGCCGTTCATTAAATGTAAAAGATTTTGATCTTGATCGCATATTCGGAAAAGAAGGGGTGCAGATTATTCATGTATCCGGACTTATTGCTGCTTTGTCTCCGGAAACAGGTCAGTTTTGTCTTGAATTGGCCCGGGCAGCTAAAAAGCATGGCACAAGAATTTCTTTTGACCTGAATCACAGGGCTTCCTTCTGGAAAAACCGTGAGAAAGAACTGGGTGACATTTTCTCTGAAATCGCCGGTGTTTCTGATATCTTGGTGGGTAATGAAGAGGATTTCCAGTTATGCCTGGGCATTGAAGGGCCTGAAGCTGGCGGTAAAGACATAGCAGCAAAAATTGAAAGTTTTAAAGGAATGATTAATAATGCCAAAAAAGCATTTCCTGATACAAAAGTTTTTGCTACGACACTGCGCCAGGTTGTTAATACCAATAGCCACCTTTGGGGCGGTATTATGGCTGCCGGTGATGAATGGCATGTGGTTGAGCCACGAGAGATCACTGTTTTAGACCGCATTGGCGGTGGTGACGGTTTTGTTGGCGGCATGCTTTATGCAATACTTCAAGGCTGGGATCCTGAAAAATGGATTCAGTTTGGATGGGCAAGCGGCGCGCTCGCGACAACCATGCTGACTGATTATGGCCAACCGGCTGATGAGGACCAGGTATGGAGCATCTGGCAGGGAAATGCCAGGGTAAAACGATAATATGATCATCAATGAAAAGGCTGACTTGCTGATAAAGTCAGCCTTTTTAGCTTAAAAGATACTGGCATTGGAATGTTAGAGTTCATTAAAAATCCGTTTAAAGGAATCATTAAGAACCTTGGCAGAAGAATTGAAAAAAGAAGGTTTATTAATCCTCCTGTTTTTATAGGGGGATGTGCCCGTTCAGGAACAACCTTGCTTTTATCGATTTTGTCAGCTCATGAAGAGATTTTTGCATGTCCCAGGGAACTTGGCCTTTTTAATCAGGTGATACAGAAAAAAAATGGCATTGAGCCTGAGCGGATTGATCGTGTTTACAGGTGCATGATTATGAACCGGATTCCTTCCTCAGCAACAAGATGGTTCGAAAAAAGTCCAAATAATATTCGTAGCATTAATGAAATTGATCAGTATTACAAGGGAAATTTCAGGTTTATTCATATTGTCAGGGATGGGAGAGATATTATTTTATCCAGACACCCCAGGGACCGAAATAAATATTGGGTGGAGCCTGAAAGATGGATCAGGGATGTTTCAGCAGGTCTAAAGTATATTGAGCACCCGAATGTGCATACCATCAGGTACGAAGACCTGATCAATGATTTCGCAAATACCATTGGTGGCATTTGTGATTTCCTTGGTATTGCCAGGTCTGAAAACATTTTAAATTGGCATAAACATGCAAGAGTGCGCGACTATAATGCTTTATTTGCACCGGTTCAGGAAATTAATAGTCAGTCTATTGCTAAGTGGCAAAAGCCGGAGAATCAGCAGCGTGTCCGGGAGCTGACTGATCAGCCTGCTGCTAAAGAACTCCTTCGTTATTTTCATTATCCACTGGATTAAGTTATCATTTTACATCCCGGATTAGATTTTATTCAGTATTTGTTTGGCAAAATCAGAAAGGGATGGGTCACGAGCTCCCATTAACAGGATTAAATCGCCTGGTTTGCATTTGGGTAGAATACGATCAAAGAGAGTATCCCTCCCGGGATAATAGATCACATTTCCTCCTTTATTTTTTATTGCTTCTGCTATTTGGTCTGACTGGATGTCTTTTTCAACCGTTCCGCCTGCATAATAAACATCTGATAGAAGAAATATATCTGAATCTCTCAATGTTTCTGCAACCTGTGATACCAATTCCTGATGAAAGAAGCGGAGCGGCCCAAAACCATGCGGCTGAAACCAGGCCATCACCGAACCACTTACCGCTTGACAGGTCTGAATAGCGGCAACAATTTCTGCAGGATTATGGGCAAAATCATCAATAACAGTAATGCCATTTTTCTTGCCAACCAACTGTGTTCGCCTGTAAATGCCTTCGAAGGATTTTAATGCTTCTGACATCATATCTAAACCCAGTCCCAGCTTATGTCCGGCAGCAATAGCAGCCAATGCATTTTCCATGTTATGCTGACCGATTAACGGGATATTAAAAGGAGTATCCTGTACCTTAAATGTAATAGAAAAACCATTTTGTTGGAAGTCACTGGCCTGGATTCCGGCTTTTTGCTTGTATGCGAAGTCATTACTTAGTGAGGTTGAGAAAGAGCAGGCAACAGGATGATCCCTGTTAACAATAAATGTTTGCTTTGTATGATCTCTAAACTGGTGAAAAAGTCCCTGCAACTCATCCATCTCCTTATGATCGCGGTCAATATTAAGAAGAACGCCTATTTGGGGTTTATATTGGATAATAGAGCCATCAGATTCATCTGCTTCTATTACGAGCCAATCTCCTTTTCCGACCCATGCATTGCCTGGAATATCTTTTTTTTGAAGGCTGGTAAGGCCCGCTCCGGTAATCAGAGAGGGCTGATATCCTGCATATTCCATAAGATGAAAAAGCATAGCTGTTGTGGTTGATTTTCCCGAGGTCCCTGCAATAGCTATCGTGCTTTTATGATTGGCAATTGCAGCAAGTAGTTCTGAACGCTTGTAAACAGGAATGCTTAAGGCTATTGCTTTCTGATACTCGGTATTGGTTTGCTCAATGGCTGTAGAGATAATCACAATATCAATACCCTGGTGAATGCCACTACCATCTTGTTTATAACATTCGATACCAGCCTTTTCAAGCTGAACTTGAATGCCTTCCTTTTGTTGCTCATTAAAGAAACGGTCAGAGCCGCTAACTGACTTTCCTGTTCCCTTTAAATATTGAGCGATCGCACTCATGCCTGTTCCGGCAATACCGATAAAATAAAAATGCCTGGCCGTAAGTATTGATTTCTCCATGTTGGTTTTATTGAATAATTAAGCGGGTATTGCTAAGCATCTGCATGTCTTCTCCGCCATGAATAGAAACGATATAAGTCCCGGGGGATAAATGATTAATAGATATATTCTTATTTTTAATCATTAATTGATCCGATCCATTGCACTCAAAATCAAGATGGTATGAGCTGTAGGAGTGAGGTGGTTTTTTGTAGTTGACTTCTGCGGTAAGTGAATCTATTTCAATGGCTAATTGTTCTTCATTCATTGTTAAACCCAGAGGGCCTTGTCTCCACGGTTGTTCTATTAATTCACCCAGCAATGTATAATATGCCTGTGCAAGAATATTAAATATAAAGGAAAATAAGAATACCGGAAGAAATAAAAGGTTGGTCAAAGGCATATAAAAGGCTTTTATGTATTTCTTTACATTGTAAACAAAAATAAAGAAATATTTTTTGTGTGATCAAACATACTCTTTAAAACAAGAATTTTTTAAAAAAATGAAATGATAAATGACTAACACCCATACATAAAAGGCGGGAGTCATGAAAATATTTATTTTTCGTATTGTTTTTTTAGATAAAAGATATACTTTTGCAGCGACTCAGTAGCTCAGCTGGTAGAGCA
>CAZSGN010000179.1:0-6008 GCA_964606415.1 uncultured Bacteroidales bacterium
ATAGTCCACCAGCGTTCGACTGAGCTCACGCCGAAGTCTTGTATATAGTTTGATGATTAGGCTTGTTGACACAATGCGCCTTAGTGCCCCTAATCATCTTCAGTGCGCACTTAATCCCGGATACAACGTACCGCGAAACCATAGGTTTTTCCAAATGTGCGGCGACTGATTTTTGATCTGGCCTGCTCAAATCCTCTTCCCCATGCATAGTTCTTACTATGTTCAGAAGAAGTCCAGAATGTAGCTATTTGTCCCAAATCGTGGTAATTGCCATCTATATTGCGATAACCGCTCATCATAACATTGAAGCCAATGCTTCCTTTGGTACCTAATTGTGTACCCTGGTCTGATCCTCTCCAGTCACTTTCGTCTGCAATTCGCTGAGGCATGCCTAAATACATTTCCAGCACTTTCCATTCTTCATCGGAAGGCAGGTGCCAGCCTTCAGGACAGGAATTTTTCGCTGCATCCCAGGTGTAAAGACGGCCGTAAAAATTGGCATTTCGCGAATTATTCTCATAGTAATAAGATCCTTCATTTTTGTAATTCAGATTTTCCGCCAGCCAGGTTTGTGAATTAATGCGGATGGTTGAGTAGGTTTGGCCGTCACGTTGGTCTGTCATCTGGCTGGTTGAAAAAGAATGATTGTTACTTGCTGGAGCAGATGTGTGTTTCTCGTTATTTTCTAATACGCCGCAAGAACTCACATATAAAAGGATGCTGAAAAAGATAATGATTCTCATAACATGTTAGGGTTTTAAGGTTTGTTGCAAGTTATTAAAAAGCTGATTAATATAAAAATTGTTTTATGCAGGTTAGTTGTTTTAAAATCAGATTTTTCTGGATATATGGTATTTTAAAAAAATCGTTACATAATTCAAGAAAAAGATGCCTGTGTTTTTATTGCAGTTATTATTTAATGAGAGTGAAATCTTTTTGTTTGGCAGATATTTTGAAAACCTATATATTTACAGGTAATTATAAAAAATAATCAATCAATTCATTTTTAATATCCTGACTTATGAAATCTTATTTACTTTTATTTTTTTCAATTTTCTTCTTTGCTGGTATGGTATCCGGACAAAATAACTTGATTCAGAATGTCCGGGAAAGAAATACGTTTACTTTGAATGGTAAATGGAATGCTATTGTTGATCCATATGAAACCGGGTATTATGATTATCGCTTAAAACCTTCTTCGAATGGGTTTTTTATGGATAAACAAGCAAAGGATAAAACAGAGCGGGTGGAATATAATTTTGATTTATCAGGAAATCTGATTGTGCCTGGCAGCTGGAATATGCAGCGGGAAAAGCTTTTTCTTTATGAAGGCTCTGTGTGGTATAGACGGGTTTTTGATTATCAGAAACAAAAAGAAAGTAACCGGGTATTCGTGTATTTCGGGGGAGCCAATTATGAGAAAGATGTGTACTTTAATAAAATGAAATTGGGCAAACACATCGGTGGTTTTACTCCTTTCAATTATGAAATAACCGATCTTTTAGATGACAAAGATAACAAATTGATCCTTAAGGTCGATAACAAAAGAAAAAGGGAAGGGGTGCCTACTGTTAATACGGATTGGTTCAATTATGGAGGGATTACCCGGGATGTCTTTATTGTTGAAGTGCCGTCGGTTTTTATTGAGGATTACATGATCCAGTTAAAAAATGGTTCTGACAATGTTATTGCTGGACATATAAAATTAAATGGTGCGATAAAAAAACAGGAGGTGAATATTTATTTTCCCGAACTTGATTATTCTAAAAATGTAGAAGTATCTGCCAATGGGATTGGGAAATTTGAGTTCAAAGTAGATGATCTTGAATTATGGAGTCCGGATAATCCTAAATTATACAGGGTTAAAATTGAAAGTGAAAAGGATATTGTACAAGATAAGATCGGGTTTAGAAACATTTCAACCGAAGGTGATCAAATTGTCCTAAACGGGGAACCTTTGTTTTTGCGTGGCATTTGTATTCATGAAGAAAATCCTCTTCGCGGCGATCGTGCTTTTTCTAAAGAGGATGCCAGAATATTATTAAACTGGGCTAAAGAATTGAATTGTAATTTTGTCCGCCTGGCACATTATCCCCATAATGAATATATGGTACGTCTTGCTGATGAAATGGGCATTATGGTTTGGGAAGAGAATCCTGTTTACTGGACAATTCTGTGGGATAATCAGTCTACTTTTCAGAATGCTAAAAATCAACTTATTGATCTGATATCCCGTGATAAAAACAGGGCTTCTGTGATTATTTGGTCTATGGCAAATGAAACGCCTGTTAGTGAAGAAAGGACAGAATTTTTGGCTAACCTCGCGGAGATCGCAAGAGGGCTTGATAATACCCGGTTGATTAGTGCTGCAATGGAGAAATCTCCTGTTGAAGGAAAAGAAGATATTTTTAAAGTAGAAGACCCTTTTGCTGAATATGTTGATGTGGTTAGCTTTAATCAATATTATGGATGGTACGAGGGGTCGCATCAGAAATTACCTGATATTGAATGGAAAGTTCCTTATAACAAACCTGTGATTGTAAGTGAATTTGGTGCCGGGGCTTTGGCTGGTTATCATGCTGACAAGGAAACAGTTTGGTCCGAAGAATATCAGGAAGAATTGTATGAAAAGACCATCGAAATGCTCGATAATATCGATCATTTTCAGGGAGTTACCCCATGGATTCTTGCTGATTTTCGTTCTCCCAGAAGACTTTTGCCTGAAATCCAGGATGGTTGGAATCGTAAGGGCTTGATTTCTGAAACCGGAAACAAAAAGAAGGCTTTCTATGTGCTGAAAAATTACTATTTACAAAAAGAAAATAAATAATTCAAATTATCCATACAGGGTAAATATGTTTCTTCAATCAAAAAATTATTTGCTTATATTTGCGCTTTGTAAAATCAATTTAAACAATTAAAGATTATGGGTAAAGGTGATATTAAAACCAGGAAAGGTAAAATTGTAAGAGGATCATATGGCAATACCAGGCCAACAAAATCCAAAGAGCGTAAGATAAAGAAAGAGCAAAGAATGGCTAAATAGTGTTCGTTCATAATGCCCACTAACTTCGTTATGCTTGTCCCAAAATGGTCATTTATACCATAAATTCCGCATTTTGGGACTTCGCAAGCTTCATTATCGAACATTATGATCCAAACACTTGAGTATATTGACAGGCTGTAGAGCCTATCAATATTGTTTTATTTGCGGCACAGTGTTTTTCAGGGCGTGACAAAAATGTCAGGACTATTCTATTAAAAGTCCGGCGGGCACTTTTATTACGGATGTTTTGATGCTCCCCTTGCTGTAGCTGACTTTACGCCAACCTACTTCATAACTATCTATTTTAAATTTCTCCGATTGCTCATTGATTTGAAAAAATCCCGAAGGAGTAATATGAATATTTACTTTTTTTTCTTTAAGGGCTTTTGAGGTGTGATAGTGTCCGCAAAAAATATGGAAAGACTTTTGTTGTTGGTGCAATAGATTCATTAACAACGGTTGGTCTTCTAATGCATGGTTTGTGTCCATGTGTATTACATTTGCAAAAATGGGTGGGTGATGCATAAAAATGATCACATCTTTCTCTGCTAGTTTGATTAATTGATTTTCGATCCATATTAATTGATCAGGATCAATTTTTTTCTTTGAAGTATCCAAAAAAAGAGCTGCAAGCGTACCGAATTCTTTTGAATAATATATGCCTTGTTGGGGTATTAAATCGGAAAACACAGTAAATTCTTTTTTTAAAAGCTTCGTGTCATCATGATTTCCCGGAATAATCGAATAGTTTATACCGCTTGTTTCTAATTCATTTCGCACCCATCTGTAAACAGATGCATCGCATTCACGGAAGCATAAATCTCCTGTTATCACAAGGTGATTGATCGTAGTATCTTGTTTTATTGAGCGTATGATCGCGTGGAAATTCCTTTTAACATCCACACCATAAGCATCTTCATTTGGCCTGGTGATATGGAGATCAGTGATTTGCGCAATATTGAATGTGTCCATATCCTTTTTTACTGATTTTTTGATAAAAAGTTTCGTGTTGGAGTGATTGAATAGAAAGACAGGAAAATTTCCACGATGGAGCTCAATTTTTATATATTTGCGCGGCGTATGATAGAACTATTTATGTCAAAAAAATTCAAATTGAGCGATTCTTATCAGAAATCGCTCAACTCAGGTATAAAATTAATATACTAACGGGATCCATTTGTTTCACCTATGTACAGTCAAAATAAATAAAATACGATGACTCAGAAATTAAAGCAGAAAATTGAGAAATGGCTGACGATTGGTGCAGTTACGCCGAGCTCAAAATTCTTGATTAACAAAATGTTAGACAAAATTGATTTCAATTCAGATATTACTATATTGCAACTTGGATATGGCAGAGGTGGATTTGCAAAAGAGATCATGAAAAAGTTCTCTCCCGGTAGTCGTCTGGTAATATTTGAAATAGATGAAAATTGTAGAAAACATCAGTTAAATGACAAAAGGGTTAGGTATATTGAGGATTCAGCAGAAAAGATCTCTGCTTATTGTTATGATATGAAATTTGATTATATTATTTCGACTTTGCCATTTACAACTTTACCTAAACGTGTAACCAGGAAAGTACAGCAAGAAATTAAAGATCATCTGAAAGAAAACGGCAAATTTTTACAGTCCCAATATTCGCTTCATTCAAGGGGAGATATTACAAGATTATTTGCAACAAAGCCAAAAATTCAATTTACTGTTCGAAATTTCCCTCCTGCATTCATTTACGAGGCAAAGAATACTGTTCATGATTATTTAAATTAGAACCTTCTTCAATTTTTATTTTACTCTTATTTTAATAGTGTCTTATATATTAAACCATTAAACCATTAAAATAAGCGTAGAATCACTTTTCTAAATAAATACTATGCCCAGGAGAAAGCAACAAAAATTCATTAATAAGCCGGAATATCCTGGTGGGCATGAAGCCCTCCGGCGGGATATCCACAAGCGACTTGTTTATCCTCCCCAGGCATTAAAAAATCAAATTGAAGGAACTGTTGTTGTTAATTATGCCGTTGATCAAAACGGAAAGGTACTTAAACCGGAAATTGAGCATGGTATTGGTTATGGTTGCGATGAGGAAGCAATCCGAATTATCAGTTCTCTTAAATTTGGATCGGTCAAAAATCCCGGGATGAAAGTTAAAATCAATAAAAAAACATCAATACATTTTAAACGCCCCCCTAAACAACAAACAGTTGTTCGTTATCACGTAAAAGAATCTGATCAAAACGGAAAAGGCAAAATTACTTATCAGGTTAATATCAGGTAATCTCCTTTTTATTTGTTGTAAACGTATAAAACAAATTACATTTTCTATTTTTGAAACAAAAAATTGTTGATATGTTGAAGCAGGATTTACACATTCACACCATTTTTTCTAAAGATGATGGTGCTGTGGTGGAGCAGCAAACGCTGGAGATGATTAAAGCATTGGGACATGCTGAGGTGATTGGCATTAGTGATCATTATGAGTCTCTCCGGGATGATTTTGATGAATATAAAAAAGCGGTTAAGTCTTTTGGTTTTCATCTTGGTACTGAAGTGGATGGTGCCCGCTCTGTAGATGGTGCTGTTGAACTGGATGTGGAGTATTATTTTTATCATTGCTGGGATACCGATGATAATTACAGCGGAATTGAAAAATTGCTGGCAACTAATAAACCAGTTATCATCTCGCATCCTAATGCAACGGGGACTGATCTGAACAGGATTCCAAAAGAATGCCTGGTTGAGATTAATAACAGGTACATCTGGCAGTCAGATTGGATCAAAGAATTATCTCCTTTTGCTGACAGGTTCCGTTGGGTTTTGAGTTCGGATGCCCACAAGCCTTCATGGCTTTGCCAGAATGTGGCTCTTTATGCAGCCAATCAACTGGGAATTGAAGAGACCATTTTATTTTAATGGTTAAATATTTAAATGATATAAGACACTGTTAAAATTGTTAAAA
>CAZSGN010000180.1:0-5828 GCA_964606415.1 uncultured Bacteroidales bacterium
GACCTGGGCCAGATCGATCAGCCGGTGTTTGACCTGCGCGATGCATACGAATTGCCCGGCATGAAGGTGGTGCAGTTTGGTTTTGGCGATAACATGGCCTTTTCGCAGCATGTGCCCATCAATCACACCTATAACAGCCTCGCCTATACCGGCACGCATGACAACAACACCATACGGGGCTGGTTTCGACAGGAAGCCGATAAAGCCACGAAAAACCGCTTCAGGCAGTATACCGGGGTAAAGCTGAAGGAGAAGAACTGTTCGAAAGCATTTATCCGCCAGACGTACGCGTCGGTCGCTAAAATAGTCATTGTCCAAATGCAGGACTGGTTCGACCTGGATGAGCGAAGCCGTATGAACTTCCCTTCTACCACAGAGGGTAACTGGCTGTGGCGGGCAGTACCTTCGCTTTTTACCAGCAAACTCAAAAAGCGCATGCGGCGGATGGTGAAGTTGTTTGGAAGATACTAAGTGAGACGTGGGCGAAGGGTGATAATATTAGAGATGGTTCATCCAAACCATAAAGCACAATTTGCATGCGTTGCACACGAGAATGCTTATAAATTTAATGGTTATAATATTTCCCTTGCCAACTATCTCTTCTTGCTAATTCTTTTTCAAATAGGTTTAATATTTGATCATTTCGTAAGCCCCAGCCTTGCTTTAATGCAAGAAATTGAGGAGGAGCTTCACCAGCAATTCTTTCAATTTTTATTTGTGGGTTTAGTCGCTCAATAAAATCGGTAATGAAAGAGATATATTCCTCAAGGGTAAATTGCTCAAATAATTCCGGTTTTTGAAGGTATAATTTTTCGATAGCAGTGTTTTTAATAATTTGCAGTTGATGAAATTTAACGGAATGGATTGGCAGCCTGGAAAGAATATCAGCTTCGTCCAATATTTCTGCCTTTTTTTCCCCGGGTAACCCGATGATCATATGAGCGCCCGTGGTTATGTTATGCTCATGAGCCGTTAAAATAGCTTTGCGTGTTTCATCAAAAGTGTGACCCCGGTTGATTTGTTTAAGAGTTTGATCATAGCATGATTCTATTCCGATTTCAAGGAAAAGGTAATGGGTTTTATTTATTTCTTTTAGATATTGAAATATTCCTTCATCCAGACAATCGGGGCGGGTGCCTATGACCAGGCCAATAACGCGGGGATGGGCAAGGGCTTCTTCATATTTTTTTTTGAGATTTTCAAGTTGATCATAAGTATTGCTGTAAGCTTGAAAATAAGCAATGTAATCACCTGCATTTTCATAGCGTTTTTGGTGAAATTCAATTCCTTCTTCAAGTTGGCGGGTAATTGATTTCTCCGGGATGCAATAGTTTGGGTTAAAAGCGTCATTATTGCAGAATGAACAGCCCCCGGTGCCTCTGCTACCATCCCGGTTAGGGCAGGTAAAGCCTGCATCAATACTTAATTTCTGTACCCGCCTGCCGAATTTTTGTTTGAAATAGTTGCTGAATGCATTAAAACGTCTGTTATGTCCCCAGTGATGGTTTATCATACTTCAATGACTTCATCTTGTTCAACATACCATATATATCCATTAGGATTATGATACCCCATTCTTTTTAATATATCCAAATAGGTGATCATTTGTTGCTGATGCTGATCAAGAAAACGTTCTCCAAATTTATAATCGATTACGATTAACTGATCATCTTTTGTTAAAACACGGTCTGGCCTGTAAACTTTGCCTGAAGGCAGGAGTATATCTCTTTCAAGCATGGGGTTCCATTGTCCCGAAAACCATTCCTGTATTTGTGGTTGACTAATTTTCGCAGACAGGTCTCGCTTGATTTCATCCCGCTGGGATGCGGTGATTAAACCTTCATGGTACATGGCTAATACAGCCGACGGCAAGTCTTTTGGGGTTTCTATCTGTTGAAATAATTGGTGCATTAATGTCCCGTAATTCATTTTTTTCCCTGGTTGTAGATCTGCCAGAATATCTGTATGTTCTTTTCTGAGCTTTAATTGATGAGAGACCGGTGTGCAAAAATATTGTATTGATTTAATTTCTTGATGATCTTTTTCCTGAGGTTCATCATCTCCTTTGGGTTGTAAAGGAATTTCTCCAAGTTCATATATCTCATCATTTTCTTTTTGGCTAAGGCCTGATTGAAGAGACAGATCCGGGTTGGGTGTAAATTGCTCCTGACGCACAATGGTACGGTAGATTAGGCTGGCAATGTCATGATCCTTGCTTTCTTCTATTGGGGATGGAGCATGTGCGATTAATACTTCTTCTGCACGGGTAAAAGCAACATATAATAAATTGAGGTTATCGACATGGGATTTCATTTTTTCTTCCAGGTAATCCTCCCGGAAATAAGATTCCATCATGCTTTTTTGGTATTTAACAGGGACTTCTCCAAAAAGATCAAAAGGAGACTGGTTTTGACACCATATAATAGGCTGATTATGTCTGTGATCAAGATCCCATCGGCAGAAAGGGACTATAATAGCCTTATACTGAAGCCCTTTGGATTTATGGATGGTGATAATTGACATGGCCTCCTGGTTTTGATCTACGGATAAACTTTTTTTGATGCCATATTCATCCCACCATTCAATGAATGAATGGATGTCGGTCGGTTGATTTTCTGCATATTCCAGGATGATTGACTGAAAAGCTTCTATATAAGTGATGTCCACAGGGTTTTTGGCTAAATTAAAAAATGAAATAATCCGTTCGGGTATTTCAATCAATGGAATATTATGAAGAGAAAGTTTCTGCTCATCCTGAGAAGAGGGGAGGTCTAATAAAGAAAAAAGATCATTCGCTTCCTGCATGGTAAAGATGGTGTCCAGATTATTATTATCATCATGCTTAAGGTATCGTTTATATTCGTGACGGATATGTGCCTGATTGATCTTTTCTCCGGGATTAATCATATGGCGCATTAAGGCAATAATGAATTTTACCGCTGGTGAACCGGAGATATATAACATTTCCTCGGATACAATATCATATTTAAATTTGTTGGTCGTTTGTATGGCTTTTTTCTCGAAGAGTGCATCAGCAAGAAGTTGACCATCTTTCTTGTCTCGAACAAGGAAAGCAATATCTCTGGGTTTGATACCCTTTTCCTGTAATAATTCAATGTCACGAATACTGGCTTCAATGGCTTCCTGGTTAAAGTTGATGTCTTCTTTTTTGGCATGAAAAGAAATTTTAACATAACCTTTTGATTTTCTTTTTTCCAAAGGTGAATGTTGATGAACATGCGCATATGCTTTACTTATTTTTTGACTGTATGCATCTAAAAGTTCATCATCTGTTGTGGCATTAGACCGGAATATTTGATCCATTATTGCCGGGGCTGAACCGAATAATGCATTATTAAAGTCAATAATATTGCCCAGGCTTCGCCAGTTATTTTCTAATGAAACTTCATAGGGATTGAACTGGCTCATTTCATCCTGCAAACAGCCACCAAGAATCTCCCAGTCCGAATTTCTCCAGCGGTAGATCGATTGTTTAACATCACCCACCAGGAGATTATCATTCCCTTCGCTCAGGCTGTTTTGGATGAGTGGTTTGAAGTTAGCCCACTGCATATGGGAAGTGTCCTGGAATTCATCAATCATGAAATGGTGATAGAAATGCCCTGTTTTTTCATAAATAAACGGGGCATCATTGTTTTTTACAAGGACGTAGATTAGTTGCGATGCATCAGAGAGAAGTAGTATGTTTTGCTCATCTGTATATTTTCTGATCTCTTCTGACAGATCACTCAATATGCCCAGGGCATATATATGGGCACTGATAAGCCTGGCTGTTTGATAAGCAGATATATGCCGGTGGTAATATTCCACAGCTTGTTCCAGTACCAAATTCAATCCATCAGAATAACAGGCTTCTATCTTATCTTTGATTTCCTGTGGTGATTTTTTGTTTATCCAGGAATCTAAATCATTGACCGATGCTGCTACACGTTGCTTAGGGTCATAATCCTTGCGTCCTTTTAAAATTTTATAAAAATAGTTTGCAAAACTTGATTTACCGTATTTAAAATCAGTGATTTGAAGGTCATGTTCTTCAATTAAGCGGATGCCTTCGCGACCTTTTTGATCCATGTAATTTTCAAAAGTGTTTAGATAGGTGCTTATCAGTTCACGATATTTTTTGATATTGCTACGGTCTTTCAGGTGTTGGTAGATGTTCTGTTCTTGTTCACGGATATGCTCTTTGAATAATTCGTTGCCTAATTGTTTGATATCCTCATGAATATCCCATTTCCGTCCTTCTTCAATATTATTTTCAGCAAGGAGTGTAAGCCAATCAAGCAATTCGGGATCATGGTCGAGTTTATTTAATAGTTGATCTATGGCTTCATCCAATACGGTACTGGTATCCAGTTCGATTTGAAAACCAGCATTAAGCCCCAGTTCTTTAATAAAGCCACGGGTCACGCGCTGAAAAAACTCATCAATGGTGCCTATGGCAAAACGGGAATAATCATTAAGGATATGTTGTAAATTTTTTTCTGATAAACGTTTTAATTTTTCTGAGTCATTAAAATGAAAATAGTTCATCAGGTAATCAAAATGCTTTGATGCTGTTGGCTTAGTGGAAAGGATATATAATTCTTCCAGTATTCGGCTTTTCATTTCTTCTTTGGCCTTATTCGTAAATGTAACAGCTAAGATATGCCGGAAATGAAAAGGTTTTGTCAACAAAAGGCGCAAATATTCCCTGCTCAGGCTGAATGTTTTTCCTGATCCTGCAGATGCTTTTAGTATTTTAAATGTTGCCATTGTAGGAGTTTTATAAGCTTAGATGTCATGATATAGCAAGGGTTTATTTTAAATTTTATTTTTTTGATAAACTTTAATGATGTAGAATTCGTAACAAAAATCAGACAGTGGACGGACAAGAATCAAACCAAAAAATCCCTAAATATTCAAATATTTTTGGCATACGATTTAGTCATTTTATATAAAGGTAAAAAAATCATTTGATATTATCAACGTATAGATTATTTTACCATGAGCCACAGCGTTCATATTATTCAATATATTATCTTCTATTTATGCAAATTAGCTGGGTGGTATCAAAAAAAAATATATTTTTTTTTGATATTTTTTAAAAAAGATTTATATTTGTGTGAAATATGCTTTATTTCATTTTTAAGGGTTGAAGGGAAAATAGCACCTGCTATTTTCCCTTCTTTTTTATGATCCTTCATTTATATGAATTATAGAGAAGATACATATTTATTTTTTAAGAATATGGTTTATAAAATATACAACAAATCATTCAGTATCTTATTCTTATTTTTATTTCTGCTTTTTTTCAAATCAACTTTTTATACAGTCTCGGGAGGTGAAAACTATTTTAATAGTGCAGGTGTCGGTTTGTTTGCGCCTGTTGATCTGAATGATCAGGCGATTTTTCCTGGCATTCAATTATCCGGGCAACATTTTATTAGTATTGATAGAAAAAGCAGAATGCGCGAGAATGCCAAATTGAGCCTTAATGAGTGGCAGAGTCTGGTCAGTTACCAAATTGGTGGATTTATTTATAATAATCATGAATCTCCTTTTATTAGCACATCCATGATTTTAAGGTATTTGACCTCTTCCGGGATAAATGCCCAGGTTACTTTTGGGGTGGGGCTGCAAAAATATATCAGGCCGGGCGATAAGAATAGTAAATGGCATAATAAACTTGTTGATGATATGAGCCTAATGCCGCGTGTGGGTATAGGAATGGGGTATGATTTTAAATCTCAAGCAAAACTACCTGTTAATCTGGTCATTCAGCCTACAATAATCACAACGAGTGAAAGATTTCACTGGATTGGAAATAT
>CAZSGN010000181.1:0-5815 GCA_964606415.1 uncultured Bacteroidales bacterium
AAAAAAGAAGCAAAAAATCAAGGCTGTCAGAAATTTTTTGACAAGTGCTACGAAATCAGTTTTTCTCGTAAAATTAAAACGAATTATCTATGTTATTCTTAAAAAACACGAACAAAAAAACAAATAATACATCTGCCGGATAAATACACTTTTTTAAATTTGCAGTGCTAAATAATTAAATTCGCCACGTGTGTTAAAACAGAAGAAAGAAATAAATGAAAAGATCCAGTACCTACCATCCCAAAATACAACAAGCAATTGAATCAAGCCCTGAGAAGATTCAGGCAAGAGCAAAAAAGTTATTCCGGGAGAATCATGTATTTTTTCTTGAACAAAGCCCAGACCTAACCACCGACTTCTATCTTGTTAGAAGCCAATACGGTGATGATGATTACGAGGTGAGCATCACTTTTGATAATGACCTTGAATGCTACTGTACCTGCCCTTATGACTATAGTTTATATTGCAAACATACACTGGCTGTTTTTCATTATATCCTGCAAGAATCCGATCTTCAAAATAATCAAGCAAAAACACCAAGAGGTATGGAGATCAAATTAAAGACCTTTATTGATCTTTTAAAAGAAAATGATTACGATCATATAAAAAAAAGAAATAAATCGCTTAATACAACTATTGAAGACTTCAGTGACGGGCTTGTTTCTTTAAACGTTGAAAATGCGGGCCAGCAACACCATGTTTCTTTTAAAAGCCAAAAAGAACAAAGCAGAATTGCTTTACACTGTGATTGTTCTTACCGAAGTGCTTTCCACCTTAGCTTTTGCGAACACCAAATAGCTGCATTGAAACATTTAAAAGAACAATATGGCGATTTTTTCCTCCATGAATCATTCGACTGGACCCCTGAGAAAAAAAAGCTCCTTGCCCAGGCGGAATTTACCATTGATGATCCTTATGAAGAATACATCTCTTTTGATTATGACGACAAAAGTATTGGTCTAATTGCTTCCCGGAAAAATAATCTCCTCATTAATAAAGATATCCAGTCAATAAGCAACTCGCTGGCGCCAAAAACATTACTCCCTGATCACAATGAAAAAAATCCCGAAGAATATGGCTTTGCCTTGCAAAAAACGACGGATGAAAGGTTAATCGAGATTAAACTGATCAGGGGGGCTAAAATGAAAAATAAAATACAGTTCCGGAAAATCAGCGCTTCACTGGAAGAAACCCACCCTTCCCATTTTTTTAATATGCCGGGATATGAACCTTATCAGAAATTACATCAATGGTATAGCATCAATATGCATCCTGAGGTATTCAAAAATGAATTCCCCCAAGCCATCAAAGATTCGTATTATTTTCTTTCCGCCAAAGATGAAAATGAATCAGCACGTCTTTATTACAACACCTTACTCAATAACCTGGAAGAAACAAAAAGGATTGCTTATCAATATATCCCAAAGATCAATGAATTTGTAAAACGTACAGATGGCCTTCAATTTTTTAAAGCACCACCTTTGCATTATTATGAACCGTTGAGAGCCAAACATCTAACCCCCATATCAATCAGCCAAGAACCCATCAAATGCCAGCTTAACATTTCAGTTAAGGATATTAGTTATGAAATAACGGGAAAATTCTATCATGCCGGTGAAGAAATTGTTTTGGATCCAATGTTTATGCACTTACCATGGCTTACCGGCATCGGCAATAACGAAACAGCTCCCTGGGAAAACCCGGGCACCTTTCTTTGTGCCTTACTGCAACATTTTAAAAATCCGGGAACAATATTCATCAATAAGAGAAACACAAATGATTTGATGTCATTCATTGAATCATTCCAAAACGAAATAGAAATCAATATGTCCGAACTAAAGCCCAATCAAGTAAAAAAACAAAAACCCAATTTTAAAATAACCCTGAGTGAAATGAGTGATTTCCTGCTATTTTACCCGATCGCTCAATACGGAGAGAAAGAAGTGGTTGTCAATCCCAAAAGCCAACATAATTTTTCTTATGATCAGGAAAATGAGCAATTTAATCAAACTAACCGGGATCAGGAAGCTGAAGAGAATTTCCTGAACTTTTTCCTGGATCTCCACCCCAGATTCTCCTCTTTCAATCAACAGGACTTTTTCCATTTACACGCCAATGAGGTGATGAAGGATTTTTGGTTTATGGATTTCTTTGAAAAATGCCTTGAACGAAATATTGAATTATTTGGATTTGAGAACATCAAATCCATTAAATACAACCCCAACAAACCAACAACCAATTACAACATTAAATCGGGAACCGACTGGTTTGATATTGAGATGGATGTATGGTTCGGAAAAGAAAAAGTGTCTTTGTCTGAAATCAGAAAATCTGTCCTAAGAAAAGAGAATACGGTTAAATTAAGTGATGGCAGCACGGGGATACTACCCGGAGAATGGATTAAAGAATGGTATGAGACGCTAAGGTTTGGAGAAATTAAAAAAAACAACATCAAAGTATCAAACATGCATTTCCTTTTTGTTGACCAACTTTTTAATAAACTGGACAATCAGGAAAAAATCAAAGAACTGAAGGAGAAAAGAAAAAAACTGAACAATTTTAAAAAAATCAAACAAATTGAAGCACCTGCCGGGTTAAATGCGACATTAAGGGATTACCAGAAAACCGGATTATCATGGTTGCACTTCTTATACGAATATAAATTTGGCGGCATTCTGGCTGATGACATGGGGCTCGGAAAAACCATACAAGTCATTGCCCTGCTGCTTTATATTAAAAATAATGACAAAAGAAAGAAAAGAACACATCTTGTTGTAGCCCCTACCACACTAATTTTTAACTGGCAAAAAGAAATTGAGCATTTTGCCCCCGAATTATCTTATCTTATCCATTGGGGCCCTAAACGCGATAGCGAGACAAAATCATGGAAAAATAAAGATATTATCCTGACCACTTATGGTACCCTAACGAATGATATTGATATGATCAGGCAATTTCAATTCGAGGTATCTATACTGGACGAATCCCAGGCCATCAAAAACCCGTCTTCTTTAAGATTTAAAGCATCATGCCTGATTAAATCTCATTGCCGGTTAGCATTAACAGGAACACCCATCGAAAATAACACCATGGAATTGTATGCACAGATGCAATACCTTAATCCCGGATATTTAGGTTCTTTGAACAGATTTAAAAAAGAATTTTCACAATCAATTGACCAAAATAAAGATCAGGAGACAACCCAACTGCTCAATAAAATGATCAGGCCATTTATTCTCAGGAGGAAAAAAGAGCAGGTAGCCAAAGAATTACCTGACAAAACCGAAATGGTCATGTATTGCGAAATGAGCGAGGACCAGCAAAAGGTTTATGATTATTACAAAGATGACATCAGGAAAAGACTATTAAAACAGGTTGACGAAGAAGGCGTTAATCAAGCTAAATTCAATGTCCTGGAAGGATTGATGAAACTAAGGCAGATATGTGACAGCCCGGCTATCTTAAATACAAAAGAAGAGCTACTGGATGCATCCATCAAGCGGGATGAATTGATCCGCCATATCAAAGAAAAAACAGGCAAACATAAAGTCCTTGTGTTCTCTCAATTTGTCAGCATGCTGACATTAATCCGGAAGCAACTTGACGAAGAAGGCATTGATTATGCTTACCTGGATGGCCAGACAAAAGACCGGGCTGCGTGCGTGAATAAATTCCAGGAAGACAACCAATGCAGGGTTTTCCTTTTAAGCATTAAAGCAGGTGGCTATGGACTCAATCTAACCGAGGCAGACTATGTATATATTATGGACCCGTGGTGGAATCCGGCTATCGAAAATCAGGCTATTGACAGGGCTTACCGGATCGGCCAGGAAAAGCATGTTTTTGCTTACAAGATGATCTGTAAAAACTCCATCGAAGAAAAAATACTACAACTGCAAGAAAAGAAAAAAGCCATCTCGGATGAGATCATCTCGAATGAACAAGGATTTGTCAGTCAATTAAACAAGGATGACCTGGCCTTTTTGCTGCGTTAAAAAAGCATTCATCAGCATTTATTAAACCAACATATTCGTTGCCAAGGCATGCAAGCAACCCACTAGATTCAGAACTCCCTGACCCGCATCAAAATATAATGTTGCATTTTATATCGAAAATACAATTAACTTATCACTGTTGTCCGGTAAAAATTAATGCACAACCCTGTATCTACTGCAAATAGTTTTAGTGTTCGTTGCGTGAGAGACTAGGTTATTTCACCCTGAGCAATGTCGAAGGGTTGATTATTTAGGCTTGGGGGTAAGCTATATCAAGCTTCACTACCCCTAACAAGCGGAAAGAGCCCATCCAACTATCCTTTCCCCCCCCATTCCATATAGGAGGTAACCAGCCTATAAATATCAAAAAGGATGAAAAAAGAAGGCAAATAAACCATAAATTATAAACCTTAAACTTTTAATTATGTTAACAGCTAAACAAACAAGCAAGCGGAATTTTTAACAAGCTCGTCCGGATTCTGGATGACCAGGATCATGTTAAAATTGACAACTCAAAGCGCACTTTCATGCCGGTAATTTTGGAGCAATTGGCCGAGACAGAAATTCATGGCCACAAGGTTAATGTTTTTTCATTGCCCCATTACTTTGAACAAAATAACAACCTGGTTTTCGATCCTGACATGTTTTTTTTCATTTTGTTGATTATCCGGTGTAGATTCTTCCAGGAACTTTTCAAAATCAAATGAGTTCCCGGGAAGCGATCTGGCTTGATGGCGACCGGTGGAAATATGATCCGGGTGAACAAGCTGACAAGGTAAGCTTTACCAATACGTGGTTAAAGAACATCAAGCATCAGCAAGAGCTTTAAAAAAAAGAGGGTAACCAAAGAGTTGCACTCTTTTTTTCTTCGTATTTTTGGGTGGATATATATAAGGTATTGTTGATATACTGAATAACGTTATGTGGCAATTAAAATGAGCAATATGAAATCAATTATTTTTCTGATTCTGACAATAATGACTACTTCTCCATTATTTGCTCAAAAAATTTCAATTGGTGGAGAGACTGGGTTTATATCTTCAATCAATACAGATTATAAAGTGACAGATGTTGAAAATAGGAGAAATACCTATTATGTCGGATTAAACTTGAACTACAATTACACTGATAAGATAGCATTTTCAACCGGACTACATTATTTACAACAAGGTTATAAGCACAAGACTTGTTACATTTTTGAAGAAGGGATGAAAAATGAATTAGTTGGAAAGTTAGATTATATTCTTATACCAATTTCCGTGAATTTTAATCTTGGAAAGTCAAATAGATTAATAACAACAATAGGTGCATATGGAGGAATGAATGTTAATGCAGTTCAAGATTACCCGGAACCTATTGGTGGATGCGCAATTTATTACGCAGAAAACATTTCAAGCGTGACAAGTAAACTTATTATTGGGGGATTAGTTGGTATAGGATTCAAAATATATGAGAGTGAAGGAATGGTATTAAAATCAATGTTAAATTATTATCAAGGATTAAGCAATTCAATGAGCAACAATCACTCTTATGACATTGTCTGGAAGGATAAATATAGTTCTTTGTTGATTAAATTTATTATAGAGTACAGATTATGAAATCGCCACATAACAGCGTATCATTGCGCATGTGGGGGTGATGTGGTATTTGAAAGGTCGGAACTTTTAATTAACTTTACTACGGGTTGATAAGAAAGTGCTTTGAAAACCCACACGACGCAATATACGCGGAACGTTCTCTGCAAGCTTAAAAACAAAAATGACGTTTAGAAATTTATTATCTTTGGAAACTAAAACACAATAAACTTCTTGAAAGTAGAA
>CAZSGN010000182.1:0-5810 GCA_964606415.1 uncultured Bacteroidales bacterium
GGTAATTACAATTGGTAATTTTAATTCCAATAATCAAACTCATAATGTACTTATAAACGAAAAAGTTCAACCATCCTCCCAGAAATATAATAAATCATACTTTTTTATTGATGATGTGCAGGTTATCGCATTAACAGATGAAATAATTGCCGATCGAAAAACCCATGAAACGCTCAAAATAGATCCCATTTTATTTAAATTTGACCAGTACAAATTGCCGGATGACAATTATGAAGAATTAAAAAAACTGGCTCTTTATTTGAAGAACCACCCCGGGAAAAAAGCTAGCATTTATGGCCATACAGACCAATCAGGCCCGGCAGTATATAATAAATACCTCTCGGAAAAGCGTGCTGCTGCTGTAAAAAATTTCCTGCAAACCCGGGGAGCGCCTTCCAAACAACTTGAAACAATTGCCAAAGGAGAGCAAGACCCATTAAATAAAGGACAAACAAAAGAACTTCGCCAGGAAAACCGACGGGTAGAAATTAAAATAAATGACTGTCGCCCATAAAGATCATTCCCCCAGGTTATACAAAGCGCCCAATGTAAATACTGCCTGGTCATGATCACTAACAACAAACTTAAGTTCTGTGAAAGCCTCGATCTGGGAGGATATAATATAAGACAATCCTGCCCCAAGGTTTAAACCAAAAGCCATGTCTGAATCTGTTTCAACGTTTACATTACCTAAAGTATTTTCTTCTTCTTTTTCAACATAACGACTGATTGATAATCCTCCTATAGGATAAAAAATAAATTCATTACTAAGAGGTACCAGGTAATGGGCATCCATATTAATGGTGAACATACTTTTTTTTTCTTCAAAACCAGGCTTCTGGGCTTTATCAGTAAAAAAGAAATTTAAAGAAGGTGAAAAAACCCATTCTTCATTAAAATGATGGGCACTTTTAATGCTGATGCCAGGTTGTTCAATATCCGAACCAAAACAAAACCCTCCTCCAATATAATTTCTTTTAAACAATTCATCGTCCCCTTCCTGCCCAAAGGAAGGGGCAACAGTAAAAATCAGTATAATGAAAAAGACAAATGCATTTCTTAATAATCTCATAATTTTATAGATTTTTAAGTTTATCATCATGTTATTCAAAAAGCGACTCATCCCGAATCATCATTAAAATGGCAGAATGAGGTATAATCAAAAATTTTTCATTTTTAAAAACAATTTCGTGGGCCTGATTTTGGAGAAAAATAGCCAAATCCCCTTCTTTTGGCTGCAGAGGCAAATACTTAACCTCCTCACTGCTGTTTTTCCAAGGCTCATCAACATCCACTGCTGCAGGAATAGGGTAACCAGGCCCGACTTTAACAACATAACCCGATTGGATCTTTTCCTTCTCATAAACGCCCGGCGGAAGATATAAACCCGACTTGGTTTTATCATGCTGGGATTTGGGTTTAACCAAAACCCGGTCGCCAATTAAAATAAATTTACTCAAGTCTTTTTCATCAATCTCCAAAGCCATAAATCATCATTTTCTAAGGTTTCACACTTTCTTTTTGTTTCTGTAGTTCACTATGTTTTTTTGATATTCAGCATAATCCTTTAAGTAAAAGAAATCTGTAAAAAATACAATTGCCTTAAAAAAAAACATGTTTTTATAAACCAGATTGAACGATTATTCCTTCCCGTCATCACCTAAAAGTTGGGCTCAATCTATTTAGAAAGAGTAAACTTTTCACCTCACTTTCCAGGGGAAATCATCATTTTCTAAATGAAAATCTTGCAAAAATAAAAGAAACTCATTAATGTGAGGAATTAAAAACTTTTTTTAATTTTTCTACCACCTCAAAAACAGCCGGACAATAAAAATAATTTTTACTCAGCAAATGAATCGTTCGTTTACTTTCCACACCCCTGGTATGAGGATACTCCCGGCAAGCTTTGGGGCGACTGGAATATGCCATACAGTAATTATCCGCCATCAAAAAAGAACAGGGCGTATTTTTAAAGACCCGGTCTTCATCCTGATCAATATCCAAATAAGCATCTTCAAACTGTGCAGTCTTCATTCTCAAAGCTTTTGCCAGACGATCCACATCACATTGATTAAGAACAGGACTTATAGATTTACAACAGTTTCCACATTCAAGACAATCTATATTATCAAAAACCTCATCATGAAAAGCCCACATCTGTTGAAAAAAATCTTTTGGTGTTTTACGTTTCATTTTATTAAGAAAATAAATCGTCGCTTTCTTTTTATACAGGCTTTGTTGATGAAATCTTGCTAAATCCATTAATCTAACATTTTAATTATGCAAATATAAGACCAAAAATCAAAGGATAAAGTATTTTAACGAAGGAGTGGCTCAAATATTAATTTGCTTTTCTTCTGAATTTGTGATATCTTTGTTTCCAATGCCTGAAAATGAGAAAGTTTATCATTAACAACCCTTTATTATAAAATTAATGCGATTATTTTTAATTTTTCCCGCTTTCAACCAAACCTTTTCGCGTTATAATCGTATAAGAACATTCGATCATTCATTTATAGGCATAAAGTCAGAGCACAAATCCATTAAAACAATTGTAATTTTTCAGGTATCTGCATAATAAACAGCGATTCTACTCGTAATATACTTGTATTTGGGGAAACATCATAAAAAAAGAGGAAAAGGAATATGAGACAATTAAAGATCACCAAGTCCATTACCAACAGGGAAAGTCCTTCATTAGAAAAATACTTACAGGAAATTGGTAAAGTGGAGTTGATTTCACCGGAAGAGGAGGTAGAGTTAGCGCAACGAATTAAAAAAGGAGATAAAATTGCCTTAGAAAAACTGACCAAAGCCAATTTAAGGTTTGTTGTATCAGTAGCCAAGCAATATCAACACCAGGGATTAAGTCTTCCCGATCTGATCAATGAAGGAAATTTGGGATTGATTAAAGCAGCGGAGAAATTTGACGAAACCAAAGGATTTAAATTCATTTCATACGCGGTATGGTGGATTCGTCAGTCTATTTTACAAGCGATTGCAGAACAATCAAGAATTGTTAGAATTCCGCTGAATAAAGTGGGCGACCTTAACCGTATCAATAAAGCTTTTTCAAAACTTGAACAGGAACATGAAAGGATTCCTTCGGCAGAAGAATTGTCCAAGGACATCGATCTTCCTAAAGAAAAAGTTTTGCGGGCCATCCAAATATCCGGACGGCACATATCTGTTGATGCACCTTTTAAAGAAGATGAGGACAACAGCCTGCTGGATGTAATGGAAAACAAAGAATCGCCGGTTGCTGATGATGATCTGATTATGGATTCGCTAAAAAAAGAAATCGACCGGACATTAAATATTCTCTCTGAAAAAGAACGAAATGTCATTGAATCATTCTTCGGCATCGGACGTCCCGAGATGTCTCTTGAAGAGATTGGCAATCAATTCGGCTTAAGCCGGGAGCGTACCCGTCAGATTAAAGAAAAAGCAATACGAAGGTTACGGCAATCAACAAAAAATAAATTATTAAAACCTTATTTAGGATAAATTTAAAAACTGCTCTTCACAGAGCAGTTTTTTTTTGTTCAATTTTTATTAACGTAGAAGATTCAGGGTTTTAAATTACTTTGGTGTAAACTTATTAAACCACAAAAGAACGAAACAATGATCAACAAAATTTCTTTTCCCTTCTTACTAACACTTGCTTTACTTATTGCTTTACTTTCCTGCGAAAAAAAAGAAAATGAAGAAAAACAAAAAGCAGACCCCGAATTGCTAACCGCTGCATCCGATGAAGCGCTCGCATCCAGCCTTTTCGATGACGCCGGAGATCAGGCTGATGATGCACACAGCAAAGAAGACAACAATCAAAAAAAGAACCTTTCAACAGAAGATTGCGGCTGTATCTCATTAGAATTAGACAGTAGCTCAAAAACAGGCTATAAAAGACAACTATCCATTGATTTTGGAAACGGATGTATTTGTAAAGGCCGTACCCGCAAAGGAAAAATTATTGTTCATATCAATGGCCACTACCGGGATTCCGGCACTAAAAAGATGATTACATTTGAAGATTACCATGTTGATGGTTATCAAATTGAAGGATCCAAAACTGTAGAAAACATGGGGTACAATAAAGACAGTAATCTTTATTTCAAAATTGAAGTAGAAAATGGAAAAATCATAAAACCCAAAGAAGATACGATCACCTGGGAATCATCACGCACAAGGACCTGGATAGAAGGGGAATCTACGTTTTGGAATATTGACGATGATGTTTATGAAATAACAGGCAATGCAAACGGCAAGACAAGAAACGGAATACCTTATACCAAAACAATAATCAAGCCTTTAATCATTGACATCTGGGGCTGCGGGGATGTAGAGCGCACTTTTATCAAAGCCGGCACAGTCAAGACAGAAGTGGAAAACAGCGCACCTATGTATGTTGATTTTGGCAACAATGAGTGCGATGCTGCTTTTACAGTAACTATTAATGATTATTCTGTTGAATTACCCGGTCAATAATCACAGCAGGCTTTAAGGAAAAAATACTTAAACATAAAATGAATAATTGTTTGCTTCAACAAACGATTATTCATTTTATTATTTATACATTAAACCGGATGTGCAGGATATCACCATCATCAACCACATAATCTTTGCCCTCAATTTTAAATTTCCCTGCTTCCTTGACTTTTTGTTCCGAACCCAGGGTAATAAAATCATTATATTTCATGACTTCTGCACGAATAAAACCCCTTTCGAGATCACTATGAATGACTCCGGCAGCTTTAGGGGCTTTCATTCCCTTACGAATCGTCCATGCACGAATCTCTTTAGGCCCGACAGTAAAAAAAGACTGCAAATCAAGCAAATCATAAGCCGCCCTGACAAGCTTGTCCACACTGGGCTCCTCAAGGCCAACATCTTTAAGAAATTCTTGCTGATCCTCCATATTTTCCAATTCTGCAATTTCAGCCTCAATCTGCCCGGCAATCGTTAAGACCAACCCATGCTGATCTTTAACGGCCTCTTTAAATTGTTCAACATAAGCATTTCCCTCAATAGCAGAAGATTCATCGACATTACAAACAAACATAACCGGTTTATCTGTTAAAAGAAATAATTCATGAAGGAATTTTTTTTCTTCATCATCCAAATGAAGGGTTCTGACGTTCTGAAATTCACTAAGATGCTGCTCAATCTTATTCAAGACCTCAAGCTCGGCTTTAGCCGTTTTATCGCCTCCCTTCACTAATTTTTCGGCTTTTTCTTTCTTTTTCTGTACCGAATCCAGGTCCCTGATCTGAAGTTCCAGATCGACTGTTTCAACGTCCCTGACAGGATTAACAGATCCATCTATATGAGGCAAATTATCATCATCAAAACAACGAACCACATGAATCAAAGCATCGGCATTCCGGATATCACTTAAAAACTGGTTGCCAACCCCTTCTCCTTTACTCGCCCCTTTTGTTAAGCCGGGAATATCAACAATATCAACAGTAGCCGGGATCACTTTTTCCGTTGGCTGCCACTTTTCAAGTTCGTAAAGCCTGGGGTCAGGCACATTAACACTACCCAGATTCGATTTATTGGTACTGAACGCATAATTATTGGTCTCGACCTTTGTATTAGCAATACAATTAAAAAGGGTTGTTTTGCCCACGTTGGTAATTCCAATGATACCACAGTTTAAAGCCATAATAAAAATACTATAAATGATTAACAAAAATTTCACAATAACATATAAAACCCTAATTATTAAGACTTTGCAGATTAAGGCACAGAACTAAATTATTGATTTCATGCTATTTAAATATTCCATTTATAAAATATATACCACC
>CAZSGN010000183.1:0-5788 GCA_964606415.1 uncultured Bacteroidales bacterium
TACAAAGAGAAGCTGGATTTGTAAGAAATTCAGCTTTTTTTTTTGAATCCGGCAGCTGTTTTCCGCACATTTTTGCAATATCCACTTAAATAACTGAAAATCAATAATATTTTTTTATATTTGGGTGTTGCAATGCAGAAAACAGGAAAGAGAAGCTGGATTTGCAGAAATTCAGCTTTTTTTTTGATGAAAAGAAATATATTGTGAATTGGTAATTTATTGTTTAATGGCCCTTAAAAATGTATGCAGTTTATGTTCTTTTTTCTTCGTCTCCCCCTGCCGCATGCGTCTGCTTGTGGCTGCCAATAAAACAAAAAACACCAAAGAACAACCCTCTCTGTAGCCTTTTAATGCCCTGAAGAAGCCTGGTACGTATCCGGAATAGAGGAAGAAGAACAAAAAAAGGCAGCCTTTACAGGCTACCTTTTTTACGCTTTATTTCATTTGTAAGTGTCATGTTATACAAAAATAATATTCATTCTAAAACGGACAAAATTTTTTTTCATTTTGAGGTATATTTTTTTGGGTCATCGGCAAGTTTACCACTTTTACCCGTTCATGGATAACTTTATGCATAGCCTTTAAGTTCATCAAATTCAACATTACAATCCCGTTTTTCAGTGGGGAAAAGAGAAGAAGATTTATTTTGAAATTAAAAAATTTAATCTGTCAAAGTAGAAGTAAAATGCTTAATAATAAACATTAAATCCGCAAACCCATTACCAGGATATCGTCAATCTGTGAATTATCTTCACCCATCCATGCTATCAATTGCTGATCATAAATCTGCGATTGCTCTTCCATGGATTTTTGATGATGTGTCATTAGCATTTCTTTAAAGCGGGCTTTTGAAAATTTTCGATCCCGTTCCCCACCTATCTGATCAGCATAACCATCTGAAAACATGTATAGCCGGTCATCTTTTTGCAGGTCAATATCATGAGAAGTAAAACTTTCTTTTTCTTTCACATATATGCCAATAGGCATTTTATCCGCCTTATACTCGATCAATTCCTGATCCCTAATAATATATAAAGAATTAAAAGCGCCGGCATACTGAGCTGTCATCTGCTTTGTATCGATAATAGTAAGGGCCAGGTCCATTCCATCCGAAGGGCCGCTATGATCTTTTTGATCAAGGGTCTCTTTAACATGGGCTCTTAATTCATTAAGTATCTCATGGGCAGATGGCACATGCATCTCATTAACCAATTCATTCAGGAAAGCCACACCCAACATGCTCATGAAAGCTCCCGGCACACCATGACCGGTACAATCGGCAGCAACAACGACTGTTTTATCACCATACTTTTTGATCCAGTAAAAATCACCACTAACCACATCCCTGGGTTTAAACAAAACAAAATGCTCTGGCAGGAATTGATCTACCACTTCTTTTTCCGGTAAAAGCGCTGTCTGAATCCTGCTGGCATACCGGATACTACCCCTGATGTTATCAGATTGCCTTTGCACCTTTTCTTCGGCACGCACCCGTTGAGTGATATTTGAACCGTAAGTCTGACAGACACCTAAATCTTTGATGCCCCGTATCATAAATCTAAAAACTTCCCCATCGACTTCCTGAACAAAAGTTTCTTTCAAATTATCCTCAATAAAATTTTGCACATCCATCTCAGCGAGATTAGGAATCAACTCCTTAACATTAGTCCCGGGTAACTCGGTATCCGGCCATACTTCCTGTGCAGCCGGATTCGCTTCCAATATTTTTTCATCCATGCCAAAACGAAAGACAGGTTCAGGATTTAATTTTGCAAACAATGCCATCGATTGGAAAGCTTCTTCCGCTTTTCTTTGTTCAGTAATATCACTACCATAAATCTGGCACACTTCATTACTGGATACCCCCTCAGGACAAAATAAAAAATACGTCCATTAATTTCTTCCACATGGTTAACCACCTTGTCTTCCCTAACTAATGATTCTATATCATCTTCCGGCATTCCTGGCATCAGGTCAAAAATATTCAATCCTTTGATCTCTTCCTTTTTAAAAGCCTCTTTAGCTGCAGGATTAGCATCCCGGATAATACCAGAGATATCAAAGCGAAATACTGGTGCAGGATTTAACCTGGCAAAAAGCGCCATGCTTTCAACGGCCTTTTCTGCCTGCAGTTTATCAGTTACATCACTTCCATAAATCTGGCACACCTCCAAATCTTTAATCCCTCTTATTGTAAAATAATAGATCCGTCCATTGGCATCACAATAAACCTGGGTTTTATCATTATTCTCAATTAATCCCGGTATATCTATATTTTTTATACCGGGAAAGAGTTCTTTAACATACATGCCATTAATGGATTCCTTATCAAAAGCTTCGTTAGCAGCAGGATTCGATTCCGTGACTTTACCCTCCCGGTCAAATCTAAAAACCGGATCAGGATTTAGTTTAGCAAATAATGCCATGCTTTCCAGGGCTTCTTTAGTCTCTGTATAATCGGTCACATCTTCTTTTATCGACATATAATTATTAATATGGCCAGCTTCATCCTTAACGGCAGTAATGGTGGCCTGTTCCCAATAAGTTGAACCATCTTTGCGGCGGTTATGGAACAATCCCTGCCAGCGACCTCCTTTAGAAATAGTCTCCCACATTTCTTTATAAACATCATCAGGTAAATAACCGGTTTTAAGAAAGCGTGGATTATGCCCAAGAACTTCCTCTAAAGAATACCCGGATTTTTCTTCAAACGCTTTATTAACATACTCAATCTTCCCGTCAATATCCGTAATCATGATAGAATTATAAGACTGTTCAACCGCCTCTCTAAGCTGATTATTTTCTCTTTCCGCAATCCTGGTCTCTGTAATATTCATCCCATAAATCTGTGTAGTGCGTGATTCAGGGATGCCCCTGAGGTCAAACTGGAATATATTTCCATCTACATCTTCTATATGCTGTACCACATGGCCATTCAATATAATATCGGGCAGGTCAAAATGCTTCATTCCCGGCAACAGCTCGGTAACATGGCAGCCCTCCAGTTGCTGATTATTAAAAATAATTTTGGCAGAAGGATTAACTTTCGTAATAATGCCATCTGTGTCAATCCTCAATACTGGTGACGGATTAAGTTCGGCAAAAAGAGCCATGGAACGGTATCTTTCTACAGGCAATACTTTTGCCGGTTCCGCTTTATCGACCAACTTCCATTTGGTTTTCTTTGTGCAATGCACACAATAAGGAATGATATCCCCTTTCTGAACCTCAATTTGCGCATGCTCACAATCCTTACATTCGATAATGGCATCAATACCAGACACTTCTCCGCTCAAAAATGTCAATCTTGACAACACGGATGAATAAGTAGAAACAAGATAAGGCACCAGGTAAGTAAGAAAAAGTTTTAAGTGGTCTAACTGAAACCAATGCATTTGAATAAAATGTGCTCCCTGGTTAATAATATTCAGAAGGGTACCAACAACAAAAGCAACATACAGGGCCCGCTTTAAAATATTCCGCTCAAAGGCTATTTCACCATAAACCATCATTTTTCTAAAAGTCAGCATAATAGATTTTATTCTATGAGTCGTTGAGCATCTATTTGCCTTACAGACTTAATCCAATGAGCGAGTAAACGAGTAATCCCGGAAACCTGGTAACCAAAAAAGCTGCTTTACTCCGGGTCAGCTGCACAACGGAAACCAGTATTAAAAAGTGAGGTTTCTACAGAATTATATCCACGGAAAGTTACCGAATAAGAATCTTCACCCGCTTCATCATAGAAAAAAGAACCGCCACGAATGGTTCTCATTTCCGGATTGGTCCTGAAACGGGCATTGCTTCCGGGGTAGGGTTTATATACATTGGCGGACCATTCCCAGACATTGCCACCCATATCTGTTAATCCGGAGGGCAAGGTGCCATAATGACCGACAGGAGAAGTTAACACATAACCATCAGCACCCTGTTTTTCATCAATATCTCCTTGCCAGACATTAGCATGAAAAGATTCGCCATCAAAAACTTTATTACCCCAACTATACTTAGGTGCATCACTTTGGCCATTGCGGGCAGCATATTCCCACTCGTATTCTGTTGGTAAACGTTTACCCGCCCATTCACAATAAGCTTTCGCATCGCGCCAGCTCACCTGGGTAACAGGATGATTAGCTTTTGCCTTTGGTTTATCCGGGCCCTGGGGATATTCCCAGTTGGCGCCTTTAACCAGCGACCATTTATTTTTATCGAAAAGGAAAACACCCGCATCACCAAACTTTTCGGCATCTGTCTGATACCCGGTGGCTTCAATAAAAACACGGAATTCCTGAACTGTAACCGGGTGCTTATCCAGGTAAAAAGCATCTATTTGCTTTTGATGAGCAGGTGCTTCTGCCGGCAATCCATGATCGTTTCCAATCATAATTTCTCCACCATCAAAAAAGACCATATTTTGGTAAGATACTGTATCAGAATCATCTTGATGGGCCTGATGGCCTTTGATTTCTTTTTGTGATTGACCGTCTTGGCCATTTATGCTGTTTTCAGGGGCCGAAGTTTTTTGTTTTTCATTGGCTTCTTCATGATTTCCCCCGCAAGCCGGAAGAATGAATATTGCCAATACAAGCCATGCCCCGTAATGTTTTTTAATACTCATAGACTAAAAATCATTAAATGTTTTTATTTCACTTTGCTGATAGCCAATTCTAATAGCGACAGCCTGGATGATTCCTTCTTTAACATGATCTGCTGCAATAGCTCGATGATAAAGCTGCCAATGTTCCTTGTCAGGCCCCGTTCGATAAGCAATAGAAGCTCCTTCTGTCGGGCAGGACAAGTAAAGAGAATCTTTTTCTTTTTTCAGGCCTGGAGATTGGGTAACCGGTTGTTCGTCTCCTCCCCACATCTGATGTATCATTTTTTTCTCGGGAATCAATCCCTTATCTCCATAGCGATTTTGCCATTGTTTTAACTGTTCACGCATTTCCAGGAGCTGATCCTGATAATCCGGATTAGCGGCAAGATTATTGAATTCGTACGGATCGTTTTTCACGTCATACAATTCCTCGTCTGGCTTAGAGTCCCGCCACCATAACTTTTGCGCACCTTTAAATAAATTGAGTGAATCATAGCGTTCAAGGATCTTCATCATAGGTAAATTTTTTCGGTACGCTATATCCTGGACATATGGTTTATCAGGATAATAATTCTTCAGGTATTTAAATCGATTATCACGAACAGCTCTTACCATATCATATTCAGTATCCATCCGATCCCTGGCAGCAAAAATATATTTCCTGGGCTCCTGTTGATCATTTCCTAAGAAGGCTTTTCCCTGCATATGTTCCGGTGGCTTGATGCCTGCCAGTGAGAGCATTGTCGGAGCAAAATCAACAAAACTCACCAATTGCTCATTAACTTTACCAGCCCATTTGCCGTTTGGAAAGCGAATGATCAGCGGTACCCGGATACCGGATTCATATAGTTCGCGTTTTTGCCTGGGCAAAGGCCCTCCGTGATCACTAAAAAACACAACGATGGTACTATCGAGTAAACCGTTTTCCCTGAGTTGATCTAATAATATGCGTACTTCCCCATCCATAAGGCTTATATTGGAATATTTCCGGGCAATATCCCGCCGGATTATATCATGATCCGGATAATAAGGCGGGACATTGATTTCATCCGGCAAAATTAAAAATTTGTACCAGCCATTCTCCCATTGCCTTGATTCATGAGTAATGGTTAGATTAAAAACCGAGAAAAAAGGTTTGCCCGAAGGCCTGTGCTTCCAGTTGGCTGTTGCTCCCTGCTCATCCCAGGCTGT
>CAZSGN010000184.1:0-5773 GCA_964606415.1 uncultured Bacteroidales bacterium
TTTTTATATTATTAACATAGTGATGATGAAGAGATTTTATTTATTCTTTTTTGTAGCGTTGGTCTTTTTTTCTTTACAATCTTCAAAAACATTTGCTCAGGGTGATTCTTTACTCTTTTTTGATACAAACCGGGTTGCGGCAATGAAAAATGCCATCCAGGTTCCGGGCTCCACCCATCAAAAGGCTTTTGCGATTTTAAAAAACAGGGTTGATTCTGCTATGGGAGATACAATTGCCTGGGGTATTTATGATGGTAATGCTGAGGATGGTAATTGGAATTATGCACGTAATTTTTTGGCTCGCGAGGCTTCCATGATGTACCTGCTGACTGATAGTGCCAAATATGCCGGGCTCGCTTATGAGGTGTTGTATGATATACACAATGACCCGGATCCGGATAACCGGATTCCTGAGGATGGTTATGGATTGGCACGGGCCATGGTTGGTACCGGATTTGCTATTGCTTACAAATGGTGTGCAAGTGCCTGGGATGCTACGCAGAAAAGCTATATCAGGGATAAGATTAATCTTGCGCTTGACGAATGGCCGGATTACTACCATCCTAATTTGACAGCCGAAGATAAAGCTTCTAACTGGGTTGCTGTTTGCAGAAGCGCAGAACTGATGATGATCTTATCCATGGCCAATGATTCCATGCGAACTGAACGGTATAATCAATTAAATGAATGGCTTTTAACCCATATGCAGAATGCTTATGGTGACAAAGGGGTTACGCAGGAAGGTAACGGATATTTGGCATATCCTGGTGGCTTTTTGTTTCCTGCCATTTTTTCTGCAGCAAATAGCGGGGATTCTACGCTTTATAATGAAATGAAAAATCACGAGTTCTGGAAATTATTGATCTATACCAGTTCATTTAGTCATTATGATGATCATGAAACATATACTTATCATACCAAAGCAAATAATTTTGGTACCGGGTCCAATACATATAATTTTGAAGGATTTAAAAATTTGTTATTTAACACTGTTGAAGGGATTGATCAGGATTACTATCAATATATTTATGACAGGCAGGAAGGAGTGTTAAGTTCAAAACCGGATTTTTATAAGTATGACCAGGGCAGGGCAGGGGTTCTTTGGCTTTTGGCATATTATCCCGAAAGTAATACGCCTGTTTCTCCGGATGGAAATCTCGATAAACAATTGCTGGATGCTCAAAAAGGTTTTGCTGTTTTCAGAAACCGCTGGAAAGATACCAATGATATTTCTTTTACTATTATGGGAGATGATGAGCATTTCGGTTATGCATGGGATCAGAGTGAAGCAACACAAATTACTTTAATCGCCAATGATCAGATATTCTTTTCTGGTCCCCAAAAAAATCGTGATGCTCAGTATTTTAGTACTATTCAGATCGATCAGGAAAGCGATGATCTTGTGGATAAAACTGAGGGGAAGCTCATTTCTTTTGACAAATCTGAAACAGGTGGTTATGCCATTGTTGATGGGTTTAAAAAATATGCCCAATGGGGAGTGAATAAAGTGCAACGGCATGCTTTTGTGCATTATCCTGAGAATAGCCGTTCGGCGTTAATATCTATTATGGATCAAGTGGGTGATCAGGATAGCCATGATTACTCATGGAGCCTGAACCTGGGTGATTTTTCCGATGATTCGCTTTTAACCACAACGGGTAACGAATCCGGTGTTCCTTATTTTTTGATGAAAGGAAATGATGATGCTTATGTGAAGGGCTGGGTTGTTCATCCCAATGATGCTGTGATTACCGAAAATGATCAGTATCTCAGGGTCACTTCTGCCAATGCTTCAACGGATACTATCTGGGTAGTAATGGCGGTTGATTCGGTCAACCCTGGTGCAATTCAACTTAATGGATCTGGAATGAATACGGTGGTTAATGTATTGGATACCTCGTTGGTTTATAGTTTTGTAAATAATCGGTTAAGACTTGGAAGTCCCGATCTCGATGCTCCTCAGCATCCTTCAAATTTATCTGTTGTATCAAAGGATGAGCATGATATTATGCTGGGATGGGATGAAAATACAGAAGACGATTTTGCTGGTTATGCTGTTTACCGGGGGAGTGATCAGAATTTTACTGTTGGTGAGGAAAGCCTGGTGAAATCAAATTTGGTTAAAAATACTTTTTATGATCGTTCACTTCCTGATACTTCAACTTTTTTTTATAGGGTTTTTGCCTGTGATCTTTGGGGTAATTGTTCAGATTCAGGTTCGTTCATTCAGGTTTCGACCTCTCTGGATCGTCATGCGCCACAAATCCGTTCTGTCATTACCGAAGACAGTAAAACGGTGGTTGTATTATTTGATGAGGCATTGGATGCCGCTTCGGCCTCTCAGTCAAGCTATTATGCTATTGACAATAAGATTGAGGTTTTTGATGCACAGGTAGTGAGTAGCCGTCGTGTAAAGTTAACCACTTCTGATTTATCTAATCAGAAGCCTTATCGACTATCTGTCGAAGGGGTACAGGATACTTCGGGCAATGTAATTGACCAAGGGCGTTATTTTAATTATTATGATCAGTTTCATATCTACGAATTTTTTGAAGGTTGTGATACCGGAGCATTGACGCATCAGGGTTCCGGCCAGGGATGGGGCTCAAAATGGTTGTATAATGATGCGAAGGTGATTGATGTAAGTGATAATCCTTTATCTGTTGGAAATATTAAAGGGGGTGATCAGGCACTTATGGTTTCACCCTCTGATAATGGTATTGTCCGTTATTTTGACCGGGAGATCAAGACTAAAGACACTGATGTTTATATTAGTTTCCTTATTCGTTTAATGGATACCGGATATGCAGGTGGTTCTTCTGCTGGCTTATATACTTTATCGGCAGACCCCGATGCCACCTTTGCAGGAATTTACAAAGATTCTCTGGGGAAAAAGGTGATGCTTCGTAAGTCATCCGAAGTTGTCAAGGATATTGAGCTGCCGGATAATAATACGGCACAAATTGTATTACATATCAGGGAAGAAGGAATGAGATTGTGGGTTAATCCACAATCTGAGGCGGATGTGCCGGCACTTACTCATAGTGAAAGGTGGAATCATTTGCCTGGACTGGGTGTCTTCTCGGAAGATTCTGTTGCACGCTTTCTCATTGATGATATTCAGTTAGGGCAGAATTTTAATGCTGTGGCTTATAATCATCAATATCCGGAATTAACTGCGCCTAGTCATTTACGGATTTCACCTCACCGGCAAGATAGTTTGGTATTGTCATGGAGAGATCATTCGGACATAGAAGATGGTTTTAATATCTATCGTGAAAAAGCTGGTGGTGGATTTCAGCTTATTGGTTCTGTTGATGAGGATAGCACGTTATTTGTTGATGACGATAACAAAGAGGCTGCAGTTTATTCTTATTTGGTCGAGGCTTATAATGATTCGTTGGTGTCACCTTACTCCAATATTGCTTCTGTTGATGTGGCTTCTTACATGCCAGGGGCTCCGGATAATCTTGTAGCTGAGCTTATTGATACTGCTAAGGCTGAGCTAACATGGGAGGATAACAGCACCGATGAAAATGGTTTTATTGTTTACCGTAAGAAAAATGGAGGGGCTTTTGAGGTTTTGGATACTCTTCAGCCGGATATTATCAGTATTGTAGATAGTGGATTTGTTCCGGAGCATTATTATACATACAAAGTGCATAGTTTTAATGATTTTTCCCGGTCAACATCATCACCGGCTGATTCAGTGATTGTGCTTAAAAAACCTGAAAATTTAATGGTGCAGAGTGTAAGCCCCCGCAAAGCTGAGTTTAACTGGGAGGATCATTCTGATTATGAAGAGACTTATGTGTTGGAATGGAAAAAGGATAATCAGTCTTATACGCAGCTTGATGTTTTGAGTCAGGATGTGACTTTTTATGAAACCACCAACCCGGAGGAACAGGCTACTTATGTCTACAGGATTTTTGCAAAAAGCCAATCTGGTTTTTCTGATTATATTTATGATACACTCAATGTGCCGGCTTCCCCAAGCAATGTAACTGTAAATTACCAGGGAGCTGACACCCTAAAGGTTACCTGGGATACTTATTCTTCCAGTACTGATGGTTTAATTCTGCAATCACAAAGTAACCAGTCCGGTTTTGTTACAAGGGATACTATTAATAAGGATTCATCATTATTTATTGATTCAAATATTTCTGGTGATCATGAGTATACTTATCGTTTGTTTAGTTATTTGAATAATGGGTTATCTGGTTTTTCTGCTGATAGTATTTACTTGCCAGGTGATCCAACAGGCTGCCAGGCATTTGTCGAAGGGGGGCATATTCTGGTTAACTGGAACGATAATGCTTCGAAAGAATCAGGGTATATAATAGAAAGAAGAATTTATCCGGATTCTTTTGATAGTTATGATACGCTTTTGCCTGATGAAACCACTTATAAAGATACATTATTAACACCGGACAGTATTTATCAATATCGCGTTTATGCTTTTTCTCCAGATGCATGGTCAGGATATAGCACTTCGGATACAACATCCTATCGTGTATCAGGAATGCAGGTTCCACTGGCATATGATTGCCGGCCTGAGGTTTATCCCAATCCAACAGCGGGTATTCTTCATGTGAAATGGAGAAAGGACGATTGTCCTGACAGATCAGATTTTAAGATGGCAGTATGGAATGCTAAGGGTGAATTGGTTTATTCAGGATATGTCCGTTCGACTATTGATTTGAGTGAATTGCCCGCGGGTATTTATACTTTGAGATTGTTTTCTGATGAGGAGAATGGATATCCTTCGTTGTCATTTGTCGAGCAAATTATCATCAAATAAACTTTTTTAGAAGTGATTTTGTGAAAGCAATCATTTTGTAGGCCTTAAAGTGTGGAGTAAATTCTACATTTAGAATATGTACATGATGTTGGTTGATATTTCTCTTTTTCTCAATTAGAGCCTTATTCAAGCTGCTGCATGATTCAATGCGTTCGTGATCATCCGATATTTTGATAGCGCTGGCATGATATTTTCATGTTGTTGTATAAATTATATTGTTTAATCTAAAATTTTAATGATTATGGCTGATTCATCAAATAACAGCGGATCCAATTTTGTGAGTTTTTTAACGGGTGTTGCTGCAGGCGCTTTGGCAGGAATATTATTAGCTCCTGATAAAGGTTCAACAACAAGAAAGAAAATCAAAACCCAGGCACAGAATGTAGGTAGTGAAATTGACGACAATGTGCATGAAAAGGTGGACGGGCTTAAGAATTACATCAATGATTTTGTTGATGATGTAAAAAAACGTTTTGATGATGTGGAAAAGCAAATGAAAACAAAAGCTGAAGAAACCAAAAATCAGGCGGCCCGGAATGTAGAGAAGAAGGCTAAAGAAGCCCAGAAATAAATGCAGCAAAAAAGTAATTATATCTAATTTTAATTATGAAGGATCAATCCTTACAGAAAAATTTTACGGAATTAAACGAGACCATTAAAAAATACATTAACACCAAAATCAATTATTGGAAAATTGTGATGGTTGAGAAGGTGTATAAAGTTTGGGCAAGTTTCTTTTTGTTCACACTGTTGGTGGTTTCGTTTTTATTTGTCTTTTTATTATTGGCTTTTGCTTTCGCTTTTTGGTATGGACAAACCCAGGGTGATTTGGCTAGTGGTTTTTTAATTTCCGCGGGGGCCTTTGTCATCATTGTTGGGATCGTCTACTTACTACGAAAACCTTTGTTTTCTAATCATTTTATCAGGAAAATCTCTTCAGTGATTTTCGATGATGAAGACGAGTATTAAATT
>CAZSGN010000185.1:0-5756 GCA_964606415.1 uncultured Bacteroidales bacterium
GAAAAAGTGGATTATGAATGGGAGGCATGTTATACTTTGAATAATTCCTGGGGATTTAAAGTAAATGATGACGACTGGAAATCTCCTGAAACAGTTTATGACAAGATTAAGGAAATCAATAATAATGGAGGTAATTTATTACTAAATATAGGTCCTGATGGCAATGGTAATGTACCACCCAAATCAGTTGACATCTTGTTAGAAGTTGGTAAAATGCTGAATCATAAATAGTTAGTTTGGTGTAAATGATTTTTTAGCCTTGATAATATTACCTGAGTTGATCAATATGGGTTAAGCGAAATGGCATATTAATAAGGTGCCTGGGTGTTCTTTAAAGCCTGTATTTGTTTTAAATATTTTGTTAAAGTTTCTGAAAGTTTTGTGCTTAAATGAAAAAAACAATTAATTTTGTCTGCAAATGATATTGCTAATGGATCAATTCAGGAACATAGAAATTCACCTTCGTCATCGTCATCATCATTTATTGTAAATAATGCTGTTGTAGAGGATTGTGAAATCGTAATATTTGGAGGTTTGCAGTTTTCTGCAAACCTTTTTTGTTTCAATTAAACGATTATTTTTGTTATAAACTTTAAGAGACATCATGGAAAAATTAAAAATTGCAATTCAGAAATCAGGACGGCTAAGCGAAAAATCGATTAATCTTATTACAGAGTCTGGCATAGGTTTGGCAAATGGACGGGGTAAATTAGTTGCTTCTTCTTCCGATTTTCCGCTTGAAATTTTATACTTGAGGGATGATGATATCCCTGAGTATGTTAGAGATGGGGTTGCAGATATTGGAATTGTCGGGGAAAATGGTTACCTTGAAAGCCAGATGCCGCTGGAAATTATTGAAAGGCTGGGGTTCTCTCGTTGCCGGTTGTCACTGGCTATCTCAAAAAATGAAGATTACCAGGGCCTGGCGTATTTTGAAGGGAAAAGGATTGCAACTTCTTATCCCAATATTTTAAAGCATTTTTTTAAGGAAAATAATATCAATGCTGATATTCATGTAATTAGTGGTAGTGTTGAGATAGCACCAAGTATAGGCCTTGCGGATGGGATTTTTGATATTGTTAGCACAGGTAGTACGTTAATCAGTAATGGATTGAAAGAAGTTGAGGTGGCATTGCGGTCAGAAGCGGTAATGATCGCTTCACCTGAACTAGGTACTCAAAAGCGGGAGATACTTGAAGAGTTACTTTTCCGGATGCGTTCTGTTCGAAAAGCCGGAAAGAATAAATATATCTTATTGAATGCTCCAAATGATAAATTAAAGGAGATTACCTCATTGATCCCGGGGATGAAAAGCCCGACAGTAATGCCTTTGGCTGAAGAAGGATGGAGCTCTGTTCATTCTGTTCTGAAAGAAAGTGATTTCTGGGAGGTGATAGATCAATTGAAAAGCCTTGGTGCAGAGGGTATCCTGGTGATACCGATTGAAAAAATGATTACTTAATGATTGCTTATGGAATTATACCTGAATCCGGATAGAAAGGAATGGGCCACTTTGTGTAAGCGGCCTGTTATGGAAAATCAAAAATTAGAAACGATTGCCCGTGATGTCCTTAATGATGTCAGGAGTAATGGCGATGAGGCTTTGCGTCATTATACCTTTGAGTTTGATAAGGTGCAGCTTGGAGAGCTAAGGGTTACGGATGCAGAGCTTGAAAAAGCTGGTGATCGTTTGCCCGAAGAACTAAAATCAGCCATTGATATGGCTATTGAAAATATTCGGGTTTTTCATGAAAGCCAAAAGCAGGAGCCTCGCGTGGTAGAAACCGCCCCTGGTGTTAATTGCTGGCAAAAAAGTGTGCCTATTGAAAAGGTTGGCTTATATGTGCCGGGAGGTACGGCACCTCTTTTTTCAACGGTTTTGATGCTGGCCATTCCGGCATCTATAGCCGGTTGTAAAGAGATCGTGCTATGTTCTCCTCCAGGCAGTGAAGGTGTGATTCATCCGGCCGTGCTTTATGCTGCATGGAAAACAGGGGTTACAGATGTATTCTCTATAGGCGGAATTCAGGCTATTGGAGCCATGGCTTATGGAACAGATTCTGTCCCTAACGTTTATAAAATTTTTGGCCCCGGCAATCAGTATGTGACTGTTGCGAAGCAATTAGTGGCCCGCGAACGGGTAGCTATTGATATGCCTGCAGGGCCATCTGAAGTAGCGGTGATGGCTGATTCTACAGCGGATATTCTCCTGGTAGCCATTGATCTTTTATCGCAGGCCGAACATGGTGCTGATAGCCAGGTAATGCTTGTAACCAATGATGAGGCTGTCGTGGCAGATGTTCAGCAAGAACTGGAAAAGCTTATGGATACTTTGCCCAGGAAACAATATGCACAGCAGTCAGTGGCTAACAGTAAGGCGATTGTGCTTGAAGATAAAGAGCAAATGATTCATTTTATTAATGAATATGCGCCCGAGCATTTAATCATTTCCATGAATGATTATGCTGAGATAGCTGAGAAGATTATTAATGCGGGCTCTGTATTTCTTGGGTATAATACTCCTGAGAGTGCAGGAGATTATGCTTCGGGAACCAATCATACACTGCCTACAAATGGATTTGCCAGGGTTTATAGTGGCGTTAACCTGGATGCCTTTGTTAAGAAAATCACTTTCCAGGAATTATCAGACGAAGGCCTTAAGTTTTTGGGTGATGCGATTGAAACAATGGCGCTCACGGAAAATCTCGATGCTCATGCAAAAGCAGTCAGACTGCGTTTAGATAAATTAAAGAAATGAACCTCGATAAACTGATACGGGAAAATATTAAAAATCTGAAACCTTATTCATCCGCCCGCGATGAATATAAAGGGGAAGGGGCTCTGTTGATGGATGCCAATGAAAATCCTTACAACAATCCCCTTAACCGGTATCCGGATCCGCTTCAACTGGATTTGAAAAGCAAAATTGCCAGCCTTAAGGGGTGTCGTGTGGATCAACTTTTCCTCGGCAATGGCAGTGATGAGGCCATCGATCTTCTCATCAGGGTTTTTTGTGAGCCTGGTCAAGACAATCTCATTATTACCGACCCTACTTACGGGATGTATCAGGTATGTGCAGATATTAATAACGTGGCGGTGAAAAGGGTTCCCCTGGATCAATATTTTGATCTTGATCAGCAGGCCATATTGGCGCAAATAGACGACCATACGAAGTTAATCTTTCTCTGCTCACCCAACAACCCAACAGGAAATTTACTGGCAAGGGATCGCGTGTTGGAGTTGCTTCAAGATGTTGATATTCCTGTGGTTATTGATGAAGCCTATATTGATTTTGCCCTGGAGGAAAGTTTTATTTCCAGGTTGGCGGATTTTGATCATCTCGTGGTTCTGCAGACTTTTTCTAAAGCATGGGGAATGGCCGGGGCACGTCTTGGTATGGCAATGGCTTCTACGGAGATTATCACTCTGCTTAACAAGATCAAATATCCGTATAATGTAAACCTGTTAACTCAGAAAAAGGCGGAGCAGGCCATCAGGAAAAAAAAGAAGAAGGATGATTGGGTGAAACATTTGTTGGTGGGTAAAGTGAATCTTATTGCAGCATTGCAGCAATTTGATTTTGTCAGAGAAATTTTTCATTCCGATGCCAACTTTTTTTTGATTAAGGTTGACGAGCCTTCCAAACTTTATCAGTATCTTGTTGATCAAAAGATTATTGTAAGGGATCGGTCAGGAGTGCTTAATTGTGAGGGGTGCCTGCGCATTACTGTTGGAACACCCAGGGAGAATAAAAAATTGATTAACGCCTTAAAGAATTATCATTCATGAAACGTGCTTTGTTTATAGACAGGGATGGAACCCTGATTATTGAACCTGAGGATGAGCAGGTTGATTCACTTGAGAAACTGGAGTTCTATCCTTTTGTTTTCAGGCACCTGAGTTATATTGCTCGTCAGCTTGATTTTGAAGTGGTTATGGTTACCAATCAGGATGGGTTGGGGACAGATTCTTTCCCCGAAGAAGATTTCTGGCCTGTTCAGAAAAAGATGCTGAAGACTTTTGAGAATGAGGGGATCTTTTTTGATCATATATTGATTGACCGTTCTTTTCCTGAGGATGACTCTCCCAACCGGAAACCGGGCACCGGGATGATGAAGAGATACCTGGAGGGAGATTATGACATGAACCATTCTTATGTGATCGGGGACAGGCTTACTGATGTGCAACTGGCTAAGAATATGGGATGTAAGGCCATTCTGTTAACCCCGGGGAATTTTTTCCGGGAATTACAGCAAAAGGAGTTAACTGATACTTGTGTACTGATGACTGATGAATGGAAGCAAATCCGGGACTTCCTTTCAAGTGAAGACAGGGAGGCTGAGGTGACCAGGAAAACAAAAGAAACGGATATAAGGGTGAAGTTGTCCCTGAATGGTACCGGCAAAGCCCAGATAAAGACAGGACTTGGTTTTTTCGATCATATGCTTGAGCAAATAGCCAGGCATTCAGGGTCTGATATTGTCATTGAGGTGAATGGGGATCTTCATGTAGACGAACACCATACTATTGAGGATACAGCGCTGGTGCTTGGCGAAGCTTTTCTTAAAGCACTTGGTAACAAAAGAGGGATCGAACGGTATGGTTATGTAATTCCCATGGATGATTGCCTTGCCCAATGTGTGATTGATTTTGGAGGGCGCAACTGGATTGAATGGGACGTCTCATTTTCCAGGGAAAAAGTAGGGGATATGCCGACTGAGATGGTTTACCATTTTTTTAAATCTTTCTCCGATGCAGCTAAAGCAAACTTGAATATTAAAGCAGAAGGAACAAATGAGCATCATAAAATAGAAGCCTTGTTCAAAGCTTTAGGAAGGGCGATCAAAATGGCTGTGAAGAAGGATGTGTTTAATTACGAGTTGCCCTCAACAAAAGGGGCGCTTTAATCGTTAGTAATAGAAATATTTACTTGTTATTTTTTATTTTTCCTGATGCAGGTTAATTGTGTTATAGCTGTGTGTCAGGATAACAGGTTTAGGCCATGAACCTTCTATATACAATATGGAATAGAATCTCTTTTATAGGGATTGATAAGGATGTGAGTGATACTACCGGGAAAAATGTCATTTTGACCAATCAATTTGCATTTACCTGGATGTTGCTGATTATTCCTTATATTATTATTTTTCTTCATCAAGATTTATTGGGTGTTTTTTTCCTTTCAGGGCTGATCGTTATGCATATTGGGGTTTTGATCCTCAATAAAAAGGGTTATTTTAATATTTCCCGTCTTTTAGAAGCTACGGTACCCCAGGTGGTCATTTTTTTATTGGGTGTTTTTCTTTTTACTAAACCAGGAGAGGATCTGAAAGGTAGTTTTTATATGTTAAATCTGTCATTCTGGGCGATACCCTTTATGGTTTTTTCTTTGCGGGAGATCCGCTTTATTATTGTAAGTATTATTGTTTCTTCTGCTTGTTATTTCTTTTTTGACCAGGCTAATGAATGGTTGCATTTTTCTGCATCAGGGCCTGTTTATATGAAAAAGTCTTTTGAAACTTTTAATTATTTTATTGCAGCCGGACTTATTACTATTGGTTTTGTTTATGTGAAATCTGTTGCGGTTCATTATCAGCGTAAGACCAATTGCTTGCTTGCTGATACTGAAAATCGCAATAAGGCGCTTGAGGATCATAAAAACCAGATTGAAGCAAAGAATCAGGTGATCAGGCAGAAAAATGATGAATTACAACAAAGTATTGAAGGAATTAATCATTTGTATAAGATTCTCCGGG
>CAZSGN010000186.1:0-5684 GCA_964606415.1 uncultured Bacteroidales bacterium
TTCGAACCCCCGGCCTGCTGATTACAAATCAGCTGCTCTGACCAACTGAGCTACACCGGCATTCATCGTTTTTTCCAGTATTTTGAAAGAACAATTTCTTTTAAAATCGGTCGGCAAATGTACAAATAATTTATTTAGAACACAAAATAAATTATTGATATTTTTCTTATTTCTTGCTGCATCAACAATATTTCAGAAGAAATCAAGAAATGCCACCTCAAATCCTTATTTTTTCAATTTTTCTTTATGCTTGGACAACTGGCTCTTAAGAGCATCTGCCGCCTCGTCGGCAGCAGCTTCAAAGGTTTCGGCCTGTTTCTTGGCAAACAAATCATTGCCTGGAATCATTACCTTTATTTCAACAAGTTTATTATCAGGTTCCTGATTATTATTCAACCTCAAAAAAACATCAGCCCCGGTAATCTTATCATAGAACCGGTTTAATTTTTCCAGTCGTGAAGTAATAAAATCTTTCAACTTATTATCTGCATCAAAATTAACAGATGTGATATTAATATTCATTGTTAATCCTCCCTATTTTTTATGCTCGTGGATGAGCCTGATTATAAATTTGCTTCAATTTTTCAAAACTATTATGCGTATAAACCTGGGTTGCAGATAAATTAGCATGACCCAAAAATTCTTTAATGGCATTTAAGTCTGCACCTCTGTTAAGCATGTGGGTAGCAAAAGTATGCCTTAATACATGTGGGCTTCGCTGATCAATTGTTGTTACCCGATCCAATGACCTTTTAACAATCCTGTACAGTAAAACAGGGTACATTTGGCTTCCGCGCGATGTTATAAACAAAAACTCATTATTTTCTGCTACAACATTTTTTCTTAGTTCAAGATAATCAGCAATCTCTTTCAATAAATTCTCCGAAACCGGGATTAAACGTTCTTTATTTCGCTTACCCAACACCTTTATCAACTGATCCCCTTCAAGAACATCAAGCAATTTAATATTTATTAATTCGGCAAGCCGTATTCCTGTTTGATAGAAAAAATCAATAATTAATTTATCCCTCCGGCCTTCAAAATCATCAGTGAAAGAAATCTCATTTAAAAGTGCTGTCATTTGTTTTTCTTCAACAAAAACAGGGAGTTTTTTATCTGTCCGGGGAGACACAACCCTATCCATAGGATTTTTTTTGATTTTACTATTTTTTTTCAGAAACTTAAAAAAAGACTTAAGGGTTGTTATTTTCCGGTTAACACTTCTTGAAGACACCCCGGAATTTAATAAAGATATTACCCAATCACGCACCACACGTTCATCAACAAGTGAAATATTCACACTCTCACCTTGTTCATTAATAAAATGCAAAAATTGCTTAATATCAATAGAATAAGATTTTATCGTATGAGCAGAATAACGCTTTTCATACTTAAGATAATCGATAAAGGCATTTGCATCCTCCATCTCCAGGTGGATATAGTTTTGTGATTGATTCTTTCTTCCGTCTATTCCTCTTCCTGCTGAAGCTTATTAATAAACTTCGCCCGCTTAACAACCTCCCTACGTACTTCTGAGGGTTTATGATAAGCCTGACGAGCACGGAGCTCTTTGCTTATACCTGTTCTCTCAAATTTCCTTTTAAACTTTTTTAGTGACCGCTCTATATTTTCACCTTCTTTTACCGGAATGATGATCATAATAAATTCTCCTTTTAATTTTAAAAATGGATTGCAAAAATATTAAAAGCTTTAAAATTAATCAAATGATTTCATCTTTTTTTATTTAAATCAGACTTTTTATTTGCATTTAAATACGGAATGACTTGATGGTATTGATCTTGAGTTAAAATATTATTTTTCATAAGCTCATCTGTCGAATTAAAGTGTCCTTGCATTTTACGGTAATGCATGATAGCCTTAACCTTATGTTTATTTAAATAAGGATGCCTGATCAAATCCCCAAATGATGCATGATTAAGACTCAGCACCTTAAGATTTGCTGTATCCAATGTAATAAAATCCTTCAATGGCTCCAGTCTGGATGAGTCCATTCCATATACCTCCAATAACTGATTAACATCCACATATCCTCCCAGAAGTTCCCTGTATTTTATAATCCTTGAAGCAAAAACAGGCCCAATTCCTTTCAATTTTACCAGATCAGAAGAATCACATTGATTTAAAGCCACCTGCATTTGTTCTTTCTTTATATCATTCCGTTGACTTGCTTTTTCTAAAGCATGATCATATTGTGGCGTCTTACCGGATATTTTTATATAAGGAGCCAATCTCCGGTAATCATTTTCATCAATAACATAAAGCTTTTTAAAATCTTTCCTCTTTTGAAAGGTTCCTCCGCTGGACCGGTATTTGATAATACTCCGCGCTTGCCCGCGATTCAATCCCAATCTTAAAAACTGCTCCAATGTAGCTGTATTAGGGTCAAAAGGCTCAAGGTCATTTGTCTCCTGCTCATGGTTTCTTAGCGAATCAACGGCCTCCTCTGAAACTTCAATCATTTCTATTTGATGAAATAAACTTGTATCCACTTTTTTCATCAAAGGGACAAAAGCAATATCATCCCATAATATCCGGAGTCCATTAACAAGAAGAATAAAAATCACTAAAATAATAATAGCCGTCCGCTGCGGGGTAGAAAAATGAAACCAATCTTTCCAGTTCATAAAAAAGAATCTTCATTATTTACTACAGACATTAGAGTTCATCTATTATGTCCACTAACTTCGTTATGCTTGTCCCAAAATTGCTCATTTACACCAGTAAAATCCGCATTTTGGGACTTCGCAAGCCCCTGTTATCGAACATTATGATCCAACCACTTGCGTTTATAAACAGGCTCTAATTAATCAACATTCCAAGACCTTGCACAATTAGATCTAAAAGTCCGACACCATGCAGAAAAACAAGTAATATAGAAAAGGGAGCAACATATTTAATAAGAAAAAAGAAAAGACTAAAAAACTTAACTCTTAACTGATAATCATTAGACAACTCTTTAAAAACCTTCTCCTTTTTAAGTATCCATCCCACATAAAAAGCAATTAACATGCCCCCAAGCGGAAGAAAAATATTTGCCGCAATATATTCGAGTAATTCAAAAAAGGTCAGTCCAAAGACATTAATAGCCACCATGTTTTCATTTAAAGATAAAGAACAAAGCATACCAAAGACACTAATTAAAGCCACTGCCATCATTGTCGCATTCCTTCTGGACAACTTCAGTTCTTCAACAAAATAAGCAACCACAACTTCCAATATTGAAATTGAAGATGTCAATGCGGCAATCAATAAAAGCACAAAAAACAAAATAGAGAAAAACTGTCCTCCGGTCATTTGCTCAAAAACATTTGGCAGTGTAATATAAACCAAGCCAGGGCCGGCAGAGGGTTCGATGCCAAAAGCAAAAACGGCAGGAAAAATTGCTACACCTGCTAAAACAGCAACTATTGTATCGGTGAATGTCACTTCTGCAGCAGTCGAAGATAAATTATCAGTTTTATTAATATAAGAACCATAGGTCACCAATGCTCCCATACCCAGACTAAGAGAGAAAAAAGCCTGTCCAAGCGCACTGAGAACTGCCTCCCCGTTAATCAAAGAGAAATCAGGCTTAAATAAAAACATCAATCCTTCTCTGGCTCCAGGTAGCGTAACAGCCCGAATATCCAGTATAATAATAAGAATTATCAAAACAGGCATCAGCACTTTTGCATACCGCTCAATGCCTTTTCTGACGCCAGAAATGACGATATAGCCAGTCAGTAAAAGGAAAAGCAACTGATATATAATTGGTTTAAGGGAAGCATTCTTAAAATCTAAAAACATCTGATTTAATTGCTCAGGGGACTTTCCTTCAAATTGCCCGGTTGCGGCATTAATGATATACTCAAAAGACCATCCGGCAACAACGCTATAAAAAGCAGAAATAAAAAAAGCGGATCCAATACCCATTATACCAATGACATACCAATGTTTACCTGGCGACAATTTCTTAAAAGCACCGAAAACATTATGCCGTGCTTTACGTCCAATCATGAACTCGCTAAGCATAACAGGCAACCCGAGAAGCAAAATAAAGGCAAGATACAAAATTAAAAAAGCTGCGCCCCCGTATTGACCAGTCTCATAAGGAAACCGCCAAATATTACCCAGTCCAACTGCTGAACCAGCAGCAGCAGCAATAATACCAATCTTACTGCTAAATAAATCCCTTGGTTTCTTAACCTTAGGTGTATCTGACTCATTGATACCCCGAATAAATCTTCTCATCCGAATATAATTTGACCCACTGTTTTATGATTCAATTAAATGAGATAATCTATGTTTAGTAAATATGATATTACCTTAATCCTCACTATATATTATTCTTTGTTCCTTTCCAAATATATTTGTTTATATTAAGGCTTCTTCATACTTAAAGAAGCGATATGAACAGCTCATACCGCTTCCTGGGAAACCCCTCATTATGATACAATTACACCAATCACAACAAACAATTTTTCGATGCATTTTTTGAAAACATTGCTTAGTTGCGATCAATACAATTCAGATTATCAAAAGCGACTTTTAAGCGCTCAATCATCGCCTGTTCTCCAGCCCTTAACCAGGCACGGGGATCATATTTCTTTTTATTAGGTTTATCGTCACCCTCAGGATTACCTATCTGCGTCTGCAAGTAATCATGATTTTTTGCCTCATAATCACGAATACCTTTCCAAAATGCCCATTGCGTATCTGTATCAATATTCATTTTTATCGCACCATAACTGATTGCTTCCCGTATTTCTTCTACCGAAGAACCAGAGCCACCATGGAAAACAAAATACACAGGCTTTTCAGCAGTATTATATTTTTCCTGTATATAATCCTGACTGTTTTTAAGGATATCAGGCCGCAACTGAACATTACCTGGTTTATAAACACCATGCACATTACCAAAAGATGCAGCAATAGTAAAATTAGGACTTACTTTACCCAACTCTTCATAAGCATAAGCGACATGCTCAGGTTGTGTATATAATAAAGAATTATCAATTCCTGTATTGTCTACACCATCTTCTTCACCACCAGTCACGCCAAGTTCTATTTCCAGTGTCATGCCGATTTTACTCATTCGCTTCAGATATTCTTTACAAATACCAATATTCTCTTCAAGAGATTCCTCCGAAAGGTCTAACATATGAGAAGAAAAAAGAGGTTTTCCCGTTTCTTTAAAATGTTTTTCTCCTGCATCAAGCAAGGCATCAATCCATGGAAGCAATTTTTTAGCAGCATGGTCAGTATGAAGAACCACAGGCACCTGGTAAAGATCAGCCATCATATGAACATGTTTGGCGCCAGAAATAGCACCAGCAATGGCTGCTTCTTTATTATCATTAGGTGCTCCTTTTCCAGCAAAAAACTGTGCTCCACCATTTGAAAACTGAATCATAACGGGAGAATTAACCTCTCTAGCTGCCTCAAGAACTGCATTTGCAGAATTTGTCCCTACCACATTTACAGCAGGTAAAGCAAAATGCTCTTCTTTGGCAATTGTGAGAAGTGTAGTTACCTCATCACCTGTAAGTACCCCAGGTTTTACAGCATCAAGAACTTTTTTTGTCATTTCTATCTATTTTAATATGAAACAATTGATTACTAACTAAATTATACCCAAATTGAGCGATTCCGCTCAATCGATTAAGTAAATGTAAGCATTTCAC
>CAZSGN010000187.1:0-5671 GCA_964606415.1 uncultured Bacteroidales bacterium
TCTGAAAACGCAATATTTAAACTACATGTACAACAATATTTTAACAATTTTAATAATGTCTTATATCATTTAAATATTTAACCATTAAAATAAGGGCAGAACCTTTTTTTTATTGTTTTTGTTCGCCTATAGTCAAGGAATATGATGTATCTGTTTATCATGTTTGTTAATATTGTTTTCTTTCTTTAAAACATTTTCTCAAAAAGGTTGAATATTTAACAACTATTGGGTGAGTATTCATTTTTTTCAGAACGAACAGGATATAAATAAATACATCGCATAGAACATAAAGTTAAATTCCCTGTTTTCACGAATATTATATGGCTAATAGCCTAACAGCTTCATTATCAGCTATAATAAGATAGGATTTATGTGGTTTTTTTATCAAGGAGGAAAAATAGCATTGACAGGGTTATTTTATCGACAGACGCATTATTAACAGTTAATTAACAACCCCGGATTTGCTGAAATAATCAGGATAACATGCGTAATCAGGGTGTTTTGAAAGAAGGTTTATCCTAAAAAAATTTTATTTTATGATTTATTTTATTAACTTTGCATTGTCATTTTGATGAGGTGGAAAATAAAAATGTTTTATGAGGAAACAATTTAATTATCGTGTTGGCGGTAATTTTATTTGCGCGTATCCGATTAATGACGGGGCAAGAGCCCCAAACGTAAAGCATTTCATTATTTTTAAAGTATTATCCCGTTTCACCTTATTTTCCTGATTTTACATGCCACCTTTGAACCTTAGTTTTTATTGAAAATGTTCAATTAAACAGGCAAAAATTATTTTATTATGAAGGAACTTAAGTTTTTATCAATTGACAAAGCAAGAGAAAACAAATTTAATGCCAATTGGGCTTATCAAACAGGTAAAGAACCCACTTTTATTGGCACGAAGATATTTGAATCCTATACTGTTGAGGATATTCGTGAGTATATTGATTGGACTCCCTTTTTTCATGGATGGGGGCTTAAAGGGATTTTCCCCTCGATTTTAAATAAGGAAAAAGTGGGGCCGGAAGCAAGGAGGTTGTATCAGGAAGCCCAGGATTTATTGGATCGGATATGCAATGAAAAGATGCTGGAGCCCAAAGCTGTTATTGGCTTATTTCCTGCAAATAGCAGAGGAGATGATATTATTGTTTATGAAGATGAGGGACGGGAAAAGGAGATTGGTGTTTTCCCCATGTTAAGACAACAAGAGATGAGAGGGGCCAATAAAGAGGAGTTTATGTCGCTTAGTGATTTTATTGCTCCTGAAAATGAAGGAATAAAAGATTACATTGGCGCCTTTGCTGTGACCTCAGGACATACAGTTGAGGAGCATGTAAATAGGTTTAAAAAGCAAGGCGACAGCTATACCAGTATCATGTTTCGTTTGGTGGCTGACCGGATTACAGAGGCTTATGCTGAATTGATACATGAAAGGACAAGAAAACAATGCTGGGGATATGCCAGGAATGAAAATCTTGAAAAAGCGGATCTTATTAAAGAACGGTACGAAGGCATCCGGCCTGCGCCCGGTTATCCTGCTTGCCCTGACCATACACTTAAAGGGGCGATTTTTGATCTCCTTGATGTGAAAAATAAAATTGGCATTGAACTAACCGAAAGTTATGTTATGAAACCTGTTAGCTCTGTCACCGGGTTGTTTATATCTCATAAAGATGCCCGATATTTTGGTGTGGGTAAGATTAATCGTGATCAACTTGAAGATTATTCAGAAAGAGCAGAGAATGAAATCAAAGAGGCTGAAAAATGGTTAAAGCCTGTTTTGAATGATGCTGAACAAATGAATTAAATAAAAATATAGCAAGATGAAGATTACTGAAATTTTTAAGAAGCAGGAGCGAACATTTTCGTTTGAATTTTTCCCGCCGAAGTCATTTGATGCAGCGGTTAAGTTCGGCATCAATACTGGGCAACTTATGAAGCTGAACCCCTCTTTTGTTACTGTTACTTATGGTGCAGGAGGAGGAACACAGGAGCGAACTTTTGATTTGGTGGATTTGTTTAAAAATGACCTTGGGTTTACTTGCATGGCGCATTATACTTGTGTGAATTCTACCAAAGAAAAAATTGCTTATGATATGCGTGTATTGCAGGATATGGGAATACAAAATGTGATGTTGCTCAGGGGGGATAAGCCGAAGGACGAGGAGTTTCTTTTTCCTAACCCGGATGGTTTTAATTATGCAAGCGACCTGATTGAATTTGCCAAAAATGAATATGATTTTTGTGTCGGGGCTGGCGCTTATCCCGAGAAGCATACGGAGGCTCAGACATTGGAACAGGACCTTGAAAATCTTAAAATTAAAGTTGATGCAGGTGCAGACTTCCTGGTAACACAAATGTTTTTTGATAATAATTATTATTATGATTTCATGAATAAGGTTGAACAAATGAACCTTAAGATTCGTGTGATTCCTGGCGTTATTCCAGTTACTAATTTTGGACAAATCAGCCGTTTTGCTAAGATGATTGGGGCTTCTATACCCGAATCAATGGCTAAAGATTTTGCTAAAGTGGAAAATGATACCAATGCCATGTATGATTTGGGCGTGAAGCGTGCTATTGAACAAACCAAAGACCTTTTGAATAATGGGGCCCCCGGAATTCATTTTTATACCTTAAATAAGTCTCGTGCAGCGATTGAGATTTATGAGTCACTGGCAGAAGATTTTAAAGAAATCAAAACCAATTATGAGAAGATGTTTAATCCACATCTTCCTATGACGGACACTGTACAATAAATAACAAATAATTTATTATTCACATTAATATTAATCATCAATCATTAGGAGGAAAATTATGAGTTTTGATTTAGGAAAAGTTTCAGAATTGTTGATCGCAGGTAAAGTTGATGACCTGAAAGAACTTACACAAAAAGGAGTGGATGAAGGTGTTAATGCACCTGACATTCTGAACCAGGGATTGTTGCCTGGTATGGATGCTGTAGGACAGAAATGGAAAGATGGTGATATGTTCATGCCTGAAGTATTGCGGTGTGCCAAAGCAATGAGCCAGTCTATGGACATCCTTCGCCCTCATTTGGCTGCTGATGACCTGGGAAATGCAGGTACTTTTGTTATTGGCACTGTTGCCGGTGACTTGCATGATATCGGTAAAGATTTGGCCGCTATGATGTTTGAAGGAGCTGGTTACCAGGTTGTTAATATTGGTATTGATCAGCCGAACGAAGCTTTTGTTGAGGCTGTTAAAGAACATAAACCCTCGGTATTGGGTATGTCCGCTTTGTTGACTACTACTATGCCCCGGATGGGTGAGGTGATCAACTCGCTCAAAGAGGCTGGGATCCGTGATGAGGTTGCTGTTATTATTGGCGGTGCGCCGGTTACTAAGGAGTTTGCCGACGAGATTGGCGCTGACCTTTACGCGCCTAATGCTGGTAGCGCAGTAGATATCGTTAAGGAATATTTCCAGAAAAAATAATAATTAATCTTTCCTGTCATCAATCATTTTATTAAGGATTGATGGCAGATTTTTATTCATCAATCATTTAAAAGGATTTACTTTATGAAAATGAATCATACTGTAAACCAGGCTCCTCGTTTTAGAGTATTATCTGACGACCAAATTGAAGAAATTTTTTTTTCAGCGTTGGATGTACTCGAGAATACAGGGGGGATGGTTTATCATGAAGAGGCCCTGGAGTTGTTTAAAAACAGCAATGCTGTTGTGCGGGGTAATAGTGTTAGGATTCCTACCTCATTGGTGGAAGAAGCGTTGAACTTCTATCCCAGAAAGATCACGTTAAAAGGAAGAAATGGTCAAAGATCATTAAAACTTCAGAAGGATTCAGTAGGGTTTGGTACCGGATCTGATCTTCCTTTTACATATGACAGGGAAACCGGAAAACGCAGAAGAACTTTGTATAATGATATTGTTAATGCGGGGAAACTTGTTGATGCACTGCCGAATTACGATTTTTTTATGTCTCATGGTATTGTTGGCGATGCTCCAAACCCTCAGACATATGATCGTCACCAGTTTATGGCGATGCTGGAAGGATGCACAAAGCCTTATGTGGTAACAAGTGTCGATGGCGAAGGGCTCGCGGATATTCATAAAATGGCTTGTTTGATTCGTGGTGGTGAAGAGGAGTTTAGGCTTAACCCTATGTTCGTGGTTTATATCGAACCTATTTCTCCATTGAAAAATGACCGGACAGCGGTAGAAAAACTGCTTTATTCTGCTGAACATAATATTCCGGCTATGTACACGCCCTGCCCAAGCTCAGGTGCTACAGCCCCGGCTACCCTCGCGGGTATGCTTGTGCAGTCTCTTGCCGAAACTTTACTGGCTACCGTGCTTTGCCATCTTAAAAATCCGGGAATGCCTTTGATCATGGGTGGTGTGACAACCATTCTGGACATGAAAAAGTCTACTTATTCATATGGTGCTCCTGAGCTTTCTTTAGCTTCGGCTGCTAATACAGACATTGCCAAATGGATGAACTTGCTGATGTTCTCTACCGGTGGTTGTTCCGATTCTAAAGTATTGGATGAACAAGCAGCGATTGAGCAAATGACCAGTTTGTTTTATTCTTATCTTTCTGGTGCTAACCTTATCCATGATGTGGGTTATATCGATCATGGAACAAATGCTTCCCTGGAGAGTCTTGTATTGAATGAAGAGATGATGGGGATGGTTCGTCAGTTTGGAAAAGGAATTAATACGGATGATGAACATCTTGCGCTTGAATTAATTGAAAAACAAGGACCGGGCGGGGAATTTGTCACCACTGAGCATACTTTTGAACATTGGAAAGAATGGTTTATGCCTCAGCTTCAGGATCGCAGCGATTATGAAACCTGGAAAAAGAATGGTTCAAAGTCCATGGGTGACCGTGTGAAAGAACGCACCCAGCATTTGCTCGATACCTATCAGCCCGAACCAATGGATGAAAAATTGGTTACAGAGCTGAAAGAAATTATTGATGCTGCTGATAAACGGCACTCATAACAAATAATTAAAAAAGATTATTCCATGAGTAGTACAAGAACAAATTTTTCGATAAATATTACTCCCAAATTCGAAATTCTTTCTGATGATCAGAAAGAGCGGATTTATAACGGGATGTTAAGGACCTTACAGTATACTGGAGCAGATGTTCATCATGAAGGTGCCCGGGAACTGTTTAAAAAGAATGGTTGTAAAGTTGATGGGAACCGGGTTTATTTTACCCCGGATGTCGTTCGTAAGGCTTTGTCTACGGTGCCACCGGTAACGGAAGTCTTTCCGTGGGATGGTGATCAATCTAAAAAGATCATCATTGAAAAAAACAGGAGCTATTTTGGCCCTGGACCAACACCTCCTAATTTTATTGACACGGAGACTTTTGAAAGGCGTTTGTATCAACGGAAAGATGCATCCATGGTTGCCAGGGTTTGTGATGCTTTGCCAAATATGGGTTATGTCCAGTCACTAGGGTCTATTAGTGATGTAACCAATGGCTTGGCTGATGTTTATGAGTTTGCTGATATGATTCGTAATACCACAACACCAATCATGAGCTGGTCTTTCGATAAAGAAGGATGCCGTGATATTCACAGGATGGGCATTGCAATGGCCGGAGGCGAAGAGGAGTTTAAGCAAAGGCCAAACTATATTTTTTATGGGGAGCCTATTTCTCCTCTGG
>CAZSGN010000188.1:0-5624 GCA_964606415.1 uncultured Bacteroidales bacterium
TCGTAACCTTATTTTTCGGTTGATTGACTTGTGCTGCTTATTTTCCATAGGTATTTTTTAGCATTGGTGTAGGCGCGAAAGTTAATCTCATCTCCCGGGCAGGCTTTTTTATCTGAAATGTTGTAGCTGATGTTATTCTTAAATGGTCGATTATCATTTACATGAATGGTGTCGTAAACGGTAGAGTCATTCCCGCAGCCATTGTTTAGTGTCAATGTGATTGGGTATTCTCCGCTTTTTGTGTATTGATAATCGTAATTTTTCTTTTCGGAACTGGTTTCGCCATTGCCAAAATCCCATGCGTATGATTTTGCTTCGGTATAGGTGTAAATATCTACTGGTTCGCCAGGGCATATTTGATCGGAACTGATATTATAAGATATTGATTTGTCAAATGGAAGGTCTGTTTTGATGGTTAGTGTGTCATACAGTGTTGTGTCTCGCGCACAATTATCATTGCTGATGGTTTGTTCAATAGGGTGTTTACCGGGTTGGTCTGACTGGAAATCGTAAATATTTCTTGTTGTATATGTCTCACTTGTCCCATCTGGAGATGTAATTGTCCATTGAAATGAATTTTCTGTATTGTAGTTCGCATACAAATCAATTTTTTCTTCCGGACAAGCTTCTTCCGGAGCATTGATGTAGATATTCCCAAAATCACATTCTTGTGAAAAGATTGTTTGATTAAATATAATGCTAAATATGAATGCGAGGAGTACTTTTAGTGAATGTTTCATAAATGTTTTTCATTATAGTAAATAAGTAACTTAATGCCACAAAACAAATATAAGCACATGATTTTGAAAAAGCAAGACTTAAACCGATTAAATTTGTAGGAGAATATTTTTTATTGTCTTTTCCGCAACAACGACGAAATTGGACATTATAGACAAACGCTAATTATTGATGTGCATCGTTTAACAGATCGTTAATATTTTTAACCGGGTTGAAGGTTTCAATAGGCACTTCGACAAAGAGAGTATTCCAATCAGCCATGGAACCGTTCCATAGTCCTGGAAGTTCCTGTGCTTTTAAATCGCGTCCGTCTTTTGATTTTTTGGTGATAAATCCGGTATTTGAGTCCCGGTATTTCATCAAATCAAATTTATTTCCTTTGTAATCTTTAACACACAAAGCAAAATCAGCCGGACTAAAATGTGTGGAACCATTAAAAACTTCGAGGAAGCGGGGGTTTTTCAGGTCTATTTGTGCTGTTTCTACGATCTGAAGCGATGTAGATCCATCTTTATTCTTTGCCCAAAAGGGCCCTCCTCCCGTATCACCTTCGCTTTTTACCATTCCGGCAACGCGAATAGGGCGGTTTAATTTTTTTCGGAGAAAATTGATTTTTTCTCTCCTGGTTAACTGATATAGGGATTCCGGAAATATCGTGCATATTTCTTTTTTGAGAAATTTGGAGATCTCATCAATTAGTTTTTCATTCACCTTGTTTTCGTCTTCAAGTTGTTCCAAATATCTGTATATTTTTTCCTGATAGGAGAAAAGAACACCAGCTATAACTTTTTTATAAATGTTTGTGGTCTCTTTCATGCGATCTACACAAACATTATCTATGTTTTTGATAAAGATGCAATCGCTGTTAAATTCATTCAGGTTTGAGAGCAGGGCTCCATGTCCGCCTGGCCGGAAAAGAATGCTTCCGTCATCAAGCCTGAAGGGTTGATTTTTCATATCAACGGCGATGACATCTGTTGAGGGTTTTTGAATTGAAAAAGAAATATCATAGTTTACCTTGTATTCCTTTTCATATTTGATTTTCACTTCGTTGATTTTTTCTTTAAATTCCTCCATATGTTCAGGAGAGACAGTGAAGTGAAGTTTAACGGTGCTATCAGCTTCCTGTGCGTATTGGGCACCTTCTACTAAATGCTCTTCAATGGCCGTTCTGGTGTTATCTGTATATTTATGAAACTCGATGAGTCCTTTTGGGGAAGCTCCATAATTCAATCCTTCCGGATTTAGAACCCTGCTGATGATCGTAACAAATTTCTTTTCTTTGATCAGGGTGTTGATATCCTGTTTACTTTCTTTAAATGATTTTTTCAGGCTTTCGTAAAAAGCAAATTTATCAAGCGAAGCAATAAATTTGTGAACGGATTGATAGTCGGGTTCTTTTAAAACTTTTTCCAGGTTATCTTCATCACTAAACCGATCAATAAAGGCATAAAGGTTTTTAAACATTCTGCTTGCGGCGCCGGAAGCTGGTACAAATTTAATGATTGATTTGCCTTCCAGGTTTTTTTCATAAAAGGCCTGATATTCTTTTGTCTTTTTCTCATCAGGCTTGATGATTCCATCATTGACCAAAGCAGGTTTAATGATTTCCATTGGTGGAAATCCCTTTTTGAAATTATTTAATTGTTGCTGAACAGTATCATGATCTGTTCCATGCGCTTCTATTTGTTTTATATCTTTATCTGTAAGCATTTTGTAAATTATTTTGACGGCTAATGATCATTTTTCAAAATGCAATGTTATAAATTTTGGAGTGAATTAGGGTAGATTTTTGAAATAAACATGATCTATTGTTCATAATTTGTAGATTTGCACTTGTAAATAAAGGGTATTTGAGATGTCAAGAAAGAAAAAACCTGTTTATAGGGAAGTTGAAATTACTGATATTGCAGCAGAAGGCAAAGCAATTGCTAAAATTGATGATATGATTGTTTTTGTCCCTAAGCTAATTCCCGGTGACGTAGTTGATATCAGGATTACTAAAAAGCGCAAAAGTTACCGCGAAGGGGTGCCTGTTTATTTCCATCGTTATTCACCGCTCCGTCAGGAACCATTTTGTAAACATTTCTTTGATTGTGGTGGGTGTAAGTGGCAGCACTTGCCTTATGAGGAGCAATTAAAATTTAAACAACGCCAGGTCGAAGATCATTTTAAAAGGATCGGGAAAGTCGATTGGCAAAAGAAACGTCCTATCCTTGCAGCTCCTGCTACTCGGTTTTACCGGAATAAACTGGAGTTTACTTTCTCAAATAAGCGCTGGTTGACTAAAGCGGAAATTGAAAAGGAGCAGAATCTGACAAAAGATGAGGCCCTGGGGTTTCATGTGGCTGGATTATTTGATAAAGTCCTGGATGTTGAGGAGTGTTTTCTGCAGGATGATCGGTCAAATCAAATTCGCAATTTTATTAGGGATATGGCTGTGAAGGAGAACATGTCTTTTTTTGATATTCGTGAGCAGCACGGGTTGTTAAGGAACTTAATCATCAGAAACACTTCTCTTAATGAATGGATGGTGGTGGTGGTTTTTTATGAAGATAACAGGGAGAAGAGGGAGCAATTAATGCAGGCTGTTCTTGAGGCTTTCCCTTGGATTGCTTCTCTCATGTATGTGATTAATCCAAAGGCTAATGACACTATTTTTGATTTAGATGTACATCTTTATAAAGGAAAAAAAACCATAACTGAACGGCTTGGAGATCTTTATTTTATTATTGGGTCGAAGTCTTTTTTTCAGACAAATACACAGCAGGCTTTCAATCTTTATAGTGTTATAAAGGAGCTAGCGGAACTTACAGGTGAGGAGCTTGTTTATGATCTTTATACCGGAACAGGTTCCATCGCGCTTTTTATTGCAGATGTATCAGCTAAGGTTGTTGGACTGGAATCTGTTGAGGAAGCAATTGATGATGCACGGAATAATGCAGAAGCCAATCAGATTAATAATGTTGTTTTTTATGCCGGAGATATGAAGGATATCCTGAATGATCAGCTTGTACAGGATGAAGGTAAGCCTGATGTGATGGTGATTGATCCACCAAGGGCAGGGATGCATCAGGATGTTATTAATGCCATATTAAAATATGCACCTGCAAAATTGGTTTATGTTAGCTGTAATTCTGCGACTCAGGCAAGGGATGTCAATTTGTTGTCTGAATTATACAAGGTCGATACTTTGCAAACTGTAGATATGTTTCCACATACTCATCATGTGGAAAATGTTGCTTTGTTGATTAGAAAATAATTTTTTTTTCGTTATTTTTATCGGTGAGCGCAAATAAAAGAGGAATATAATTTTCACATAAGTTTGATGGACAATGGTTTGTATGCTTTGGCAATTCCTTTTTTAGCTTAAGGGGTTTTTGTTTGCCATTTGTTTAGATCAGGAAATGAAATGAGGTTGTGCATGTATGGTATAAAATATGTTCATTAATTAAGTTATTTAGTTCGCATTATTAATAAATGTTTATGATCAAATATATAAGGCACAAATAAGATAGTGTGAAACTTTAGCAAATATTATTATAGTTAATTAAAAAATTTTGATTATGTCAAATTATCATGAACCCACAGAAGAATTATCCGGACGAACCCGTGATTATGTGAGAGCGCTCAATAGTCTTAAAGAAGAGATTGAAGCTGTTGATTGGTATCAGCAGCGGGTTGATGCGACCAATGATGAAAATCTTAAAAAAATCCTGGCTCATAATAGGGACGAAGAAATGGAACATGCTTGTATGACGCTTGAGTGGTTGAGAAGAGAGATGCCGGGCTGGGATGAAAATCTGCGGACTTATTTATTTACAGAGGCAGAGATAACAAGTATAGAAGAGGATGAAGCGGATGAGGAGGATGGAAAAGAGCCTTCGGGTGATAGTTCTTTAAATATTGGTAAAATTCAGTAAAATAAGGAGGAAATAATATGGATTTATTTAAAAAGTCTTTAGCACCTATAACAGATAAAGCCTGGGAAGAAATCAATGATCAGGCTGTCAGGGTCTTTAAATCAGTATTAACAGCTCGACGGTATGTTGATGTAGATGGGCCGAAAGGAACTGAATATGCCGCTGAACCAATCGGACGGCTTGAGCTTGATAATGATCAGGGAGGACGGGATGTACGTTATGGGGTACGACAGGTCCTTCCATTAATTGAAAGCAGGGTTGATTTCGATCTTGATCTTTGGGAAATCGATAATATCGAAAGGGGGGCCAAGGATATTGACCTGGAGGAAATGGAGAAGGCTGCTAAAAAAATCACAGAATTTGAGGAAAAAGTTATTTACGAAGGCTTTGATAAGTCTTGCGTAAAAGGATTAAAGCAGTCTTCTGCTCATAATAAATTAGTACTTCCCGACGATCCGGATGAACTACTGAGAATTGTTGCGCAAAGTGTGGCAATGTTTACAGAGGCGGCTGTCGAAGGCCCCTTTGATCTGATCGTGCCTACTGATAAGTGGAAGAAGATTTTTGATCTCAGGGCTGGCTATCCCTTGATCAGGCATCTTGAGAACCTGATAGGAGGGAAAGTGGTATTGAATACACATATATCTGATTCTTACCTGGTATCAAAAAGAGGGGGAGATTTTAAATTAACCCTCGGGCAAGATCTGTCAATTGGCTATGATACTCATGATGCAAAAAAAGTAAAACTTTATTTTACCGAGTCTTTTACTTTCAGGGTACTGGATTCGAATGCAGTGATTGTATTTGAGTGATTATTTTGTTAAAAATGATATGAGTTATGCGAGGCATCGCTTTACTCAGCGGTAATCACTATATAGAAAATGTAGGCTTTCACCTGTTTATTTTAATTTTGGTTCTACTCTTATTTTAATGGTTAAATATTTAAATGATATAAGACACTGT
>CAZSGN010000189.1:0-5211 GCA_964606415.1 uncultured Bacteroidales bacterium
ATAAAATATGGTTTAAGGTTGTTTATATGTTGTATTTTAATGGAAATTGTTTGCCAAAAATGAGCAACTATATTGCATCAATCAAAAAACGCAATATTTAAACTACATGTACAACAATATTTTAACAGTGTCTTATATCATTTAAATATTTAACCATTAAAATAAGAGTAGAACCAAAAATAAAATAAGGGCAACAAACATTGTTAAAAAGAGAATTTATGAAATTCAGGTTATAATACCTATATTTGCACCTTTTAAAATAAACCACAACAAGATGATCAAGATAACTTTTCCGGATAAGCAGATCAAAGAATACGAAGCAGGCATCACCCCTCTGGATATTGCCAGGGATATCAGTAGCAGGTTGGCAAAGGAAGTGATTGCATCCAGAGTCAATGATCAGGAATGGGATGTACACCGTCCTATCCGGGAAGATGCAAGCATTTCATTACATAAATGGGAAGATAAAGAAGGAAAACATGCATTTTGGCATTCATCGGCCCACTTATTGGCAGAAGCATTACAAGATTTGTATCCGGGAGTAAAATTCGGTATCGGGCCCGCCATTGAACAGGGTTTTTATTATGATGTCGATTTAGGAGATGACAGCGTAATCTCTGAAAAAGACTTTCCAAAGATTGAACAACGCATGCTGGAGATAGCCCGTGAAAAACAAGAATATATTCGGGAAGAAGTCAGTAAAGAAAAAGCGATTGATTATTATCAGGAAAAAGGGAACGAATACAAAATTGAATTACTAAATGAGCTGGAGGACGGAACCATTAGTTTTTATAAGAACGGAAATTTTACCGATCTTTGCCGGGGCCCTCATTTACCAAATACAGGATATATTAAAGCTGTAAAAATTCTGAATACTGCCGGTGCATTCTGGCGAGGCGATGAACAACGAAAACAAATGACCAGGGTATATGGCATTACTTTCCCGAAACAAAAAATGCTTGATGAATACCTCACTTTACTGGAAGAAGCCCAAAAAAGAGACCACCGTAAATTAGGAAAAGAACTGGAAATATTTATGTTTTCAGAGAAAGTTGGACAAGGCCTCCCGATGTGGTTACCCAAAGGCACCCAATTAAGAGAAAGGCTGGAAGGCTTCCTTAAAAAAGTCCAGAAAGAATACGGTTATCAACAGGTTATCACCCCCCATATCGGGCAAAAAAAACTGTATGTCACTTCCGGCCATTATGCCAAGTACGGTCAAGATAGCTTTCAACCCATCCAACCCCCATCCGGCAATAAGAGAAAAGAACACGGAAATGAAGAAAATGAGGAAGAATTTTTATTAAAACCCATGAACTGCCCTCATCACTGCGAGATATATAAAAATTTTCCACACTCATACAAAGACCTGCCATATCGCATGGCTGAATTTGGCACCGTTTACCGTTACGAACAAAGTGGTGAACTTCATGGACTTACAAGAGTACGAGGATTCACCCAAGATGACGCCCATATTTTCTGCACCCCAGACCAATTAAAAGATGAATTTCTAAAAGTCATAGACATTATATTATATATATTTAAAGCACTTGACTTTAATGATTTTGAAGCCCAAATATCACTACGTGATCCAGAGAAAAAAGATGATTATATTGGAAATGATGAAAATTGGGAAAAAGCAGAAAAAGCCATAATAGAGGCAACCGCTGAAAAAGGACTTAATACCGTTGTTGAGTATGGTGAAGCTGCATTTTATGGCCCCAAATTAGATTTTTTGGTAAGAGATGCTTTACGCCGGAAATGGCAATTAGGCACCATACAAGTTGACTACAACCTTCCCGAACGCTTTGAACTTGAATATGTTGGGCAGGATAACAAAAAACACCGCCCTGTTATGATTCACCGGGCACCCTTCGGCTCCATGGAACGTTTTGTTGCAGTATTACTTGAACACACTGCTGGTAAATTTCCCTTATGGCTTACCCCGGAACAAGCAGTCATTCTGCCTATCAGTGAAAAACACAATGATTATGCTAAAAAAGTTTTAAATTTCCTGAATAATTCCGATATTCGCACACTCATTGATGAACGCAATGAAAAAATTGGTAAGAAAATTAGAGACAACGAGTTAAAGCGAATTCCTTTCCTATTGATCATAGGTGAAAAAGAAGCAGAAAACAATACAATTTCTGTAAGAAAACAAGGAGAAGGAGATATTGGTTCGATGAGTCTGGATAATTTTGTTAATTTTGTGCACTCAGAAGTTGAGAAAACATTAAATACAATTTAAAAATTATAAAAAAGGAGGATCTGTTATCGGAAAGAAAAGAATGAGCAGTAAGAAGAAAACACCTGAACCACGCTATCGGATCAACCATCAGATTAGGGTTGAAGAAGTACGTTTAGTTGGAGACAATATTGAGGAACCCGGCGTTTACCCGACAAAACAAGCCCTTAAAATGGGTGATGAGATGAACCTTGATCTTGTTGAACTTTCTCCTAATGCAGACCCACCTGTCTGCAAATTAGTTGATTATCAAAAATTTCTGTATCAACAAAAAAAGAAACAGAAAGATATCAAGGCCAAAACAACGAAGGTGGTAATGAAAGAAATTCGTTTTGGCCCTAATACCGATGAGCACGATTATAATTTTAAATTAAAGCATGCCGAGAAATTTTTAAAAGATGGCGCAAAAGTAAAAGCCTTTGTCTTTTTTAAAGGCAGAACGATTCTTCATAAAGAAAAAGGAGAATTGATCCTGCTAAGATTTGCAAAAGACCTGGAATCTATTGCAAAAGTTGAAAAAATGCCTAAGCTCGAGGGTAAAAGAATGACCATGTTCCTTGCTCCTAAAAATATTCCAGGAAGTAAAAATAGCTAGTTCACAATTTGTTACAGATAATCATAAAAAAGAGTAAAAATGCCTAAAATGAAAACAAATTCTGGTGCCAAAAAGCGTTTCAGCTATACAGGCAGTGGAAAAATCAAAAGGAAGCATGCTTACAAAAGCCATATTCTGACCAAGAAATCCAAAAAAAGAAAAAGAAATCTTGGTTATTATGGAGAAGTGCATCCTTCAAACAGGAACAATGTCAGATTACTACTGGCAGATAAGTAATTTAATGGTTTAACAGGATTGACTAGTCGAAAGATTTCTTAAATGAAAGAAACACTAGCTGTCCGAAAAAAAGAAAATTATGGCACGTTCAGTGAATTCCGTTGCCTCAAGGCAACGCAGAAAAAAAATTATGAAGGAAACCAAAGGTTACTTTGGTGCCCGAAAAAATGTATGGACCGTAGCAAAGAATGCTCGTGAGAAAGCACTCCAATATGCTTATCGAGACAGAAAAAAGAAAAAAGCTGATTTCCGGGCACTCTGGATACAACGTATAAATGCTGCTGTACGCTTACATGACATGTCTTATTCCGAATTTATGGGTAAGCTTAAAAAATCTGAATTAGACCTCAACCGTAAAGTTTTGGCAGACTTGGCAATGAATAATCCTGAAGCTTTCACTAAAATTGTTGAGCAGGTAAAAAAAGTAAAATAAACAATAATATAAAACAGGGAAGCAAATGCTTCCCTGTTTTATATTGACACAAAGCCCCTCAGTGTTACCCACATTATAGAGCTTATAACTAAGGTAATAATAATCCTAGAGCAAAAAAGGCATGGACCGAATCCCCATTAAGCATAAATTCAGCGAAGCTAATATAACAAATAACAGAATAAAATAAGACATTTTTTCATGGTCTTAGCCGCCATCTAACGAAGGATTTGCAGCATTCTAAGCGATACCGGCAACAAGTACCTGTACCGCTCAAAAAACGAGGCTGTATTAAAATGAATTGTAAACGATTAAAAAATATATTCGAATGAATATTGTGATTATTGGTTACGGAAAAATGGGGCAAGAAATTGAAAAAATTGCCCGGGAGAGAGGACATCAAATTCCTCTTATCATTGACATCGAAAACCAGAATGATCTAAATGAAAAAAATTTAGCTGAGATAGATGTAGCGATCGAATTTACCATTCCGGAAAATGCCATTCCTAATTACCAGCGGTGTTTTGAAGGAAAAACACCTGTCGTCTCAGGAACAACAGGCTGGCTTGATCGGTTCAACGAAGTTAAAGACATGTGCCTCACAAATGATCAATCCTTCTTTTATGCTCCCAACTTTAGCCTGGGTGTAAACATTTTCTTCAAATTAAACCAGTACCTGGCTGGTATTATGAACCATTTTAAAGATTATGAAGTTGACCTGACCGAAGTACACCACACACAAAAACTTGATGCACCCAGTGGCACAGCCATTAAGCTGGCCGAAGACCTGATTGAAAAAATTGAAAGGAAAGATAATTGGGTCCTTGAAAATCCCGGTCAAAAAGAAAACATTAACATTGTCGCGGAAAGAAAAGATAAGGTACCAGGTATTCATACCATTCATTATGAGTCAGACATTGATGAAATATCCATCACTCATAGTGCAAAAAGCCGTAAAGGATTCGCAATGGGATCTGTACTTGCTGCTGAATTTTTAGCCCGGCAATCCCCAGGCATTTATAATATGGATGATTTATTAGACATTTCTTAAATTTTAAATTCATGAAGATCAACATCCCTTTCCTCCAAAATAAATATGTATCCTTTGCCATTGTGGCGATTCTTTATACCCTTTGGGTTATCTGGGTTGGTTATTTTTTACTGTTAATTGGCCTGGTCGTTATTTTTGATCTTTATGTCAGCAAAAAAGTTAACTGGACTTTCTGGAAAAAAAGAGAAGGAAAAAACCATGGGGTCATTGAATGGCTTGACGCCCTTATTTTTGCTGTTATTGCCGTCAGCTTTATTAATATATTCTTTTTTCAAAACTATAAGATTCCGACAGGATCAATGGAAAAATCACTCCTCAAAGGGGATCACCTTTTTGTCAGCAAGATCACTTATGGTCCAAGAATTCCTCAGACTCCCCTTCATTTTCCATTTGCACAGAACATCATGCCGCTGACTACCAAGACAAAATCTTATCTGGAATGGATCCAATGGCCTTACAAAAGATTAGCTGGCTTTCGTGATATTAAAAGAGACGATGTGGTCGTTTTTAATTTTCCGGCGGGAGATACAGTCATTTTACAACATACCAATGTAAGCTATGAATCAGTTCTGCGGCAGAAAGCCATTGACATAACACGCCAGAACCTCTCCAAAGGCGACTCTATAAGAAACAAAAAATATTATATGCAA
>CAZSGN010000189.1:5221-5610 GCA_964606415.1 uncultured Bacteroidales bacterium
CGGGATAACTATATCAAACGTTGTGTAGCAGTACCCGGAGATACGTTTGCGATAAAAGAAACGGACATTTATATTAACGGGGAACAACAAAAGCCACTTGAACACGTCCAATTCAAATACATCATCCGGACAAAAGGATCTGGACTAAATCAATACTCACTCGAAAAAATTGGCATACCGCCTGAAGATATTAGTAATGAAGGTAATTTTTATGTTTGTCCTCTAACAAGGCAAAATGTTAAAGATCTAAAACAATTTAAAAATGTAACATCAGTTGAAAAAATTGTTGTCCCGAAAGGAGAGTATCGGTATAATATTTGCCCACACCCTCCTACTTACCCATGGAACCTGGATCATTTCGGACCCATCATTATTCCTAAAAAAGACGT
>CAZSGN010000190.1:0-5605 GCA_964606415.1 uncultured Bacteroidales bacterium
AATATTCCGTCAACAAATCAGCAATTTCTGAAACGTTTCTCCCACTAGATGAATAGCTTTGATCAATATCAAATAAAACTAAAGAGTTCCCATTTATTAAGCCTTGCCCATTAAAACCAGAAAATTTATTAATAAATAAATCCAATCCTCTATCAAGTAAATCCTGAGCTTCATCAATTACAATGAAATCATAAGGCTTTATCATATCATCTGTTTCAAGTCTTTGAATAGTGTCTTTTACTAAATTGTAGAATCCATCCTCACTTAAAGAACTTAATTCAGTGTAGTTAATTGAAGGATTAAACTTTTGGAAAAATCTAAAAAAAGTTGTTACTTCAATGTCACTAGATAGTTGCCTTTCAAATAATATAGATTTGGTATAGTGCATTAATAGGTTGTTCCAACAAAAATAAATACCCTTCTTATTATGTTGCTTATCAATAAATGCTTTTGCAATAGTAGTCTTACCACATCCTGGGGGTCCTTCAATCATTATTCTAGGGTTCTTATACAAACCATCTAGTATTTCAATGTTTTGTATGCCAAGCCACTCAAGTGTGTTAATTGTGTTAGTCTGATTCCTGTCTACAATAATTGGACTAAGAATTTTCTTAATAGCAGCACATTCTTTTTGGAAAACATTTTTATAAGTTCTAAAGTGTTTTTTATGCTTGTTTTTAGAATACTCAAACACATTAATTAAAAACTTTTCGATCGAATAATCATATAGTCCTCCATTATAAGAAGTCCAAAGGAGTTTTGAATCAATCAATTTGGATTCAAAAGGATAGTCAACATGAGGAAAGGCAACAGCTTCACAAAAGAAACATCCCTTTACATTGTTAAGGATATTGTCCTTTAAAGTGAATTTGTAACCCTCTGCTTGCTTAAAAGGGTTTTGTTTTATCGGTTTATCAAGGTTTTTTCCGTAAAAAAAGGTATTATCTTTTGTTGAAATTGGCCCTCCCTTTACTTCTAAAACTAACACACCAGATTTACAAAGAATTAAGAAATCAATTTGCGCACTTGTTTTTTTGTAATAATTGAAATTATCGGAATGTTCTGGAAGTTTTAAATCGTGCCATACTTCCCATTCTATTTCACTATTATTCAAATCACGCCATAGCTTTCTGTAAATGTCAATTTCACCATATAAAGGACTACCATCTTCTTTCACAATAATAGACTCTAAAGCATCTATTGGGTTGTTTGGATAAAATTTTACAGGCATAATTATTTGCTATTTGCTAAACTTGTAATTTTATTTATTGCGTATAAAGCGAAAACCTGCTTTAGAGGTACAATCTCTTTGTTCTTAAAGAAAATTTGTTTTTTCTCTTTTTGGTCATACTTAACATTATCAACTTCTAGATATTCAATTATGCGACTAATTTCCTCAGTCAGTTCACATGTTTCAATCAATCCACTTAATGGAACTTGGATTTCATACATTTTTTGTAAGGCTTTGCTGTCTCCTATCCTTTCAGCAAATCCATTATTAACTATTTCCAAAAAATATTTTCCTTTTTTCATATCAATGATCATGGGTTCAATTTTCTTAAAAAAGTTATTTGGGATTTTGTATGTCGGAAATCCCTCTCCATTTCCATATTGTACTGAAGTCTGCCATTTTGATATTTGTTTTTCGCCCTTTGAGATATCGTAATTTGATAAAGTCACGGTGATATTGCCATCTTTAAATGGATGTCTTCTGAAGCGTGCGCCTTTAGTTCTTCTTGGCGGACTTCCAAATTCTTTTATTTTATGATCATTTAAATTGACTAATTCATCATGGTTAATATCATTTCTTATTATAGGATCTTTGATCATGGGTAAACCTTCTTCCTTTCTGATCAATCTTGCAAAAGCAGAACTTACCGACGGGCATACTGCATTTCCTATAAGTCTCCACTTTGTACCAAGGCCTCCATAAAACTGAAATGTAATTGGAAAACCCATTAAACATGCAGCTTCTCTTGCAGTAGGGGTTCGATATTCACCATTACCTTTCCTTATCAGTTCACTTTTATAAATTATGGATTCTCTGGAGGTTCCGATCTTAGTTGCAGTAATAGTACGGCTTGGTTTGTTTTCGTTTTCCGGAAAAGACATTCTGCCCATGTAAGGATGATTTGTCTTTAAGAAACGTGACTGTCTCCACTCACACTCAAAAAGACCTGTATCATAAAAATGGTCAGTAAGATTACTTCTTTCGATTATCAGATTTTGATATAAAGGATCTCTAACTATGTCTTGGATATTATTTGAGAAGGGATTAGGTAGCCCACTTTTAATTTGCCTTACCTTAAGATACTCCTTCAAACCATCAGAACCATTTTCAGAATGGGTCTTTGGCGGAATAATTAGTTTGTCTTTATTTATGAATTCACCAGTAATCAACCTTTTTCTTGATTGGGGTGACCCATAATCTACTGAGTTAATTACAGCACTTTTCCCAGATAAATTCAATGCGACATTACTGGATTTTAACCCATTAGCCTTTGCCCATTTATCTAATCTAAGATCTTTAAATGTATATTTATCCTTCAAGTAGCGTTTTGAATTGAGAACATTTTCCATAAGCCAAACTTTTAACTTTGAATTTGGCTTATTTTTCTTAACAGCAACAATTCTCAAAAAAACTTCAGTCAATGTGATACCTATACTTTTATCGGCTTTCCCAGATCGATTGGAGCTGGAAAATGAAACACATGGAGGACTGCCAATAATAACATCCGGATCAGGCAGCTTTTCTATTTCTTCAACTGAGTTCTCGAAATCTAAAATATTCTTTTTTAATCCTATCGTGTTGAGGTTTTTTTCAAAAGTGCTTATAGCACTATCAGAATTATCAACTCCTAAAATAACATCGTACCCTTGCTGCCTAAATCCCTCTGAGAATCCACCTGCACCACAAAACAAATCAATTATTGTTAAAGTCTTCATCCCCTGATTATTTTTTCACTCAATAAATCCATAACTTTATCTTTAACAAAATCAACATTTTGGTTGATTTCGCACTCCCAAAAGACAATTACTCTAATTCCCTGATCCTCCAATTGTTTTGTTTTAAGAATATCTCTTTTAATATTTTTGCTGAACTTTTCCTTCCAAAAAACAGAATTAGTGGTGGGCAATGGCAAATCACATTTAGGACACCTATGCCAAAAACAACCATTTACAAAAATTGCTAATTTTTGCTTAGAAAATAAAATATCTGGCTTCCCTGGCATTTTTTCAGAATGAATCCTGTAACCTTTTACGCCAGACTCCCAAAGCTTCTTTCGTAGAAGAATCTCCGGTTTCGTGTTTTTGCTTTTTATGCGACTAAAAGTATGCGATGTTTTATCATCCTTAGGATTAGGTGATCTATAATCTCTTTTGAATTTTTTCATTATTCTATTAGCCATGGTGCTAATTTTAATTGCAAATAAACCTTGTTATATAAAATAAAAACAATCAACATTATAATGTTAGTTCACACTTAATCTCTCAAAAAACACCCCCAACAACATCCTCGCCCTGCTCGCCTGTGCGTAAGACGTCTTGTAATCGCCCTCTTCCATCTTATGCGCATCAAGAATAAACACCACATCCGCCTCCAGACCCTTGAATGTGCGGATCCGGGTATAGTTTACCGCATCAGGTAACAAACGGCCTGTATCATTATCGACTGGAGCAATTGGATAACCGCCGATTTGTTTCACATCAGCAAGACAGCTCTCCTCTTTGTATGTATTCAGCATCAGCACAATGCGCCCCGGACTGATGCCCTCATCGCGTACAAGGCCCAGCCAGGCATCGCGCACCATCCGGATCTGTTCAACATCATTACGGTAACTATAATATCGCACCGGCAAGCCCTCAGGTGTGTAATCGTCACTCTGGATCTCTTCGCCAATGTATTCTTCCAGGGTGTTAATGATATTTCTTGTGTTGCGACAGTTCTTCGGCAAATGGAAACTGGCGAAATGCCTGCTTTTCGGAAGCGTGCTGAATGCCCCGAAGATGTCCTGATGCTTATCCATCAATATGTAATAACTGCCAGATGGTTTAACAATCCTGTCCAGGCTTTCAAACCAAAGCTCCCGGAAATCCTGACCCTCATCAATGATCAGCACATCATACAACGGCTCCCGTTCTTCCATGACATCATAGAGACGCGCTGCCACCTCAAAAGCCCAGAAGTCGTCTGTGCCGGCATACTTCATCCACCAATCATCATCATCGATCATCCGCCGTGCGAAATTGTGGTAGTTATCCACCACCAGGTCTCCATCAAAGCCATTAATCTTAAGTCCGTCGCGAATGTTTCCTGCCGGAATGCGGTTGAAGGTTAGCAACAATACCCGGCGTCCTTCCTCATAAGCTTCCTGCGCAATGTTGGTGGCCATCACCGTCCTGCCACAACCCGCCGGACCGGTGACCACCAAATTGGGATTATGCCTGACCAGCTTTAAAAGTTGCATCTGTTCGTCTGTAAGCCGGATGAAGTGCTCTGTGTCAGCCTCAAAACGCCGGTGCAGTGGCACAACCTGGCCCAACCCGCGCAGCACAGGCTCCCTGAAGTGCTTTTCATAACGTGCCAGATCCATTCCTTTTCTAGCAGGTTCATCATCACGGATCTCGCGCATCAGCTGGGGCAATTGCTTGTCTATGGTATTGGGGTACAGTTTAAACACCTGCTTTTCTCCTGCATTAGGGTTATCAGGGGGGAATTCTGACGGATAGATCATTCAACGGGGTATTGGGTGATGTTTAACTAGTGTAAAACTATGCCGATGACAATCGCATACTTTTAACACCGATCAAACATAAAAAATAAAATCTAAACGGGCAAAGAAAACTGTTAAAAGGAAGATATAAATGGGCACTTTTCTATCAACGATACGAAAATATATGATCCTGATAAGGTCCGGTAATTGCTTCGATATGCCCAAGACGAATGTAATCCTCCTCCTCAGCCATTGACATCTCATACCTGTAAAGCGCGCCCAGGCTTTCGTAGGCATTGATTGAAGTATAAAGAGGTCCAACGTGCAGGAAGCAACTGGTAAACGGGTTACTTTCCTGATAGGCTTGCATATACTCCACTGCCTTATTGATGCAAGCGGTTTTAGGCATTTTGTGCATGGTGTACTGCTGTGCATCTTTCGCAATAACGGCAAATAAGTTAATTTCCATGGGTGCTTCCCAGGCTGACAGGGCATAAGCCTCCTGGTCCAGCTCAAACACAAAGCGGAGTGCTTGCTCTTTTACCCCCATGGCTTCCAGGAATCTCCGGGGCAATTTTCCGCGCCCACGCATCCACTCCCAAAGATGCTGCTCAAACCTTGTCAAACCATCGGGGCCATTAAAGCCACACAATTCACCCAAAAGGTTTATCCGTTTGTTAAATCGCCGGTTGGGCTCAAAACGATCGAAACATTGCCGCAAATAAACCCTGGTATGCAGCAAGTGCTGGTAGCCCACGATCCTGTTGAACCGGGGTGTGGATAATAAAATATATTCATGATCTATCACAGGCATCTTGTTTGATTTATATTGCATTACATTACTGTCCACTTAAATTAGCTTGAGGGACAGTTGGTTATAGAAAGGTTCT
>CAZSGN010000191.1:0-5589 GCA_964606415.1 uncultured Bacteroidales bacterium
TCTCCTCTGGTGAGTGATTTTCATGCTATTGATAAATGTATGTATTGTGCAGAGAACAGAATACCCCAGGTATATAGCCCCTGCGCTATTGGCGGTGGTACTGTGCCGGCATCTCATGCAGGTCAGCTTGTTGTTGCTTTGTCCGAGTCCATGGTTGGCGTGATTGCTTCGCAGTTGATTAATCCGGGGACATGCATTATTATTGGTGGGGTACAGTCTATTCTTGATATGCGCTTCTCTATTTATTCATATGGTGCGCCTGAGCTAAGTCTGCTGAGCGCTGCACATACTGAGGTTGTTAATTACTGTGGCTTGCCAATGTATTCTACTTCCGGATGTACAGATACCAAAAAAATGGATATGCAATCTGCTATGGAAGCTGCATTGTCTATTAATGCTGCTATGATGAGTGGAGCCAACTTTGTCCATGATAACGGGTATACTGAAAGCGGTATGACAGGGGATATTTTCCAGTGTGTGATGGATGATGAGATTATTTCCATGGCCAGGAAAATTGAAGCAGGCATACAAGTGGATGAAGAAACAATGGCGGTTGATGTTATTGGCAATGTTGGTGCCGGTGGGCATTATTTATATGAAGACCATACCATGAAATGGTTTATGAATCATTGGCGACCGAGCCTGATGGACCGTAATAGTTATGAAGATTGGCAGGCACAGGGTGAAAAGACCATGAAGCAAAGGGTCATTGAAAAAACCCATGATTTGATTAAAAACTATGAAGGGCCTATCAATAAAGTTCCCGCGAAAGCGAATGAAGAAATTGAAAAGATTCTTCAGGATTCAGAAACACGAATTAAAAAACAGAATAGTTAGATTTTATTTTCCCGGGAGGCCTTTCCTGGCCTCCCGGGAACTTGTTTTAATAATGAGTAAATATGAATAGGTGCATCATTGGTATTGATACGGGTGGAACATTCACAGATGGTGTTTTGTTGCATTATTCATCCAGGGAAGTGATTTCTTCGGCCAAAAGCCTTACCACAAGGCATGATCTGAAGGAAGGAGTGGTTAAGGTCATTAAAAAATTAAATATTACCGACGAACACCGTATTAAGTTGGTTGGAATATCCAGTACTCTGGCAACTAATTCAGTAGCGGAGGGGAAAGCAAGAAAAGTTGGCCTTTTATTAGTGGGTTATGACAAGGATCTGATCGAAAAGTTTGGACTGGAAGACAATTTATCAACCGATGATATTTCTTTTTTTAAAGGAGGGCATAATGCACAGGGGGCTGAAAAAGAACCGCTGGATATCGGGGGAATTCGTGAGTGGATCCGCGATAAGCAGAACGATGTTGAGGCTATTGCTGTGTCAAGCTATTTTAGTCCTTTAAATCCCGAACATGAGGAAAAAGCATTTGAGATTATTAAAGAAGAAACGGATTTGCCTGTGGTAATGGCTCATCAGTTATCTTCTAAGTTAAATTCGATAAAGCGTGCTGCAACAGCTTCAATCAATGCTTCGTTGGTTGCTGTTATGCAGGATTTTATTTTGTCTGTTCAGAATTCACTTAAGGAACTGGGGATTGATGCCCCTCTGATGATTGTTCGTGGAGATGGTACTTTAATGCCTTACGAGGAGGCTGTTCAGAAACCGGTTGAGACGGTTATGTCTGGCCCTGCAGCCAGCGCGATTGGAGGCAGATTTATATCTGGGGAAGGAAGTTCCCTGGTTGTGGATATGGGAAGTACCACTACGGATATTGCACTGGTCCGGAATTCCAGAGTGGTTATTTCTGAAGAGGGCGCCCGGGTGGGCAATACGGATACTGCTGTTGAAGCAGCACGTATTCGCACTATTAGTGTGGGGTGTGATAGCAAATTAAATATTGACAGTAAACGGGAACTGGTTATTGGTCCTCACAGGGTTCGCGCCTTGTCGCAGATTGCTGTTCACCATAAGGAAGTCAGGGATGAATTATATGAATTGAAAAATCCGGCTAATACAAGAAATAATCTTTATGATCTTATTTACTGGTATTATCACAGGCCTTTGGATGACTTTCTTTTTGATCAGTTAAATGATAAGCAGAAGAAGGCACTTGATTTTTTATATGAACCTAAAAGCCTGAGCTGGATTATGCAGCAAATGGATGTTTTTCATCCTTCTCATTTGCAGTTAGATGAACTTTTCTTACATGGGCATTTGGAGTCTTCGTCTTTGAACCCTTCAGATCTCTTGCATGTAAAAGGCAGAATGGATCTATGGGATAAGGAAATTGCAGAGATCGCGTTAAAATATTTTTGCCGTATCTATGATTTTAACCCTTCTGAGTTTATTGATAAGACTTTTGACAGGATTGTTGAGTTGATTGTGGAAGAGATTATTATTTTTCTTGCTTACCAGAATGTTGATGTTTCTAAAATGCCAATGAGTATTGATGGACAATGGGGTAAATGGATGTTGAGAGAGATTTTGTATAGTGATAATGATTATTTAACGATTGATGCGGATAGCCGCTATCCAATTGTAGGAACAGGAGCTCCTGCTAAACATTTTTTAAAGAGAGCGGCTAAAATCGTTAAAACAAAGTGTGTGTTACCGGAGTATACAGAAGTGGCCAATGCTATCGGTGCTGTTTCAGGCTCTATATCTGAAACGAAGGAGGCAATGGTATTTATTCGTGAAAGTGATCAACAATATACATATATCGCTAAATTTGATGGACAGACTAAAAATTTTGAGCAGTATGACGATGCATGTGATTATGCAGAGGAAATGGCTCGTCTGTTAGCGAAAGAGGCTGCCAGAAGAGCGGGTGCATTTGACCCGTTTCTGGAAGTTAACCGTAAAAAAGATGGTTCTTTGACAAGATTCATTGCACGGGCAATTGGTAATCCAAAGTTGTCTGAAGTGCGAGAATCTGAGAATGTTGATTTGGTTTAAAATGAACATGATTATTGCATGTGGAAGCCTGAAACCTGAGATCGATTCGGTTGTTAATCAAACCGATTTGCCTGTTGAAGTGGTATATTTGCCGCAAGACTTGCATAGAACTCCTGACAGAATGAAGGATGCGGTGCAGAAAGCACTTGATCGGGTTTCACCAGAGATTAAAAAGGTGGTGCTTGGATACGGATTGTGTTCTAATGGGGTTGTGGGAGTAAAAGCTCCGCCGCAAGGACTTTACATCCCCAAAATGCACGATTGTATTGGCATGTTCCTCGGGAGTCATAAGCAGTTTATGGAATATTTCCGGAATGAGCCGGGAACTTATTATCTGACAAAAAGCTGGATCGATAACCGGAAAGATCCTATGGGATTGGTTGAGAATGAATATACCAAGCGTGTCGGTAGAGAATGGGCCGAGGAGGCCATGCGCAGCGAAATACAAAATTATAAGTTCATTGCTTATATTGAAACTGGAATCGGGGATGATGAACAATATAAAAAGATAGCCAAAGAAAATGCCAAGCATTTTGGTAAAACATATAAAGAATTAAAGGGGAGTACCCATTTTTTCAAACGGATGATTGAAGGCCCCATGGAGGAACCAGATTTTCTCTATTTTGAGCCTGGTCAGACGGTTAAACAAATTAATTTTTTAAAATAGGAGGAATTTATTATGCAAATTGTTGGTGAACTGATTAATGCCAGTAGAAAGAAAATACAGGAACCAATCAAGGAAAAAAATGCTGCCGAGATTCAAAAGGTAGCTAAAGAACAGTATGATCATGGCGCTGATTTTATTGATGTCAACGCGGGAATCTTTGTTGGGAAAGAGGAAGAGTATATGAAGTGGCTTGTGCCTACGGTGCAGGAAGCAGTTGATGCTCCTTGTTGTATTGACACTCCTGATCCTAAAGTGCTGGAAGCTGCTATTAATATGCATAAAGGGGTGCCTATGCTCAATTCAATTTCTCTCGAAAGTGAAAGGTATGAGAAATTGTTGCCGGTGATCAAAGGAACAGAGATGAAGGTGATTGCTCTTTGTATGAGCGATGAGGGAATGCCCTATACAAAAGAAGATCGCATGAAAGTGGCGCATAAATTGATTAATGGACTTGTTCAGAATGGCATGAAACTCGAGAATATCTATGTTGATCCATTGGTTCATCCCATTGGCTCAGGAGATAATTTGGGTGTCGAATTTATGAATTCGGTAGAGCAGATTCATCAGGAATTTAAAGGTATTAATACCATAGCGGGCATGTCCAATATTTCTTATGGGATTCCTGCGAGGAAAATGGCCAACAGAACTTTTATGATCATGTCCATCGCGAAAGGACTTAATTCTGCCATCATGAATCCTATGGACAAAGAGATGATGGCTGCTATTACGGCTGCCGAAACATTGATGGGAAAAGATCCGTTTTGCGAGAAATATATGAATTCATACCGCGAAGGACTTTTTGAGTAAGATCAATAATATAATTTAAAACATCTTTCATTATGACTGATAACAAGAAATATTCAGATGAAGTACAAGTAGCAAGAAGTTACTACAATAGTGATGACGCGCATAATTTTTACTATCGTATATGGGGTGGCGAAGATTTGCATCTTGGTATTTATAAAACAGAAGATGAAGATATCTATACGGCAAGCCGGCGGACTATTGATACCATGGCAAGCCTGGCAAAGAAAATTGATAAAAACACGAAGGTTATTGATCTTGGCGGTGGTTTTTCGGGTTCTGCACGTCACTTGGCTAAAAAATATGGCTGTCAGGTGACTGTACTCAATTTGAGTGAAACCGAAAATAACCGGGCGCGTCAGATGAATAAGGAGCAGGGCCTTGATGACCTCATTGATGTCATTGATGGTAGTTTTGATACCATTCCTTTTGATGATGAGACCTTTGATATCGTCTGGTCAGAAGATGCTATATTGCATAGTGATAATCGCACTAAAGTAATCAACGAAGCCGCTCGTGTGTTAAAGCCAGGCGGTGAACTGATCTTTACTGATCCTATGCAATCAGACAATTGTGACGAAAGTGTGTTAGGTCCGATTTATGAAAGGATCAATCTTTCTTCTCTTGGTTCTCCTGCTTTTTATAAAGAAGCGGCTAAAAATGCCGGCTTGACAGAGGTTGAGTTTATTGATCTTCAAGAACAGCTGCCTTTGCATTATTATAGGGTTTTGCAGGAAACAGAGAATAATATGGATAAAATTGAGGGATATGTTTCCGAAGCCTATATCGAAAACATGAAAAAAGGTTTAAATCACTGGGTTAAAGGTGGACAAGAAGGAAATCTTACCTGGGGAATTTTCCATTTTAGAAAATAGTAAATTTGTAAATGCTTTAATAATAAAAACCATTTAAAAACATGAGTGACTACAAAGTAAAAGACATCTCTCTTGCCGGGTTTGGCAGGAAAGAGATCGAAATTGCCGAGCATGAAATGCCGGGATTGATTTCCATCCGTAAAAGATATGGAAGCGAAAAGCCACTAAAAGGAGCAAAAATATCAGGGTCATTACATATGACTATCCAGACAGCTGTGTTAATTGAAACACTTGTTGAGTTGGGTGCGGAAGTCAGATGGGCCAGTTGTAATATCTTTTCTACGCAGGATCATGCTGCTGCTGCTATGGCTGAAAAAGGTATTGGTGTGTTTGC
>CAZSGN010000192.1:0-5570 GCA_964606415.1 uncultured Bacteroidales bacterium
TATTTTATCTACATATAAACAATTTGCAAGCTTTCATTAAATTAGTGGTAGAACCAATAAAAAAGGCTGTCTAGAAAAAGACAGCCTTTTTTATTCTTGAAAAGCAGTGTTTTATTCAGGATGAATAGCCTCAACAGGACAAACATCTGCGCAAGCACCACAGTCCGTGCATGTTTCAGGATCAATTTTGTAAATATCGCCTTCAGAAATAGCGTCAACCGGACATTCATCAATGCATGTACCGCAAGCAGTACAATCATCTGTAATTACATATGCCATAATTCTTGCAATTTAAATTTGACTATTAAGTTTATTATTAAAACCACAAATGTATTTTATTTTTTAAATTTAAAAAAAGATATAAAGCCAAAATAAAGATATATCTTTTATTTAGACAGATTATGAACAAATTCTATGGCAAGTCTGCTCATGACCTCGATCCCGGTTTTAATAGCAGATTCATCTGCTGTAAAGAAAGCCGAATGGAGCGAAGGAATTTCTTCTTCATGGGGAGGCTTGATGCCCAGACGGTACATGACCGCCGGATATTCCTGGCTGAAATAAGCGAAATCTTCAGCTGTCATCTCAATATCCAGGTTTTTAATGTTTTCAGAGCCAATTTGTAATGTGGCAATTTCTTTAAGTTGTGAAGTAAACCCTGGGTGATTGGTTAAATAAGGATACCCTTTATTGATCTTGAATTCTGCTTTGATTTTTCGTGCACGCATATGATTCTCAATAATGCTGGTCATGATGGTATGCGCTTTTTCCCGCCATTCGTGGTCCATTGTCCTGAATGTTCCCTGTATTTTCACTTCTCCGGGAATGATATTTGTTGATCCCAGCGCTTCAAATCGCCCAAAGGTTAGTACTGAAGGGATCGCCGGATCGTTATGCCTGCTGACTATTTCCTGAAGATTGCTGATCAATTGACAGCCGGCAAGGATGGTGTCCTGTACTTGATGAGGCATGGCTGCATGACCGCCTTTGCCTTTGATTGTCAGGTATAATTCATCTACGGAAGCCATGTAAATACCTGGTTTGACACCTATTGTTCCACTGTTCATTTGTGGCATCACGTGTTGGGAGAGTATAAGATCCGGTTTTATTTTGGGCCATTTAGGATCCGACATCATCATTTTTGCTCCGCCAGGTATTTTCTCCTCGGCAGGCTGGAAAATGCCTAGTATCGTTCCTTTTAATTGGTCTTTATAGCGTTGGAGCAGAATAAGGCTGCCAAGAAGAATACTCATATGAAGGTCATGCCAGCATGCATGCATAATGCCTTTGTTTTTGGACTGGAATGAATGATTGCTTTGTTCATCAACAGGTAAAGCATCCATGTCAGCACGTAACGCCACAACAGCTCCTTTTTGTTTGCCATCGATCCGGGCTATCAAACCATTTTCTGCAATACCGTCTATGAAATCAATATCATATTCTTTTAATACAGAACGTATAAATTGAGCTGTTTGATGTTCGTGGAACGATAATTCCGGATGGCTGTGAAAATGCCTTCGGAACCTGATGGCTTCATCCAGAATGCTTTCTGTCATCTCTTTGATGATCTCCCGTGTGTCCATGTTTTTATTTTATAAACATTTTTAATCCTATCAGGAAGAAAAAGAGACCAAATAATTTTCTTAAGGTGTTGTCTGGCAGATGAATAGAAATAACTGAACCGAGGTAGTTGCCTATAAAAAAAGCGACAACAAGTATCAGGGCATATTTAATGTTGACATAACCAGCACGGTAATAATTCATTGCGCCTAATAATCCAATAGGTGGAAGCATAAAAAACAAGCTTGTGCCTAGTGCCTGGTGTTGAGTCATGCCAAGGAAAAAAACCAGTGCCGGTACTGCAACAATTCCTCCACCCACACCTAAGGTGCCGCTTAATATACCTGCTGTCAAACCTACGGATAGTAATATGATTAGTTCCTGAATGGTCATGATGCAAAGATAACCAAATTAATTTGTCAGGCCAATAGTATTAGGATACAGCTTATCTCGACATATGTGATAGGCCTATTGGTCTGTTACTCGGGTTTATTTTTCCAGTTTTTGAGTATTTTGGATTCTGCCTTGTTGATAACAAGTGATTGTGGTGCTACAGATTCTGTTATCCATACATTTCCTCCAATAACAGAATCGTGTCCTACGGTGGTTTTTCCACCGAGAATGGTTGATCCGGCATAGATGATCACATTATCTTCAATGGTAGGGTGTCTTTTGGATTTGGCCATCTTCTTTTCAACACTTAAGGCGCCTAAGGTCACTCCCTGGTAAATTTTGACGTGGTCTTTAATAATGGTTGTTTCTCCAATAACGACACCTGTGCCGTGATCAATAAAAAAGTGATCGCCAATCTTGGCACCCGGATTAATATCTATCCCGGTTTTGCTATGTGCATATTCAGATATAAGCCTGGGCAGTATCGGGATGTTTAGCAGGTATAGCTCGTGGGTGATTCTATAAACTGAAATGGCAAAGAAGCCGGGGTAAGCAACGATAACTTCAGAAAGACTGTTGGCAGCAGGATCAAATCTATGTATGGCATCGGCATCTTTGAGCAACCGGTCATAGATCATAAGGGTTTTGGAGAAAAAATGATCTGTGATTTCATCAATGTTTTGTTCAAGCTGATTTCTGATAGGAAGAAGAAGTTCTTTTAATTTATAATGTAAAAGGTTGTATTTGGCTTCGGACTCTTGTTCGCACATATTTCGACCTAAATTAACCGGAAACATGAAGTTTAAGAATTCTTCAATGAATTCCTGGGCTAATTGTTTGGAGGGCATTTCACAGAATATGCTGGTTCGTTCCTTCTGGAATCTTTCAAATAAAGTTTTAAAATCGGACATAGTTTGTTTCCTGGATCAGAATAGTTCAACTTCAATTTTTTGTATAAAGGCTGTGTACGAATGTTCATTGCCTACTTCTGCATCACTGAGCAGAAAGAGGACGGGTACTTCTTCACCGCTTTTGCGGATAATATTGACCTCACGCCTTTCCCCGATAATTTTATCTTCTTCTGGATTGAGAAAACGCATGACAAACTCATCGTTCATTTTTGTTTTTTCAGGAAAAAGAATTTCCGCATTGCTGCCTAATGCATCTGTTTTAGATATTTCAAAAAGTTCTTCAGCCGCCTGGTTAAAAAATTCAATATATCCTTTTTGATCGATCGTTATGATGGCATCAAGGGCTCCTTCAAGGGTGCGTTCGTTACGGAGTTTAATTTTTTCTATCTCTTTAAACTGTTCACGCATGTCCCTTTTTGCTTTATCCAGCTTCCGGTTTAGCTCAACTTCGTTAAGTCTTAATTGTTCCTCTTGTTTTTTAAGTTGTTCTGTTTGTTGTTGGGTTTCAAGCTCCATCATTTTTTCTTTGGTGATATCCTGGGCCAAAACAATGACTTTAGCAATTTCTCCATACATGTCTTCAACAGGAGATAACGTCAGGCGGAACCATTTATTTTCGCTGTTATTATCCAGGAATTTAAGTACACCCTGGTAGTAATCACCTGATAGAACTTGTGACCAACCTTCTTTAAACTCTTTTAATATACTCCGGTCAATAAAGTCATCAATGGCTTTTTCTTCAATTTCGGTGATGTTTTCGTAATTTAATGCGTGGAGGAAATGGGTGTTACAATCAATAAATTCTCCTTCAACAGTAAACTCAGCTTTGATAGAGGCCTTGTTCAGAGCATCCAGTTGTCCTTCGTAATCCAGGCTTTGTTGTTTTTGTTCTGTGATATCAAGGCCAAGGAATAATATTTTTTCGATAGAACCGTCACCTCTCCGCATGCATGTATAGGTTGCCATCGTCCACAAATCTTTACCCTGTTTGGTAAGGTGTTTCATATTGCCCTCAAAGTGCTTCCCTCCCTGGGATAAATTATCCCATATTTTAAAGAACCAATCTTTATCACGGTCATTAAGGAACAATGATATATGCTGGCCTTCAACTTCTGCATTAGAGCTATAGCCAAGTTTCTTCAGGAAATTAGTGTTTGCATAAAGCAGGGTGCCATCTGTGCTGTATTCCGCACGAATTAAGGTGTGATTAACGGTATTCGTGAATTCAACAAATTTTTCACTTTGCCTGGCGGCTTCTTCCTGGGCTGCTTGCAATTCCTCCATGTTTTGCCGCATCTGTTCTTCGTTCTCTGCCAGTGTTTTGGCTTGTTCACGACTTTCCTCCAGTAGTTTTGCGGTCTTTTCATTGATCTTGACATTGCTGATGGTGGAAGCCATGCTTTCAGCAACTCGCTCAATAAATTCAATTTGGTATTTTTGATATTTCTCAAAAGATGCAATTTCTATAATGCCAAAAACTTCATTGTTGATTTTTAGAGGCACAATGAGCAGGCTCGAAGGAGTGGCTTTGCCAAGGCCCGATGTGCTATTTACATAGCTTCCCGGAATCTCTTCCAGATAAATGGTTTCTTTTTCAATGGCACAGGTACCAATGAGCCCTTCGCCCCAGCTAACTTTTTTGTCTGCAAATTTCTTTCTTTCATAAGCATATTGGGCCGTCATTTCAAAATATGTGTCCTCATCATCTTTATCATTAAGGATAAAAACTCCTCCCTGGTTTGCATTAATATATCTAACCAGGTTAATTAATACATTGTCAGAGAGGGATCTGATGTTGTCTATTTCTTGCCGGAGAATTTGCCCGAATTTAGCGAGCCCTTCATTAACCCAGCTTCGCTGGATGTCTTCTTGTTTTCGTTGTTGTTCTTCTTTCTGGGTTTTAATCAGGTGGTCTCTGAGTTCGAGTAAAGAATGACCAATAATGTCTTTCTCATCATGTAACTGGTATTCTGATGTTGTTTGCCCGTTTTTTAGTTTTTGAATGAAGTCGTTAATCCGCTTGGTTTTATTGTATTCGTTGCCCAGTGTCTCTTTTAACTCTTTAATTTTTTTATGATAATGTTTTGTTATTTGGTAATTGTATATGCCTAAAAGAAAAGGGGATAGGTAAATGATTATATAAGCAGGATGAGAAATGGTGTTTTTCAGGATTTCTACAAAATCCTCATAGCCGAAAGTGAGCCTTGTGATCAGTACAATCGAAATCAGTACAATCCCAATCAGTATGCCGCCAGCGACGTGTTGTTGAATGATGTATGTTTTTTGTTTTTGGTTGTCCATTTGGTTATTAGCCAATTTCAGCATTTTTTGTGTACTAAATATCGTAAAAATAATAACAATATCCTTTCATTGGGCTACATTTTTCATGTAAAATTATGCTTTTGTATGCTAAAGCCTTATTTCGTTATTAAATAATGAATGGATTATTGATGCAGTATTGGTTGATTCTTGGCTGGCAATGCTGAGATATAGCTGGATGTGAATATACTTGTGTTATTCGGGCATTAAGCAATAAAAGGGGATGAGTCATCTTAATAACGATTATTGTTTTTGGGCATTTTTAAAAAATGCTACAAAACATATATTGTCTTAATTCATAAAAAGATTTATTTTGTATAAATAAACCTCTCCTTCTTTTTTCTTAATAAAAAAGAAGCAAAAAATCAAGGCTGTCAGAAATTTTTT
>CAZSGN010000193.1:0-5521 GCA_964606415.1 uncultured Bacteroidales bacterium
AACATGTTTAAAATTTAGAAATGAAAGTTTAACTATTCTAAAAATCAATGATTTACCCCTGTGTTTTAATGATTCGTGTTTTATAAGTTATTATGAAACTTTTGTAATTTAAAATCAGTAATTTATGTACTTTGCCTTATAAGTTGACTGTATTCCCGACATAAGAATGCGACATTATATTTTGATGCGGATCAGGAGTTCTGAAAATGTTGTTTCGATTATTCATTTGACCAGCATGGTTTTCTAAAACTGGAAGTAAATAAATGGTTGTAATTCTGCTGTCTGGAATTGATAAATAAAAAAGACAAGAAAGATGGCAAAAAGAATTTTGAAGATAAGGGGCCAATTGATGAAAAAACCACGGAACATTTCTTTGAACTGTTCTGGCAGCCAGTGGAGAGCGAAACCCCAGATTATCAATACAAAGAATAAACGGTAACCCAAAATCATGTCAAGGAGATAATTCCATCCAAAATCCGAAAAGATTTGATGAATCATCATCATGCCTTTGTTGAAATTTTCGGATCTGAAAAAGATCCAGGCAAAGGTGATAAAATGAAAGGTTAACAGAACAGTCAGGAAATGCCGCAGTAGTCTAAATGATCTTTTGCGGGGAGTAGGAATGATACGGTGCCAGATTTTATGTATAATTAAACCTACACCATGCAGCCCACCCCAGAGGATAAAATTAAGTGATGCGCCATGCCAAAGTCCTCCCAATAGCATGGTGATCATAATATTGATATGGCGTCTTATTTTACCTTTCCGGTTTCCGCCCAATGGAATATATAAGTAATCTCTCAGCCATGATGAAAGTGATATGTGCCACCTGTGCCAGAAATCGGTAATGCTCGTGGCCTTATAAGGTGAATTAAAATTGACAGGTAAGCGAAAACCCAGCCAAAGTGCTACCCCGATAGCGATGTCTGTATATCCGGAAAAGTCGCAATATATTTGTAAAGAATATCCATAAAGCGCCATTAAGTTTTCAAAACCGGAAAAAGCCAGGGGGGATTCAAAAACCCTGTCAACAAAGTTAATGGAGATGTAGTCAGAAATGACCATTTTTTTCACCAGCCCGCTTAAAATTAAAAATAGCGCGTGGCCGAATTGCTGTTTTGTCAAATGATATTTTTGGTATATCTGGGGGATAAACTGCGCTGCACGGACAATAGGGCCGGCAACAAGCTGAGGGAAAAATGACACATAGAAGCCAAAATCAAGTATGTTTTTCACTGGTTCTAATTTGCCACGATATACATCAACTGAATAACTGATGGTTTGAAAGGTGAAAAAAGATATACCTATGGGCAGGAAGATTGATTCCAAATCGAAATTTGTGTTTAACCATTGATTACTTAACATGGATAAATAATCAATTTTTGCTATTTCAAGATTCAGGTATTCCTGCAAAAGGTCGATAAAGAAAAATGTATATTTAAAGTAAGCGAGTATGCCTATATTAACAAAAATGCTTAATGCGACCAGTATTTTTTTTATAGATTTGGTTTTTGCCGAGCCAATGCCCTTGCCGATAAAGAAGTCAACGATGGTGGAAAAAATCAGGAGTAAAAAGAAAAAACCACCGGACTTGTAATAAAAAAACAGACTCATCAGGAGCAAATAGCTGTTTCTTAATCGTTGCTCCCGGTAGAAAAAGGAGTAGAGCAGTAACAGCACTGCCAGAAAACCCCAGAAATAAGGCCTGGTAAAGAACAGGGGTTCTTCTGGTGAGTAGCTGAATAGTTCGCTCAAAAAATCCATTTTCCTTTTTTATTTTAACTTTTATTTCTGTTAATGATTTTGAATAAATGTTTTATATTCTTTGATTAGGGCATTGGTAAACATTTCTGCAATGACTTTAGATCCTTTATATGTAAAATGGGTGTAATCGCTTCTTGCAAGCTGTGGTTCTGCATTAACCCAGCCGGGCATTGAATTATTTCCTCCCATGGCTGCGTACATATCCCAGAATGCGCAACCGGCGCGGAAGGCTGCCCGGCGTTGTGCATTCCTGATTTTTTCAATATTTGGCCATGATTCGAAGGTTCCGTCTTTTTTTCGGGACATATCTGATACCCCGATTAAAATAATGGAAATTTTAGGGTGCAATTTTTTGATGTATCGTAATTGTTTGACCAGTTGAACCTCGTAGTAGGTATAGTCGCGGACAACATTCGGTACGACATTCACGCCAAATTGCAATAATACCAGCCTGACGTCCAATTGATCATACATTTTTTTATAAAAATCTTCATTGGTTTTTGTAAATTCAAGTCCGCTGCTCCCTCGCAGGGATATGTTATCTACTGCCACTCCGTGGTTTCCATCTAGAGAAATGGCAAAAACATCCGGGCTGTCATATCCTTCAAAGCTTAGCCTGAATTCATTGGGCGTTTGGTTAAATTCCCATTCTATTACATTCAAATCATTGTTAGGTGGCACAATTTCTCCTTCTACGCCTTTGCCGTCGATCTCCATATGTGTGATAAAAGGTTGTTGATTGTATCCGTAAAATAGCCGGAAACGGTCGAAAGAACTTGCTCGCTGGTAAGATATTTTTCTCTTTTTAACTTCGACCCAGGCATTGTAGGTTTGTGGCTCTGTGGCTAGATACGCGTTGAATGGGTTGAATCTGGCAAAAGAAGTTAAAATGCCATAATGATTGTGTCCGGAGGGTAATTTTTTATTATTGCGTATGGCGTAATGTTGCCAATTATCCGAAGTATTAACAATAACCGAGACATTGTCATGCCGCATGGAACGGATGGGAAATAATCCGATCCCATTTCCGCCGAATTTGTCTTGTAATTGCTCGCGAATAAAACTGGTTATGCGGTCTCCTTCAATTTGCGAGTCGCCGTAATGAAGAATGCGGATGAGTTTTTTGTTTGCTTGTAAATCCCGCAGTGCATGGAAGAAAGGATGAATAACAGATGAGTTGCCATCGGGAAAAGACAGGGGATAATATAATTGTTTCTGGTTGATTTGTGTTGTCGGTGTTTGGGTTTTTAAATGACTGGTTGTTGCGGTGGTGTCTGTTTTTTGTTGGTTTATTTCTCTTTGTTTTGGGGTGGTATCTTTTTTGGGTGGTTGGCCTGCTTTTATTGTTGTATGATCCCATACGGCGAAATCATGTTTTTCCTGATATTTTTTTATAGAAGTATCCGGGGTGATGGTTTTTCGCTCATTAAGAATATTCGAGATATCTTTATATTGATTTTCAGGGGGATCAATAAGATCTTCAAAATGAGGAAATTTCAGTGTGAAATTGGATGTGATATGAAGGCCGTTTTCCGGAAAGAACCATGATATCAGGAATAACCCGGCGACTGTGGAAAGAATAAATATGAAGATGTGGTATGGCTTCACAGGTTTATTTTTTAATAAAGGTTTTCATACTTTATAAGTGGCTGTTTTTGAATTATATAACGAGATCAGGACGCGTTAAATCTTTAATTATTTACCTTTGGTCAACCCGCAAGCTCTTATTATCCCGAAGGCAAGGCCTCGGGGGCATTATGTTTTTGCAGGGTAGTGCAATATTCATCCTTCACACACTTATGACGATGTTTTGAGTTGAATAAAATCCGCTGTTAAGTCGCAAAAAAATAAAATAGTTTGTATCCGTCTTCAAATTTATTTTGGTCCATTTTGTCTTATTTACTACTGATTACTTGTTTTTTTTAAAGTTAACTGTTGTATCCAAAGGATGATAGTATAAAGGAGCTACGGGGGATTGCTCGATTTGGGTCAAAGTAAAACATTTTATTTATCCTTTTCTTTTTATTTTGATTACCTGTCCCGGTTTGATGGATTTTGATCCTGAAATATTATTAATTCTCATAATATCAATATCAGAAATTCCTTCGTGTTTTTTTGCAATTTCCCATAAGGTGTCACCAGATCGAATGGTGTAATAGATAAAATTATTGTCGTTTAGATCTTTTGCAGGAGGAGCCTTTGTTGTTTCTGTTTTTCTTGTTTGTCCGCCAGCCATTTTTTGTTTTTCGTTAAAAGTTAACTGGTTTATTTTTGTATAGCGGCCCGCATTTTTTCTTGGCACATAAATGGCCAGTTTTTGACCTTGTTTAATCATGTTGCCATAAATATTATTCCAATGCCTGATGTCGCTTGCTCTTACATTATACCATTCGGCGATAAAGCCGAGATTGTCTCCTTTTTTTACTGTATAGAATAGTTTTTGGTAATTACTACCGGGAGATTTATGATAATGTTTAGAAGTTGTATAATGTTCCGGCGTTCTGTTGGTGTTGTTGTAATCGAAAAAGAGGGAGTCATTGTATCCGATAATACTATCTTGTAATTCAATGAACATGCTTGTTTTTTGCATTGGGAGTTTAAGTGAATATGGTTGGATATGGCCGGGGATGATGTTGGCGCGGTACTGGGGATTTAATTTCTGAATTTCTTGTAATGGAAGAGATAAAACTTCTGATATTTGTTTTAAATGAATGCGATTGCGTATGGTGACAGTATCTGTAGGATGAGGCATCTCTGCTTTTGCGGGATGTATATGATGATCCTGGTGATAATTCATGGCATACATGGCTGCAATGAAAGCTGGCACGTATCCTCTGGTTTCGCGTGGCAGGTAATAGTAGATATCCCAGTAATTTTTTTTCCCACCGGCCCGGCGAATTGCTTTGTTTACATTTGTGGGTCCGCAATTGTAAGCAGCAATAACCAGGTTCCAGTCATTGTACATTTTATACAGGTCTTTAAGGAAATGACAAGCGGCGTAGGTTGACTTAACCGGGTCTCTTCTTTCGTCAATGTGTGAGTTGATGGTCAGGTTATACATCTTGCCGGTGCCATACATGAATTGCCACAGACCAGTAGCACCTGCTAATGAAACAGCGGTGGGGTTCAGTGCTGACTCAATTACGGGCATGTATCTTAATTCAACAGGCAGGTTATGTGCATCCAGCACTTCTTCGATAAAAGGGAAATAGTGGGGAGCAAGGCCAAGTATTTTTTCAAGTTTGTCCCGTTTCTTATCTGTGTATACATGAATGAAATTTCTGACTATTCCATTATAGGATAGGGGAATGATTGAGTTTAATGCTGTGATTCTGTTTCTGTATACAGAATCAGGAAAAGCGGGGATCACCGTGTCTTGTTTGGCCGGGCTTTGGTATTGGTCATGTTCATTTTTGCGCATGTGCCAATGGGTGGTGGAGTTTTCTAATTTTTCCAGCCATGCTGATGAGACCATTGAAGAGTCTTTATTATTTTCTGCAAGTGCGGATAGAAAAATAATTGCCAGGGCCAAGCAACTGTAAATTCTTTTCATAATTATTAATGTATATCTTGTTTCAACAATTTCTATTTTATTATTCCGGAAACTGATATGCTAAAGTACAAATTTAATAGAGAACTAAAATAAGCATAAAAGATTTGCTGTTTAAAATGTGGTTCTACCACTAATTTAATGAAAGCTTGCAATTTGGGTTGTATTTTAATGGAGATTGTTTGCCAAAAATGAGCAACTATATTG
>CAZSGN010000194.1:0-5495 GCA_964606415.1 uncultured Bacteroidales bacterium
CAGTACCCGCTCACAAGCTTTCCCGGTTATTATAGCAGCTTTTCTGATCATCTCAATTTCTACCGGTTTTTTGATCATTCTCATTTCTTCCATATAGGAGGCCGCTTTTCGAATTATATGGTCAGGGTATCGTTCATGGATTTTTTTAGCGAAACGAAGATCGCGATATTCAACAGGAGAGGAAAAGCGTTGATTTTCATTTGAATTCAAAAAGATCAGGGTGTCATCACAGATGCAATGGTCTAATTGGTTAAAAAGATCGTCTAAATAATAAACTTGACTAATGCCTGAAATATCCGCAGCACTATTACGGTCTAGTTTTAGGCCTTCCCAGATCATTTTTGTTTTATCCGCATGCAAAATAAACAATAATGCTTCTTCTTGGCCACGAGTGTTTTTATGGAGAACCAGGCAGGTCTCTTCTTGTTCTATTCCTGTCAGGTAAAAAAGATCTGAATTCTGACGGAAAGGGTAAAAAAGATCTCCATTCCTGGGCATCTGATCGTTGGCGTTGAAAATAGCGATGCTTTTGTCAGGCAGTTGACTAAGCAGTTCTTCGCGGTTTGTTTTAAAAAAAGAAGCGGGTATTTTTTCAGACATCGTTGATTAATGTTTTTGCATTGTAAAAATAGCAAAGATTTCAGCGTTATCTAAAGAGAAACCAATGAATTATGAAATAAAAATGTGCGAATGGCCTTGCTTGTTTTAGTGTATTTATTATCTTCGCATATAGCCAAGTTTTTAACAAATCATTAACAATTCAATTATGCCTTACAGGAGACTGCCCAATACTGATAACGCTCGTTTAAAAGCACTTAAAACTGCTTATTCAAAAGGCAAGGAGCTTCCCCCTTTTGACCTGAACTATAGCCAGGCAACGTTGCAGCGTATACAATCCTTTCTGCCCCGGTTTGAAAAGTCAATGATTGAGTATAAGAAAACGTATCAATATCAGGTCGAAAAAAATAAAGATTATATCCAGACACTTAAAAAAGCAAAATTGTATATTTCCCATTTTATACAGGTGCTTAATATGAGTATTCAACGTGGAGAAATACCACAGTCTACCCGTGATTTTTTTGATATGGATCCGGATAATACGAAGGTCCCTTCTTTAAATACCGAGGCAAGTGTTATACATTGGGGACAGAAAATTATAGAAGGCGAAGCAGCACGGAAAATGAAAGGACTGGCACCTATAACGAATCCAACGATTGCTATTGTTAAAGTGCGGTATGAAAAATTCATGGATAGTTATCGGTTTCAAAAAACGCTCCAGAAAGATCATAAACGCACGTTGGATCAATTAACAAAGTTGCGCGCTGAGGCAGATGATATCATCCTGACTATCTGGAATGAAGTTGAAGAGTCTTTTGCAAATGAGCCTGACCATCAACGGCGGAAAAGTGCTGCAGATTATGGTGTTGTTTATGTATATAGGAAAAATGAGTTAAAAAAGCTGGATATGTTTGAGAATAAACAGTTAAATTTCTTTGAATGACCGCATGGTATAATATTTATAAACCCAGAGTAACACAATAACTGTGAAAATGCTAAAGAAGGCCATAAAGGTGGTTCCTTCTTGAGCGCCTATGTGCTCGAGCTCTGCATTCAAACCATGCTTTTCGGTAAAATAAAAAAATAAAACAGCAATGCCATTATTGACGAAGTGGGCAATAATGGTTACCCATAAGGAGCCACTCCATAAATAAAGATAGCCAAGCATAACGCCCAGAAGAAAGCGGGGGACAAAACCATAGAATTGCATGTGAAACGCGCTAAAGACGAGGGCTGCCAAAATGATCCCTATGTGCTTATTACGGGCTAGATCAATAAAAAGGCGTTGAAGCAATCCGCGGAAAAATAATTCTTCACCTATGGCTGGTATGACAGCAATAACTATTAAGTTAATAATAAGCCCCCATGTTGTATCTGCTTTGAGAAACATGTTGGTAATCCGTTTGGCCATGTCTTCTTTACTGGCCATCCATTCTTCAATGTTTTTCATGAAGCCGGGTAAGTCAAGCTGGCTATTTAGTTCAGCGATCAGGTTAATAGCAGGTATGGCTGAGATCATAATGAGGATTACCAGCAAAATACCATGATTATTTGTCTTTTTAAGTCCCAGAAAAGACATCGGACTGGCTGAGAAAAAAGCAGCTAGCACCAGTGGTGGAATAATAAATAATCCGATTGACTGTACAACCTGGAGGTATTTTAATAAAGCAACATTCTCTGGTTGGTAAGATTCTATGCCTGTAATAAGTTCTGCAAAAGTTGTGTTAAAAAGTGGCAGGGCCAGCAAAAAACCAAGGAAAGAAAAAAATGCAGCAGAAACGATGATGATACCCAATGAAAAGAATAATTTTGCAGTAGGAGAGGTATGTTCCAAAAAGTTAAATTTCATAATAATGGATGCCTTTTTAATAAAAAAATGAGATAACAATATTTGTTTTTTTTGAAGTTAAATATATAAAAAATCGAGATTGATTACTATCGGAAACATACAATTACCAGATAAACCTGTTTTTTTAGCTCCGATGGAAGACGTGACCGACCCTTCCTTTCGGTACATCTGTAAATCTTATGGTGTTGATGTTTTATATACAGAATTTGTAGCCTCTGAGGCTTTGATCAGAGATATCCGGAAAACACGCAGGAAACTTGATATCTTCCCTCATGAAAGACCTGTAGGCATACAAATATATGGGCATTTACTTGACTCAATGATTGAGTCGGCGAAAATAATTAATGAAGTCAATCCTGATTTTATTGATCTTAATTTTGGCTGTCCGGTAAAAAAAATTGCAACCCGGGGCGCCGGGGCGGGATTATTGAAGAATATTCCTCTGATGGTTAAAATGGCAGAAGAAATTGTTAAGGTAGTTAACCGGCCGGTGACCGTTAAGACTCGTTTAGGATGGGATGAGCGTTCGAAACCCATTGTTGAGGTGGCTGAACGGCTGCAGGATGCAGGCGTAGCTGCTATCGCTATTCATGGCCGGACCCGTGTGCAGATGTATAAAGGTCAGGCAGATTGGTCGCTTATTGGCGAAGTGAAAAATAATCCCAGAATGCATATTCCTATAATAGGCAATGGTGATATTACTACGCCCGAAGAGGCTGATGTGGCTTTTAAAAAATATGGGGTTGATGGGGTGATGATAGGACGTGCTGCAATTGGCCGTCCCTGGATATTCAAAGAAGTACGTCATTTTCTTGATCATGGAAAGCTGTTGCCTCCTTTTTCAATTGATCAGCGCGTGCAGTTAGCAAAAGAGCAATTATTGAAGTCGGTGGAATGGAAAGGTGCTCCGCGTGGAATTTTTGAAATGCGTCGTCATTTTTCTAATTATTTTAAAGGACTCCCTCATTTTAAGGAAACAAGGCTTAAATTGGTGACATCTCTTAATGTTGATGAAATTTTGCATACCCTGGATCGTGTTTCTGAGCAGTATGCAGATTTTGAATTCGACCCATCATCTTAAAAATGAATTTTTTTACAATTTATTCCTTGCGTTTTGTTTTTTTTATTATTTTCGTTAAAATAAGCAGGTATGTTCTGAGTTGAGTCTTATAATTTTTCCAAATATTTGTTTTATTTATTATTTTCGATAAAATAAGCATGTAAGATCTGAGTTGAGTCATACAATTTATGCGAAATATCGATTTATTTCGTATAAAATTCCTGATTTTGACCAGGAGAGGCTTTTGAATGGAGCTTTGGCTCATGATCGAAGAGAATGACTGTTTTTTGAGTAAAAGAAAATTTTAGCTGATTCTTGCTGGTAGCTTATATTCATTAACATAATGTTGTTAGTGAATTTTTGTTAATGAACGCTGTCCTTCCTTTAGCGACAGGTTGCAAATACAAATTGTATATTAACAGATTGATCGTTACAGTGGTAAAAAATAAAATAATGAAGAAGCTTCTTTTTTTTATAACATGCTTATTCGTCTTTGCTTTTTATAGTTTTTCTCAGCAAAACATACAGATATCTAAAGAATCTTTTAAAATTCCTGACAGGGAAGGTTTTTCTGCGGCCTGGAGTTCTATGCAAGAGGCAGAAAAATTTTTTCGGCAGGGAGCAGGGCGTTACAATCAGGCGCTTGCTCAGTATTTGAAAGTTTTGGCTTATCGTGATGATTTCCCCCCGGTCCAATATAAGGTTGGGTGTTGTTATCTTTTTGGCATGAATCAGCCCACCAATGCATTATCATATTTTAATAAAGCCATATCCATGGACTCGTCTGTGGCTCATGATGTTTTTTTTCTAATGGGCTATGCCCACCAATTACAAATGGAGCCAGATAAGGCAATGAAATTTTATAATTATTTTTATGAACAGTTATCCAAACTTGAAAAACTTTCTTATAAAGAAGACATTGAAAAACGAGAATCACAATGCGTGCAAATGAATAAGGCGTTAGAAAAGCCACTGTCAGTTAAAATTGATAATTATGGGAGCAAGTTAAATTCCGGATATGATGATTATAATGCAGTTACCCATGAAAATAAAATCTATTTTACATCTAAAAGGCCGGGGACAACCAAAGGTAAACGTAATCCCATCGATAATAAGTATTTTGAGGATATTTATGTTTATGACCGTTTGCAGCAAACTGTTAATAATATTGGGTCACCTCCTAACACTGCAGTGAATGAGTCGGTTGTTGGGTTAAGTGAGGATGGGAAGCGTATTTATGCTTTTCATGATATGAATGGAGGGGATATTGTTTTTGCGGATAAGAAGGGTGGAGAATGGACCGCTTTTAAACCTTTTTTGCCTGACGTTATTGCTTCGGAAGATGCAGAGACTTCATGTGTGTTTGGGCCGGAAGGAAACACCTTTTTTTTTGTTTCTACTCATGAAGGGGGTGTTGCACGAGACAGGGATATTTATTGTATAAGCAAGGACCAGGAGGGGGATTGGGGGGATCCGGTATACCTGGATAATATCAATACGCAATCAAATGAAGAGGCGGTGTCTTTATCAATAACAGGAGACACGCTTTACTTTAGTTCGGACAGCGAGATGTCATTTGGGGGGTATGATATTTTTTATTCTGTAAAAGATCGTAATGGAGAATGGGGTGAGCCGATTAATATTGGATATCCTATTAATTCACCCCATCATGATTTGTTTTTTCATCTTCAACCAGATGGAAAACATTTTAGTTTTTCGTCAATCAGAAAAGAAGGTTTTGGAGGACTTGATATTTATGAAGGGGTCTTTCTTGATCGCTTAATCATGAAAGGGCAGGTAAGGTGTAAATATAAGGATACTATTATTCCACATGCCAGGATTACTTTTTCTGATGAAGAAGGGAAAGAGATTGACGCCAGATCGGGCGTTGATGAAAGCGGGCATTATTTAGTTAACTTTAAAGATTATGAACAGATCGGGATTCAGATTAATGCAGAGAAATACATGTTCTTGTCTGAAAAACAGGTTGTTGATCCTCATCAATACAATGATACCATATTTTTAACG
>CAZSGN010000195.1:0-5491 GCA_964606415.1 uncultured Bacteroidales bacterium
CCTTGCCGGACCGGTTTTTGCTGCTGCTGTCATTCTACCAAAAGACTTCAGCCACCCGCTTCTAAATGACAGTAAAAAATTAACACATAAACAAAGGATTAAGCTCCGGGAAACCATACTTGAACAAGCTACTTCCTGGGCTGTTTCATCTATAGACAATCAAAAAATTGATGAAATAAATATTTTAAACGCCAGTTTTAAAGCAATGCACCAGGCCATCGATCAGCTAAAAACCCAACCTGGCCATTTAATTATCGACGGGAACCGTTTTACTCCCTACAAAAACATTCCGCATGATTGCATTGTAGAAGGCGATGGAAAATACCTTTCAATTGCCGCTGCATCTATTCTGGCAAAAACTTATCGTGATGAATATATGGAAGCCCTTCATCAAAAGCACCCCCATTATTCATGGAACACAAATAAAGGATACGGGACGCCAGCCCACAAAAAAGCAATCCGGGCGCATGGCATTTCTCCATATCACCGCATATCCTTTAATCTTTATGCAGAACAACTGAGCATCGATTTTCCGGAAAAATAATCACTTATTTCTGTTAGCCAATTGCCCACATGCAGCATCAATATCTCCTCCCCGGCTTCGCCGTACCTGGACAATCATATTCCTTGATTCAAGAAAATTCATAAAAGACCATTCCCGGTCTTTTATCGAAGCTTCAAATGGTATTCCCGGCACAGGATTATAACGAATCAAATTAATTTTACAAGGGACAATTCTGCAAAAAGCAGCCAAATCCCGGGCATCCTCAATTTTATCATTAAAGTCATTTAAAAGCAGATACTCAAAAGTCACCCTCATGCCCGTTTGGTCATAAAAATAACGAACAGCATCTCCCAGTTCTTCTAACGGATTCCTTTTATTAACAGGCATCAGCTCCGACCTTAACTTATTATTAGCAGCATGTAATGAGATGGCCAGATTTATTTTCAATTGCTCATCGGCAAGATTCCGAATCTGTTTGACAAGGCCAGCTGTAGATAATGTAATGCGTTTAGGCGAATAACCCTGTCCATCAGGAGAAGACAACAAACGGATAGCTCTTACCACATGATGATAATTAAGCAAAGGTTCTCCCATTCCCATCAGGACAATATTGCTCAAACCATGACCATACTCTTCAATCGCTTTTTTATTTAACAAAACCACCTGATCAACAATTTGGCCCGAGGACAAGTCAAAAGCCTCTTTCATCGCACCTGTGGCACAAAAACGACATTTAAGTTTACAACCGGTCTGGGAAGAGATACAAGCCGTAACACGATCTGAAGAAGGAATTAAAACACCCTCTGCCAAATGGCCCTCACCAACAGAAAAAACAACCTTGATTGTTCCATCATTGCTCTTACGCACAATCTCTTCCTTAGCATGCTGAATAATAAAATGTTTCTTAAGCAATGTTCGAAGCTGCTCAGAAAGATCTGTCATCTGATCAAAATCAACTACCGCCTTTTTCCAAAGCCACTGATTAATCTGCTTGAGCCTAAAAGGTTTTTCACCCTGGTCCCGGAGAAATCCTAAAAGTGTCTCCTGCTCTGTTTCGCGTATATCGTGTTTCATTGGTCAATATATTTTTTGGACAATTCAAAAAAAAACTTACTCATAGAGAAATCTGGCTTCTCTTAAGCACCTGCCATAATGTACCATACAGGCTTCAGAAAGAACACAGAACAATCATTTTCTATAACATTCTCCGGGCTTTTCTCATTTAATTGAAATCAGCAAACTTTAAATTAAAAATTCACAAGTCAGACTCCTGATTTTATGGACAAGCTCTATTTAACAAATTTCCTCAAAGTTAATTCCATTCAAATAAAATCTTTTATTTTTACGAAAAACCTACTCCGTTTTTTAAATTATATTTTAATATCAACTATAATCTCAACAGCAACTTCAATATTAAACATCATAAACATGAAGCGAATATTTATACTGCTCATTAGCATACTACTCAGCCTCCCCGGACGCTCAGACGAAGGAATGTGGTTGCTGCCGAAAATTAAAAATCTGAACATGCCGGAGATGAAGAGCATGGGATTAACACTTTCCGCATCTGATATATATTCTGTAAATGAATCATCATTAAAAGATGCCGTGGTTATTTTTGGTGGCTTCTGTACAGGTGAAATCATATCCCCTAAAGGATTACTGCTTACAAACCACCATTGTGGCTTTGACTTTATCCAGCAAATATCGACCGTTGAAAAGGATTATCTGAAAACAGGATACTGGGCTGCTTCAGAAGAAGACGAGATTCCCTGCGAAGGCCTTACCGCAACTTTTCTGGTTTCGATGAAAGAAATCACGGAAGATGTGCTTAAAAATACAGACACCATCCGTGATGAAGGAAAAAGAAATGCTGTCATTGAAGCAAACAAAGAAGAACTTATACAGGAAGCGACCCAGGACACACACCTGATTGGCCGGATAAAAAGTTTTTTTGAAGGCAATCAATACTTTTTGATGATATATGAAGAATATACAGATGTTCGTCTTGTAGGAACCCCTCCCAAATCAATTGGTAAATTCGGGGGAGATACAGATAACTGGATGTGGCCAAGGCATACCGGGGATTTTGCGCTTTTCAGAATATATACTGCACCTGACAGAAAACCTGCAGATTATTCGGAAGATAATATTCCATTAAACCCCAAACACTATTTCCCGCTATCATTAAAAGGAATTAAAGACAATGCATTTAGTATGATACTAGGCTATCCGGGACGCACAGACCGCTACTGGACTTCTTATCAAATAATGGAACAACTTAACATTGATCACCCTGCGCGAATAAAAATAAGAGGAGAACGCCAAAAAATACTTAAAAAAATGATGGCACTCAATGATACCGTTCGCATTAAATACGCATCCAAGTACTCACATTCAAGCAATTACTGGAAATATTCCATTGGCCAAAGTAAAGCCTTGAAAAAATTATCAATAGCAGAAGAAAAAAGAGAAACCGAAAAAGCTTACCGTAATTGGGTATCAAAGAACAAAGAAAGAGAAGAAAAATATGGCGAAGCCCTTTCGCTAATCAGGAAAAGTATAGAATATCGTAAAAATTATAAAAAACCTTACCGTTATATTGACGAAGCCATATTCAAAAGCGCTGAATTAATAGATTTTTCAACATCCGCCCAAAATCTCTATGAACAATTGGAGAAAAAGGATATCAGCGATGAAGAAATAAATTCCCTCACCAACGAAATTAAAAAACAAGCCAAAGATTTCTATAAAAATTATGATTTGAAAACTGACCAAAAAGTCATTACCAAAATGCTGGAAATCTATTACAAGAATATCGACCAATCCTTTCACCCTGAATTCTTTAACAGAATCAAAAAGAAATATGACCTTCATTTCGATGAATATGTTAAGGATATGTTTGATGCTTCCTATTTCACCTCACAAAAAGAATTATTTGATTTTCTTGAAAAACCAAAATCCAGGAAACTGAGAAAAGACCCTGCATTTGTTGCCGGGAAACAATTCTATGACATATACATAGACCTGTTTGAAAAAATGGACTCCATGAATACACCACGCCAAAAAGGTGAACGCTTATATATGAAAGGTCTCATGGAAATGAATGAAGATAAAACTTATTATCCTAATGCAAACTTTACCATGAGAATGACCTATGGCACCATTAACGGATATCACCCCAGAGATGCTGTTTACTATGATTATAAAACCCATTTAAAAGGAGTCATGGAAAAAAAAGATCCTACTCAGGAAGAATTCCATGTCCCGCAGAAATTAATAGATCTATATAAAGAAAAAGATTATTCTCCATACGGAGAAGAAAAACTCGTGGTTAACTTTATCAATAATAATGACATCACCGGAGGTAATTCTGGTAGTCCAGTGATCAATCAGGACGGAAATCTTATAGGGCTTGCTTTTGATGGAAACTGGGAGTCCATGAGTGGAGATATAAATTATGAAAAAGAATTACAAAAATGTATTGCCGTTGACATTCGTTACATTTTATTTATCATTGACAAATTTGCCAACGCATCTTATATCATGGACGAATTAGAATTGATAGAATAAATCATATGACGCAAACCGTGACAATGTATACAGATGGCGCCGCCAGAGGAACACCTGGCCCCGGCGGATATGGGGTTGTCTTAATGAGTGGTACCCATCGGAAAGAAATCGCTGAAGGTTTTATTAATACAACAAACAACCGGATGGAATTGCTGGCCGTTATCAAAGGCCTGGAGGCACTTAAAAACAAAAACACAACTATTAAAATATATACCGACTCCAAATATGTAGCAGATGCCGTCAATAAAGGTTGGGTTTTTAACTGGGAAAAAAAGAATTTCAATAAGAAAACAAATCCTGATCTTTGGAAACGCTTTCTACAAATTTACAGAAAACACCAGGTAAGTCTTCACTGGGTAAAGGGCCATGCAAATATTAAAGAGAACGAAAGATGTGATGAACTCGCTGTAAAAGCCTCCCACGGAGAAAACCTATTACAGGATGAAGGATACACGAAAGAATATTAGCCAAAAAAATGCACTTATTTTTTTTATCAATCTCTGGTAAAAAACCTGGTCATTTATTTTTTCGCTTGTCTAAAACCCAAATTGAGTAACTTTTATCAGAAATCGCTTAAGCAGCCTGCCCCGATTTTTCGGGTCTAAGGAGATGTAAGGCTTTCGTTTTACTCATATCACACAACTTAGTTTCTATAAAACTTCTAATTTGTCAAAGTAAAATTAATTTTTAACTCATTAAAGGGTTATTTCAAAATAAATACTTAATAACAAAAAAAAATCATAAATTTGGAAGAAGAAATAAGCCCCTTTTTATCAATTGCTTATGAGAGAAAGTCATTATATTGTTAAATACCAGGGAAATCTTAACTCCGAAACCATTGATTCATTGATCAATCAAATCAGAGATCAACAAGAAAATTCCGGTATACGTGTTATGTTTTTCAAAAAAATCATCACCATCACCATTGAAACCCTTGAAAATATTTTAAAATATACCCGATGTTTTGAAAAATCCGGTGAATTGGATCCCGCTAAAAAGCCTTATTTTATTATTGAAAAAAAAAACGATGACAAGATTCTAATATCAGCAGGCAATCCTATTCTTAATCATGACGTCGAAAATGTTAAAAAGCGTATAGACCAAATCAAAACCCTTGATGCCAATTCTTTAAAAGAGCTATACATTAACACGATTAAAGATGGTCAATATACCCCTCAAGGAGGTGCCGGATTAGGATTTATTAAAATCGCACGAGTATGTGATAACCAGATTCATTACAATTTCGAAAAAATAGATGAGAATCTCTCTTTTTTTAATCTCCAGATTAATCTGGAAAATCTAAAACAAAAAAACTAGATGGACCAAGCCATGAAAATAATATAAGACACTTTTAAAATTGTTAAAATATTGTTGTACATGTAGTTTAAATGTAGTTTAAATATTGCGTTTTTT
>CAZSGN010000196.1:0-5488 GCA_964606415.1 uncultured Bacteroidales bacterium
ATGCTCCAGCCTTATCTTCTGCTATTTGTTACATGAGAAATTAGCCAAACTTAAAAACCCGGAATCAATATTGATTCCGGGTTTTAAAGCAGTCCCTAGGAGAATCGAACTCCTGTTTCAGGGATGAAAACCCTGCGTCCTAACCACTAGACGAAGGGACCATTGTTTCAGGACTGCAAAAATAACAAAGATTTTTTATTTGCAATGACTCTCAGTTATTTTTTCTGAAAAAAAGAATCAAAAAACCATTCAAAAACAATTACCTTCGTTTCTGAAACCAAAAAAATCAACCATGAATATTCTGATTACTTATGACAGCTTAAAAGGCACTACCCGTAAAATGGCCGAACAGATTGCCTCTATACTACAAAAAGAAGGGCACGAAACGAATGTAAACTCTGTTGAGCATCTCGATCCTGTCGAATCAACCAACTATGATTTACTTATCACAGGAGGATGGACAAGTGGCCTTTTCCTGTTTCTGCAACATCCGACAAAAAGATGGAAAAACTGGGTGTCTGCATTACCTGCATTAGAAAACAAAAAAATTATTTTATTTACTACTTATAAATTATCCACAGGATCATTCTTCAAAAAAATAAAAAACAAACTGGGAGAAAATGCAAAGCATGTCGTAGCGACATTAAAATCAAAATCCGGAGAACTAAGCCATGAAGATGAGCAACTGCTACGCCAGGTAATCAATCAATAAAAATCAATCAGAAGTGTTTTTTTTCTGTTGTAAAGTTTCTCCCTTTATCATTTGCTCTTTTATTCTATCAATTTTTTGATACAATCATCAACCTTTAAAAAGAGTCAGTAGCAAGTAGAACAAATAAAAGATTCAAAAAAGACAGCTGCTTAATGGAATAACATCAAAATATGCAAACTTTTAATTATTAATGATCATGCAAATCAATCTATATTCAATTGAGGCAGGACGTTTTAAAATGGATGGCGGAGCCATGTTTGGAGTTGTGCCAAAAGTTCTTTGGGAAAAAATGTACCCCGCAGACAGCCAAAACCTGGTCACCCTAACCATGCGCAGCCTTTTAATAGAAGATATAAAAAACAAGCGCCTGATTCTAATTGATACCGGGCTGGGAGAAAACCCAGAAGAAAAAATCCTTAAATATTACTATCCTGATAAAGAGATTTCCCTGACAAAATCCTTGAAAAAAGCAGGTTTCGAAAAAAAGGATATTACAGATGTAATATTAACACATCTGCATTTTGACCATTGTGGCGGAGCTGTTGAGAAAAATAAGGATGAAGAATATCAACCGGCGTTTCCCAATGCTCAATACTGGCTCAGCACTGCCCAATGGGATGAAGGCAAAAACCCTAATGCCCGTGAAAAAGCTTCTTACATGCAAAACCATTTTGTCCCGTTAAAAGAAGCTGGCGTATTAAACTTCATCGAAGGTAATTACAAGCTTAGCGAAAATATTGAGCTGCGCCTTTATCATGGCCACACCCCGGGACAAATTATTCCTTTTATACAAATGAATAACCAAGAAACCCTGGTTTACTGTGCTGACCTGATACCGGTCATGTCACACATTCCTTTGCCTTATATTTGCGCTTTTGATATTGAACCTCTGAAAACCGTCAAAGAAAAAGAAGATTTTCTTAAAGAAGCATTGATAAACGATTACACATTATTTTTTGAGCATGACATTTACAACGAATGCTGTTCGCTTGAAAAAACTGAAAAAGGAATTCGCCCGGCTAAAAAATTTGTTCTGGATGATTTTTTCATGTCACGATAAATCCTTTGGGTTCTACCACTAATTTAATGAAAGCTTGCAAATTAAATTGTTTATATGTAGGTAAAATATGGTTTAAGTGTCGTTTATATGTTGGGTTGTATTTTAATGGAGATTGTTTGCCAAAAATGAGCAACTATATTGCATCAATCTGAAAACGCAATATTTAAACTACATGTACAACAATATTTTAACAATTTTAATAGTGTCTTATATCATTTAAATATTTAACCATTAAAATAAGAGTAGAACCAATCTTTTCAAACAGCAATAGGCCATATGTATATATGAGGGTATGCCTGCAATTTTATATTTTGAACTCATTCAGAAAAATATACGGGCCCATTTTTTGAGATCATCATTGACCCTTTAAATTTACAGGCTCAATCTTCAAGCTCCTCATCCATCTCTTTAAAAAGATCATCAGCTGCTTTGGATAATTGTTCGGCTTTTTCCTCATCACTCATCATACTATCACTTGCTTCAATATTTTTTAAATGCTCTTCTGACTTATCCGGATCATCACCCGTCTCCGGCACCGGATTATCTTCATTTTCTTTGTTCTCTCCTTCAGCTTCAACCTGATTGACAACCCTTTCAACAGGAATTACTTTTTCAACAACATCATTTTTTTGAAAAACAGCTGTTCTTGTATAAAGAAAAAAGAAAAGACATATTAAAAAGATCATGCCAGACGCGATTAGTGCACCGCGGACAAAAGGAACAGGGCCATTGCCTTTACTTGCATCAGTCAAGCCTTTAATAGATAAACCCAATGCAATTAAACTTAATACAACAGATGGCCAACTATGAAATATCAAACTAACAATGATCGCCAAAAAACTAATCAGATAAGCCAATACTCCCAAGCCCTGGCCTTCACCAGTAGGTTGTTTTTGATCTTCCATTTTAATGATTTTAGGGTTAATAATCAAAAGCCCCTACAATATACAAAAAAAAATCAAATATTAGCCATTTTTTTGGGATCAACCCATGAATCAAACTGTTCTGCGGTCACAAAGTTTAAAGCCATAGCCGCCTCTTTAAGCGTCATTTGCTCCTTATAAGCCTTTTTTGCAATTTGGGCTGCCTTTTCATACCCGATATACGGATTAAGAGCAGTAACCAACATTAAAGATTGACTAACCATTTCATCAATCCGCTCAAGATTAGGCTCAATGCCCCGGAGACACCGTTTTTCAAAAGAAAAGCAAGCATCACCCAATAATCTCGCAGAACGAAGAACATTATGAATAATCAAAGGTTTAAAAACATTTAATTCAAAATGACCATTGATGCCCCCGGATACAACAGCCTGGTCGTTTGCAATTACCTGTGCACAAACCATGGTTAGAGCCTCGGCCTGCGTAGGATTAACCTTCCCGGGCATAATGGATGAACCAGGTTCATTAGCTGGCAAGATCAATTCACCAAGCCCACTCCTTGGCCCGGAAGCCATGGCCCGGATATCATTAACAATTTTCATGAGGCTAACCGAAACTCCTCGCATCATAGCAGAAAGTTCAACGAACGCATCATGAGCCGCAAGTAATTCGAATTTATTGGGAGCGGTTAAAAAAGGCTTTCCGGTCAATTCCGCGATTTTCCCGGCAACCATTACATCAAAATTAACAGGTGCATTCAAGCCGGTGCCAACAGCGGTGCCCCCAAGAGCTAATTCATAAAGTCTTTTTCTTGAATGTTCGATTCCACTGATGCCATTTTTAATTTGTTGTGCATATCCGGAAAATTCCTGCCCAAGGGTAATTGGAGTAGCATCCATCCAATGAGTGCGTCCTATCTTTACAAGTGTTTCAAAATGCATGGATTTTTCCTGCAGGCTTTTATGAAATGCCTTCAACGCAGGTAATAGAATGTTATCTACTGCTTCAACAGTAGCTACATGCATTGCAGTAGGAAAAGTATCATTTGAAGATTGAGACATATTCACATCATCATTAGGATGAAGAAACCGTTCCTTATTCTTTAGGTTTCCACCGATCAATACTTCAGCACGATTAACAATTACCTCATTAATATTCATATTTGTATGCGTCCCCGATCCAGTTTGCCAAATGACAAGAGGAAAATGATCATCCAACAAACCCGTGCTGATTTCATCACAAACCTGGACGATTAATTTACTTTTTTCTGTTTCAAGGATTCCTATATTTTCATTAACCAATGCTGCTGCCTTTTTCACAATGGCAAAAGCCCTGATAATGGGCACTGGCATCTTTTCATCGCCAATAGGGAAATTCTCAAGTGATCTTTGCGTTTGTGCGCCCCAATAACGATCTTCCGGAACATTAATTTCACCCAAAGTATCCAACTCTACCCGATAATGTATTTTATCCATGTGTATATATTTTTTTAAACATTTATTATTAACCCCAAAAAGATAAATTTTCAATCAGTCGATTGCTTTCTGAATACATAAAGTGCTTTTTTTATGAACATGTTTGTATAAAATGATCTTCACCCTCAGTCATTTTCAAAATTAAAAATAAATCCTGAGAGAAAAGAACTGCTTACCTCATAAATATCTTTTAGCAACTCTTTTGAAAGTTAATAAATTTCCAACTTCTGAAAAATAAAATACAACATATAAACGACCTTAAACCATATTTTCCCTGAGTTGAGCGATTTAAACGAAGTGAAAAATCACTTTACTCAGGATTAAAATATGTGGAAAGACCAAAAATACAAGTCCTTTTAATTAAACGATGATCGATAAAAGATTTTTTCAACATGCTTTATAAATAACAACAAATCCTTTACTTTTGCCATTTAAAATTATTTATTTGGAAATACATCACCACATACCCTCAAGGCCTATTACCCGTCCCATTATTACAACAGGATTTTTTGACGGTGTCCACCGCGGTCATGCTTCTCTTGTAAAAAAATTAATCGAAAGGGCGCGTGAAAAGAACGGGGAATCGGTCATTCTTTCTTTCTGGCCCCACCCAAGATGGATAACAGGCTCGGGAGAAGAGCTAAAATTGCTCACTACACTGGAGGAAAAACAAGAACGCCTTGCCATGTTAGGTGTTGACCATCTCATCCTGATCAATTTTTCTGAAACTTTTGCTTCTCTGACAGCACATCAATATATTGAAGAATACCTAATTGACAAAATTGGTATTCACCACCTTATCGTTGGATACAATCATCATTTCGGCCGCAACAGAGAAGGCGATTATGCCTTGCTCAAAAAATTATCAGAAATATTTCACTTTACCGTCGAACAAATTGATGAAACACGTTTACCGGATGGAGACATCAGTTCAACATCTATCCGTAACGCTATTTTGGAAGGTTGCATGGATAACGCCCGGGAAATGCTTGGTTATCCCTATTTCCTGAAGGGCACTATCATTAAAGGCAAAAAAATCGGTCGCTCCATTGGTTTCCCTACAGCTAACATCCATTTAAATGAACCCTACAAATTGCTCCCTGCCAATGGTGTTTATGCCATTCGCATCATCCTTAATCATCACACTTACAAAGGCATGATGAATATCGGGCACAATCCGACCATTGCCCCGGGCAATGAAAAATCAGTTGAAGCACATATTTTTTATTTTGACCAAAATATCTATCATCAAAATATCACTGTTGAATTCATTCAACGGCTCCGTGACGAAAAAAAATTCTCTTCTCTGGATGCACTCAAAAAACAACTTGAAGCGGATAAGCAAAAAGCATTAAACCTT
>CAZSGN010000197.1:0-5487 GCA_964606415.1 uncultured Bacteroidales bacterium
ATTCACTGGCCACACACACAAGAAAATTAAAATTCAATCTTAATTAATTTACTGCAAAACTTTAATAATTAAATACCACCTTATAAACCTGATATTTATAAAAAAAATGAAATATTATATAAAAAAAATACTATTTTTATATTTTTACATTAAATAAAAAATAAATAATCATGGCAAATAACATTCAGGAGTTAAAAGGTCAACTTAAGGAATTGGCAAGTGTGCTCAATTCTTTTGAATCAGAAGCAGTCCAGCTAAAGATGCTTGAAGCATTAATTGAACAAGGAAATATTTTTTCTGCAGATGTTCAATCAACAACTAAACCTACAGGCAAAAGAAAAGCGGGCCGGCCCCCTAAAGCTTCGACGCAAGTGCAGGAAACCAAAAAAAGCCCTTCGCCTCAAAAGGCAAAAACACCAAGAACAAGCCGAAAAGAAGGCCCCACAGTAATTATACGAAAGCTTCTTGATTCGGGTTTTTTCAAGCAACCTAAAAGTGTCAAGGAAATTATTGAGGAAGCCGATATTCGCTTTGGTAAAAAATACAAACCAACTGATATTTCAAGTATTTTAACCAATCTGATTAAATCAGGAGATCTTAATCGTAATAAAAATGTCAAAACCAAAAAATTTGAATATTTCAAATTATAAATGCTCCTCTTCTATCTAAAAAAAGCAGCATTTTTTGCTGCTTTTTTGTTTTAATCCATTATGAATAAGCAAAATATAGCATACCAAAACCTTATAGCTGATTTTGATAAAAAAATTTCATTCTGGCAATCAGTTACAGATGATGATATTCAGATTATCGGCAATAGCGAATTGAGAAATCCTCCCAAAGAGAATGTCTCTTACATCATCGTTGGCGATAACCCGGGAAAAGAAGAAGCAGCGAAAGGACAATATCTTATTGGCCCGGCCGGACGAATTTGCCGAACATTCTTTGCCGAGCATAACCTGACAGATAACTTTAAAAGCGAAGTCATCATTTTAAACAAAATGCCCATCCATACACCACGCACCAATAACCTACGCAAATATCAAAAACGTTACCAGGAATTGTTTATCGAAAGTCAGCAATACATGGCAGAATTGGTTTTTAAAATTCATCAGTTATGGCCGGATAGTCACTTGTGGATCATTGGCCATAGTCAATTAGATCAATTATTTGCACCCTTCACCAAACGAATAAAAAGCCAGTACCAATCATCGCTTCTACGGGATAAATTATTTATTTACAGCCATTTCTCAATGAATGTTTTCACCACCCAGTTTAAACTTGCTAACTACATGAGCGAAGAAGAAAACGTGAATGCAGTACTTGAAAAACTAGGCCGTTACAAAAGAGCATCCATTATGGGTTGGTAAAAAACGCCCACAAAAAGGGGAGGGAAAAAAGTGACCTCGGAGGGATTCAAACCCCCGACCTTCAGAACCGGAATCTGACGTTCTATTCAACTGAACTACGAGGCCAAAATATTGTTTTGCTCTAATGTATGTTGTGCAAAAATAAAAAACTTCATCGAAAAACCAACCAAGAAAGCGTTTAATCTTCCGGTTCATAAGAAGTTGATAACACCCTGAACTCTGTACGCCTGTTAATCTGATGAGCAATCTCCTTATAATCATCAGAGGGCAAATCCTGAATAAAATCTTCCGTCAACGCTGTTCCCACATCAAAGAAAGGCACTTTATCATGAATAGATTCATCGACTGTTTTGGGCTGAGACTCTCCATATCCTTTTGCTACCAGACGATCTTCGGATATACCATTTTCAACCAGGTAATCGATACAAGACTGTGCTCTTTTCTGAGATAATTTTATATTAGCCTCTTTAGAACCTCTTGAATCGGTATGCGCCATCAATTCAATTGTCACTTTAGGGTTGTCATTAAGAATTTCAACCAATTCATCCAGCGAACTTTTGGACTCAGACCTCAATGAAGCTTCGCCAAAATCATAAAAGATATTTGGAATTTCAATGGTATCATCAACAGAAGCCAAAGAGATACTTGTTTCAATATCCTTGCTTCTTTCGAGGCCTTTTGTTGTGGCTTTAGATTTGCCTTTCAGGTAATCATCAGCAGAAGCAATAAAGATATAATCTGTGGCAGGTTTCAACATAAATTTAAAATCACCTTCCTCATCGGTTTTAGAATTCAAAGTTGTTCCATCACTGCCAATTAACTTTACTTTTGCCTTAGGTACAGGCTCATTTGATTTTTCATCTACAACCTCTCCAATGACGTTAAACCGGATTGGAGGTAAATGAAACGAGTAAATATCATCATCTCCACGCCGGCCACGCGAAGAAGTAAAAAAACCTTTTTCTTCCTCAGCCTGAAAAACAATTCCAAAATCATCCATACTTGAATTCATCGGGTATCCAAGATTCTGTACCTTCCACTCTGTTTCAGCAACAAATTCGGCTTTATAAATATCCAATCCACCCATTCCAAGATGACCATCGGATGAAAAATACAAGGTGCCATCCTCATGAATAAAAGGAAAAACTTCATTTCCCGGCGTATTAATCTTCTCACCCAAATTAACAGGCGTCCCCCAGCCATCGTCTATCTTTTCAGCCACCCAAAGATCAAGAGCGCCCTCTCCACCAGGCATATCAGATGAGAAATACAATTTATTCCCTTCTGCATTTATAGCAGGATGAAAGAATAATAAAGTATCCGGATCCATCTCATCCTCATCCAGCTTAAAAGTAATTTCTTCAGGCTTACCCCATTCATTGTCATCCTTTTTTGCTTCAAGAATATAACAACCCATTTGGTTATTCTTACTTTTTTCACAACGGGAAAAATATATCTGGTTGTAATCAGCACTTAAACAACTTGCCCCTTCCGAATACTCACCATTGATGTTTTCACCAAGAGCATTTGGCACGCTCCATGCACCTTTCCGGTCTTTTCTTGACTCAAATATATCTGAAAAATGATTGCCGGAGGCGCCATGTATTTCGTCTCCTGTAGCATCTTCACGATCAGAAGTAAAATAAACCACATTGTAATCATCGCGAGCATAAACAGGGGCAAAATCATTCACTTTAGAATTAAAAAAATGTGCCTTGTCAACAATATATCCAGTAGGATTGGATATCCATTCCTGAGCCATTTCGGCAGATTTCAAGCCTAGCTCCCCCCTGGGATCATCAGGCACTAATTCATGATATTCCTCGTAGTTCTCCAGCGCTTCCTCGTATTTTTCGTTCATTTTTAATGCATCAGCATAATGCAAATACACAACAGGATCATCATATCCTCGTTTAACCGCCTTCGAATACCATAATTCAGCCTTTGGTGCATCTCTCATCCGCCGATAGCATTGTGCTATATAAAAAACCATCTTATTTTTATCCTCTTTTTCAGACAAACGATCGTAAGCCTCCTTAAGCAAATCAATAGCATTAAAATATTCACCAGCCTCGTAAGTCTTAATTGCTTTGGCCACCCGCTTATCATCCTGAGCTTGCGAGCCATTAGCAAAAAGAAATAAGATCAAAGGGACAATAAAAAAAATCTTTTTCATGTGCATATCATTAATTAAAAACAAGCAATAACCGACATAAACATCAGTAAATTTTACCCGCCATGATTAAAATAAAATGGAATATCATATCATTTTATGTACTTTATAAAATAATGAGTCAGCGTAAAAATAATGAAAATCCATCAAGAAATAAAAGTTTAAACTGCAAACAACAAATTAACGGCAACAACAGGTATTTATTATTCCCTGTTTTTCGCACGCTATCTTTTCCAACTATATTCTATAACTCCCTGACTCCGGGATAAAATTTTATAAGCAAGAGACAAAAAAATATTGTTCATAAAGATGAGCATTTACCCAAATTAAGCGATTCTTATTTTCAAACAATGGTATCCAGTTCAAAGATTTAGATTGCTTCACTACGTTATGAGATGACTTTGTAGTGTTTTTGAACAGCGTCATTGAGAGCAAAGCGAAGCAATCTTTTTCCAGGAAATAAGTTTCTCCGGATAATAGTGATTTTCAAATAACAAAAGGCTGCTCCTAAAAATGAGGAACAGCCTTTAAATACAAATAATGCTAAAAAATGATTATTTGGTGAACAAAAGCTCTCTGTAGTTTGGCAATGGCCATAATTCGTCATTAACCATCAATTCAAGTGCATCAATGTGCTCCCTGATCTGATCAAAATAAGGATAAACTTTTTTCGAATACGCGGTAGCCTGTTGCTTTGTGTTTTCAATCATATTAGCCTTAGCCCGTTCATTGATCATCGTTTTAACCTTAAGCTTGATCTCAGAAATATGCTTTGAAATTGTTTTAATTAACTCCAGCCGATTTCCAGCAAGATCCTGATATTCTTTATCTGAAAACAACTCTTTAAGGCCTTTAACATTCTCCATTAACTTATTCTGGTATTCAATAGCTGTCGGGATGATATGATTCATTGCTAAATCACCTAAAATGCGGGATTCGATTTGAATTTTACTGGTATAATTTTCAAATTGCACTTCAGTACGTCCTTCAAGTTCAGCTTCAGAAAAAACGCCGATATCATAAAACAATTTCTTCGCTTTATCGCTCAGGAAAGCCTCTAATGCTTCCGGCACATCATTAACATTGGTCAACCCTCTTTTCTCAGCTTCTTTCACCCATTCATCACTATAATTATTCCCTTCAAAACGAATATTTTTAGAAGCCTTAATGTAATCACGCAATACCTGAAGAATTGCCTCATCTTTTTTGATTCCTTTACCTATAAGCTTATCCACATCCTTTTTAAACTCCGTCAACTGATTCGCCATTGCCGCATTAAGAACAGTCATAGGGGATGCGCAATTAGCTTTACCACCTACAGCCCTAAATTCGAAACGGTTTCCGGTAAAAGCAAATGGCGAAGTCCGGTTCCGGTCCGTGTTATCAAGCAGAATTTCAGGAATCTTCCCAATATCAAGCTTAATCGCCGTTTTTTCGGCTGGCGTCATTTTTTTACTGCTCACCTGATTCTCTATCTGGTCTAACATAGCAGAAACCTCAGCACCGAGAAAGACAGACATAATTGCAGGTGGCGCTTCATTCGCACCCAAACGGTGTGCATTAGAAGCAGAAGCAATACTGGCTCTAAGCAAATCAGCCTGATCATAAACCGCTTTAATGGTATTAACCACAAAAGTCAAAAACTGGAGATTTGTTTTGGGATTTTTCCCTGGTGCATGAAGAACAACCCCAGTATCGGTAGACAAAGACCAGTTATTATGCTTACCTGTGCCATTCACCCCTTTAAATGGCTTTTCATGAAAAATAATCCTAAAATTATGATGACGGGCAATCCGCTTCATCAATTCCATGATCAACAAATTGTGATCAACAGCCAGATTACATTCTTCAAAACTCGGGGCCAATTCGTATTGATTAGGCGCTACCTCATTATGACGTGTTTTAATTGTCAAGCCAAGTTTATACGCTTCATATTCCAGATGATGC